>JBGSJY010000313.1:0-2419 GCA_041741515.1 Pirellulales bacterium | reverse complement strand
GCCAGCGCGGCTTGTCCGACGAGGTAAGCAACGCCGGCCGCGACGGGCCACGCCACGCGATCGGCGGCGCCCACCCGCAGCAACACCTGCCGCAGCAAGAGCGCCACGGCGCCAGGGAGGATGCCTCCCACGAGGATATCGGCCGGTCCTAGCATCGCTTACCTCTTCGAGAGAAAAAGACCAATGACCAAGTCCCAATGACCAATGACGCGCTGCCGCACGCGCCTTCCCTATCCCCTTAACGCCTGGCTCCTAATCCCTCTTTCATTGGTCATTGGGCATTCCCCTCCGATCTCACTTCTTGACCGCTTCGAAGCTGACCGTCACGCCGATGCTGTCGCCGACGGGGCCGACCATGAAGTCCATGCCGAAGTCCGAGCGCTTCAGCGTCGTTTGGCAGAGGAAACCGACGCGGTAATCGTTGAACGGCGTGGCGCCTTCCCCCAGGAACTCCATCGGCAACGTCACTTCTTTCTCAACGCCGTGCATGGTGAGCTTGCCGGTGACGTCGTAGACGGTTTTGCCGCTGGCGCTGTTGCCGGGGGCCACCGACGTGCTCTCGAACGTGATCTGCGGGAACTGCTTGACGTTGAAGAAGTCGGCGTTCTTAAGGTGCTCGTCGCGCTTCTCGTTCATCGTGTCAAGGCTCGCCGCGTCGATGACGAGGCTGAACTTGCTCGACGCGGGATTGGCCTTGTCGAACTCGACGGCTCCCTTCACGTCGCGGAACATGCCGTAGGTGTAGCTGTAGCCGAGGTGGCTGACGCTGAACACCACCGACGTGTGCGCGGGATCAACCTCGAAGTTCGCCGCCTGGGCGGCCGGAACAGCAGCGGCAAGCAGAGCAGCGGTCAGCAGCAGGTGACGGGCAAGCATCTTTCTTCTCCGGAGGGGGAACGGCAAAGCAGCACAATAGGAAACGGCCACGGAGTAGCCGCGTTATTCATTGGTCGGCTTCCGCAGCGCCGGCGCGTCGCGGGCGCGGACCATCAGCTCGTTGATGGCGTTCAGCTCGCCGGGCGACAGATGGCCGAGCGAGTCGCGGTGCATCTGTTCGATGAGCGGGTCGAGCTTCGTGAGCAATCGGCGGCCTTTGGCGGTGAGTCGGACCAGCACGACGCGGCGGTCGCATTCCTTGCGGTGTCGCGTGGCGAGTCCGAGCCGTTCGAGCCGGTCCACCAAGCGCGTCACGTCGGGCGTCGGCGTCACCATCTGGACGCCGATCTCGCCGGAGGGAACCCCCTCGCCGCCGACGCCGCGGACGATCCGCAGGATGTTGTAGAGCGGTCCGCTAATGCCGTGGGGCTTCAGCAGACGCTCGGCGACCTCGATCAGCCGCATGGCGGTGCGGACGATATTCAGCGTCGCCTCCTGTTCGGGGAGGGCGAACTGGTGGCGTTTGCGGAGTTCCTCGGCGAGTTTCGGCATGGCTGTCGTACGTCGGCGGCAATTTCTCTGTTCTAACAGATATCGTGTCGCGGCGAATTCGGCAAGGACAGCGGGGATTGACCAGTCATATGCCTCTCTGCAAGTCGGGCGGCGCCAGCTCCCCGAAGCGCAAGCGCGTTGTTTTTTATCCGGCATCTTCAAAACAAAGGCTCATCCGAGTTGCAGGTGCATGCTAAAGTGAATGCTATTCGGCTCCGCGATAGATAACGGCGCCGTCTGTCTCGACGGTCCGGACGAGGCGCCTACCACCCGCCGACCGACCAGACCGTGCTGCTTCGATTGCTGGTGGAGAGGCTCTCTTGCTGAGAGAGTCGTTCCCAGGTCATCACCATTTGGGCCTTCAACCGTTCTTTAGAAGCCGACTTGTCCTCATGACTCGATACCGCTGCCGGCTCGCTCTGGTCTGTTTCTTCCTCGGAACGCCGTCGCTCTGGGCCGAGACCCAAACATGGCGAAACATCGGCGCTGGGAGCGCGGCGGGGTCGTGGAACGACCCGTCCAATTGGATAAGCGGAATCACCCCTTCACCGGTGGACGATGTCCGTATCTATAGTGAAGGGGACGCAGCCATCTCGGGCGATTCGCCGGCTATGGCTCGCATCCTGACGCTGGGCGCCGGCATTGGGAATCTCCCGCGCCGCGGAGGAATCAATTTTGGTAACCCCTCACCCACCTGAAGTGGCCTAGCGCCCTGCCTTGCGTTTGGTTATGCCATGGGCATGGCCGAGTTGTCGAGAGAAGCGGGTGAGCTGCGGAGGGTCGTCGAGTCGATCCGTCGGGGGACGTTCGGCGAGGCGGACGCCTCGCGGCTTTATCGCGAAGGCGAAGACGCCGTGAAGTTCGTGCTGCTGACGCTGGCCGCGGCGGCTGTTTCGCCGCACGCCCCGTCGTCGGCGACACCGGTTTTTGAGAAGCCGGCGCCCGAGAAGAAGCCGGCCGGCCCCCGCGGCGCCAAGCCGGGACACGCGGG
>JBGSJY010000312.1:0-2468 GCA_041741515.1 Pirellulales bacterium | reverse complement strand
TGGCCGGGGTCGCTTCGCTCGGGGCGGCGGGGCGGCGGAAATGGGGCCCGCTGAGGCCTTGGGCGCCGTGAACCTGATTGGTGCCGTTGATCTGCATCGTGGGGAACTCCTCGCTGCGGCTGGCGCGGGCCCGGTTGGCTGGGGCTGGGCCGCGAGCGGTACGCGTCGGTGGTGGTGTGGTCGGTACGGACTGATGCTAAGCGATCCCGGCAGGCTGCTAAAAGCCTAATAGGACGCCTGGGAGCTCTTCTCCCGGCCAGTTCCGTCTGACCCGTTCGCCGCAACAGCACCCGCCGGAAGGGATTGGCCCGTATCCTACGGGCCCGCCCGGCGAGGGTTCGGCGACTCCGCCCCCGATGAGGGGCCCTCCATGAAGCGGCCGCTGCCAGTGCTAGCGGTGAGGCTAGTGGAGGCAGCGACTCCGCGATGAGTCTGTCTTGAGGATCGGGTCCACCCCCGGGGGGGCTGCAAAGAATTGGCCCCGCAAACGATCAGCACACGCAGGCCCACTTTGCCGGGCAGGCAGGATGACGGGGCGGCGTGTGGCGTGGGGACAACACGGGAGGCGCGGGGGCGTGTGGCGTCGTGGCAACGAAGGCGAGCCGGTGACGCGAGTCGTCGGAGCGGAGCGGGCACCGGGGTTACTCCAACGACTCGCGTCGCCGGCTCGCCACGCTCTCGATTTGCGGAAATCCTCTCCAATTCCGTCACATGTCGGGCGAAGTCCCGCTGAGAGGATTAGCGAGATAAATCGGGCGCCCTGAGCAATCCACCCAATTGCCCCGAACCAGAGAACCCCCCCGATTTGTCCTCCGTAATGCAAGCACCAGGGCGCAAGACCGACGTTCGATCGGCCAGCCGTCTCGGGCTCACGGGAAGAGGCTCCCATGAACACTAAAGCGCCCAGTAATGAGGTATTTGCGGTCGATGCGTTCGGGCAATTCCACCCGATCCGCCTGCCGGCCGAGGCGTTTGAGACGCTCCATAAAGAGACGCTGGACTCACTCCGCGAGTTTGTGAAGGGCCACCGCGAGCGGTTCCCGAAGGGACCCCAGCCGGGTAAGCCCAAGCGGCGCAAGCCCAAGCCCCGGTGATGGGGGAGGCCAGTAGGACGGTAGGTAGGTAGGACATTAGGCTGTACCTACCTGACCTATCGTCCTAACCACCTACCGGGCTAGCTAGCCTCATGCGCGTTCTGCTCGCCAGCCCCCGTGGGTTCTGCGCCGGCGTCAACATGGCGATCGACTCGCTCGAACTCGCCCTGAAGGCCTTCGGCGCCCCGATCTACGTCTACCACGAGATCGTCCACAACCGGCACGTCGTCGAGCATTTCCGCTCCAAGGGCGTGGTGTTCCTTGATTCACTCGACGACGCCCCGATCGGCTCGACGCTCCTGTTCAGCGCCCACGGCGTCTCGCCCGAGATCCGCGCGAAGGCCAAGGCCCGTGAGCTGACGGCGATCGACGCCACCTGCCCGCTGGTGACGAAGGTCCACCTCGAAGCGATCAAGTACACCACAGAGGGCCGCACGATCGTCCTCATCGGCCACCAGGGGCACGACGAGGTGATCGGCACCATGGGCGAAGCGCCCGAGGCGATCCTGCTGGTCGAATCGCCCGAGGACGTGGACGCCCTGCAAGTGGCCAACCCCGACTACATGGCCTACCTGACGCAGACGACGCTCAGCGTCGATGACACGAGCCGGATCATTGCCAGGCTGCGGGAGCGTTTCCCGCTGATCGCCGGCCCCGCCAAGAGCGACATCTGCTACGCGACGCAGAACCGCCAAGAGGCCGTCGCCAAACTCTCCGCCGAAGCCGACGTGACGCTCGTCCTCGGCAGCCAAAACAGCAGCAACAGCCAGCGCCTAGCGGAGCTCTCCAAAGAACGCGGCGTAGCGGCCTACCTCGTCGATGGCCCCCAAGACGTGCAGCCCGAATGGCTCGAAGGCGCCGAAACGGTCCTCGTCACCGCCGGCGCCAGCGCTCCCGAGACGGTTGTTGACGCGATGCTCGACTACCTCAAAGAAACCTTCGGCGCGACGGTCGAGCCACGGCTGGTCCGCGAAGAGAGCGTGTCGTTCCCACTGCCCAAAGAACTGCGGCAACTGGCTTCGTCTTAGGTTTCGCGCAGAGATGCGGAGACGCAAAGGCTTTGGTCGTTAAGTCTCACGCAAAGGCGCGAAGACGCTAAGAATTGCACTCGGAAGTCATCGCATGACCGCAGATCGCCGAAATGCTGTTCGACGAATGTCTCGCAATGACGCGGAGCAAGACGCTTTGCGATTAGCGACGCCAGTAATTCAAGCTGCTGAAAACGATGAATGAGCTCTACGCGTGCGTGGAGCAATACCGGACAGAGACAAACCTTGCTTAGTTGGAAAAACTCCATCGCGTTGGAAAATCATTGTGCAAGGCCAGCCTCGCAATGAGCCCAATGCGGTCGTTGATGGCGGCGACGGATTCTTG
>JBGSJY010000311.1:0-2824 GCA_041741515.1 Pirellulales bacterium | reverse complement strand
CGGCCAGCGCCCTCTACGTGGTCGATGTCGCGGACACGGTCGCCCACCCGGCGACACGCGACGGCGCGGTCGCTTGGCCGCCGCCTGGGTACGTCCCCTATGACGTGGTCTTCCCGCGTTGGCACTACTCGCAAGCGGGGGTCGATTTCTCGGCGGCGAGCGTCGCTCTTTCGCTCGGAGGCGTCAGCGTTCCGGCCGAAGTCGTGGCGACGGGGCTTGAACGGCTGCTCGGGTTCATCAGTTTCCGAGTGAACAACATGGGGGATGGAGCGGTCTTTCCTCAGCCCAGCAGCGACCAGCGCTATTCCGTCACGATCAACAACGCGAAGGTCGGCGGCGTCGCCCGCACCATCCGGTACGACGTGACGCTGATCGACCCGGTCTCGATCCCCGGCGACTACAACTTCGACGGCCTGGTGAACGCGGCGGACTACACGACGATCCGCGACGGCATCGGGACCCACTACACCCCGACTGACCTGGCGACCTGGCGGGCAAACTACGGCGCCCGCTCTGCGGCCACGGCGCTAGCAGTCCCCGAACCGGCCTCACTGTGCCTGATTTTGACCGCCGTCGCCGTGGCGACAGCTCGCCGGGCCCGGCCGGCTTCCCGGGCGTGACGCTTTGGTCTATCCTGTGGGTCTCGGCTCAGCGGGTGCCCCGCGTCCGCAGCGGAACCGAGGCCGGCGAGCAGCCCCCAGCCTCTCGCCCGGGCCGGCGACCCTACACCAGGGATCGTCCCCGCACCAGCCTCGCGTCCCGCCACCACTTTTTGGAAGCCGAGCACGGTCGGGCCGTGGCGCAGCCTGGTAGCGCGTTTGACTGGGGGTCAAAAGGTCGCAGGTTCGAATCCTGTCGGCCCGACTTTCTAAGCGGTTGACCAGCAACGACTTACGTCGATCTGCTGGCGGCCGCCGAAAACCTATGCTGTTTTCAATGCTGTTTTCCTCGGCCTCTGGGCGGCCTCTCGGCCCGCTCCGAGCGTAGAGGGGACTAGGCGGTAAGCGAGCGCCAACTCGCCCCGTTCCTTGCACAACCAGTCCCCATTTCGACGAGGCTCATCATGCCGCGCCAGCCCACGCTGCGCCGCAAAGACGGCTATTGGTACACCCAGGCCGGCGGCCGCGACGGCGTCTACTTCGGACGCGTCGCCGACGTTCCCTACCAAGTCGCCCGCACCCGCTTCGGCGAGCACCTCGCCAATCTCCGCCGCCAGCCGCTGCCGACAATCGACTTGCCCGACCGCTGTGTCGCAGAGGTCTGTAGCCGCCACCTCGAATGGGCGCAGAAGAACCGCAGCAACAACCTCTTCCGCCAACGCAAGAGCCTGCTGAACGGCCTCTGCAATTTTCGTATTGATGAGCGGAACGGTGCCCGGCTCCCGGGCTACGGCCTGCTCGTCGGAGAACTGCGCGCCGACAAGTTTGTCCGCGGCCATATCGAGGCGTACCTAGAGTACTGCCGCACGACGCCGTCGAAACGCACCGGCAAGCCGTTCGGCGACAAAGCGCTGCGGCACATCGTTGTCGCGGTCAAAGCGACGTGGAACTGGGCGGCCGATCCTGAAGAGGACGGCGGCGCCGGACTACTCGCTCCCGATCACCGCCCCTTCCGTAAGCTGCCGCGGGGGTTCGTGCAGCCCAAGGACCTCAGCGAAGCCGACCTCCCCACCGATGAAGAGATCGCCACGCTACGGAGATGGAGCGTCATCGATCCCGATTTAGTCCCGGCCGACGCCGATCAATGGCGGGAGGATTTCTTGGAGCGGTACGCGACCCATGACGGCCGCGTCTTCGCCGACTTGATGCGGGCCTACCACGCCACCGGCGCCCGCACGAGCGAACTCTGCCAAGCGCTCGTGAGCGACTTCATGCCGCGCACCAAGCAGGTCTGCCTCGGCAAGCACAAGCGGGTCCGCACCCAGCACAACTCGACTGTCCGCAATATCCAGGTCGATGAGGAGCTGCTGGTGGTGCTCGCCCGCAACGCCCGCGGCAAACGGTCGAGCGATCCGCTCTTTGCTCACGAAAGCGGCCGGCCTTGGAACCAGGGCGAGGTGAACTGCTGGCTCCGCGCGCTCCGAGCCGTGACGACCCGAGCCGGAGAGCCGATCCGCGACCACATCACCCCCTACTCGTTCCGCGACCTCTACATCTCGGAACTGCTGATGATCGGCGTCGAGCCGTTCAAGGTCGCCAAGATGGCGGGGACCAGCCTCAAAGAGATCGACCGCACCTATGGCCACTTTTTTAATCACGACTTGGCGGAGGCCCAGGAGAGGCTTGCAGCGTCGCGGGTGGGGCGATTTTAGGAAGCGCAGGACCTTCGGAGGGTCCTTCCTCACACTCGCGCGCCTCAACTCGACATCTTCAAAGCTGCTGAGAACGATGAAGCCTCCGCAGGTTTAGCGTAGGTCGAAAGCGGCTAGGCGTTTACGTTCTCGGAAGCTTCATCGCGCCATTTATCCGGAAGGTGCTGGAGGGCGACTTGAGGAACGACCTGCATTCTCAGCAGGGCTACGCCCTTTGTCGTTTCGTCCTGAGGTCTTGCGATTGGTTAGCCGCTTTCTCACTCCCCAGCCGTGAGTACTGAGGAAGATGCGCCCTTTCGATAACTATCCAGGTCAACTCGACAAACCACTACCTGTCGCCTACCGCGATCGATCCCGTAAATGACTCCTGCTGTCGAAGGGTCCCACGCGATCGCCTGTCCAGTAATTGGAAGGCGAACGGTGGCGACATGCCGTAGGGCCGAACCGCATCGAGGGAGCGCCAGTAAGTAGAGCTCGGGGCGGTCGTGGCCTGTAACGCCGAGCAATCCATCC
>JBGSJY010000310.1:0-18419 GCA_041741515.1 Pirellulales bacterium | reverse complement strand
GGCCTCGATGCGGGGCTCGCGGGGCTCCCGCGCCGGAGCGTCGTTGGGCACGGGGCGTGGCTTGGCGGGCGATTTGGCCTGCGATTTGGCAGGAGGCGCCGCGGCGGGCTTGGCGGTCTTTTCGATCGCCTTCCACGACTTCGAGTCTTTGACGAAGCGGAGCTTCTCGGTCACCTCGCCCCCGCGGGCGCGCCAGTGGGTCAGCAGCTCCTCAAACGCCGGCTCGAGCCCCCGCAGCCGGTCGAACGGCTCGGCCTCGAAGGCGATTGCCAGTCCCCCGTCGCGGCGATGTCCGAGCGCGATATGGTTGTTGAGATGCACCGAATACCGCCGCAGCGCCGCCACTTCCTCGGGGTTGGGAGTGTGGCCGATCGGGAAGACGACGTAGCGATAGGCGGACATCGAACGCCCTCGGGCTGGGTGACGCAGCCGATTCTACTCGTTACTCGCTGAAGGGTATCGGCAATCCATTCTCCGATGATCGAATGGCTGCTGTTCCGTGAGAAAGTGGAGGGAACCACGACGGGCGAGCAAAGCACGAATAGAGGGGAGAGCCCGCCCATAACGCGAATAGGCGCGAACAGTTGGCTGCATTCGCGCCTATTCGCGTCATTCGCGGGCACAAGGTTTTTTCGCCGTCGAACCGGGGGCAAAGGACCCGCGACTGATGAGGGCGCCGCCAGAGTACGGTTGGTGAGAGCGTTAAAGAAAAACCCGCCGCGTGGCGTGAGCCAAGCGGCGGGTTCGTGGTTTGGCCCGAAGGCGAGAGTGAGCGGCCGCTATTCGGTGCGGCTCTTCTTCTCGCGCTTTTCGGTGCGCTTTTCTTTCGCCGTTTTTAGCGGCTTCTTTTGGACTTCCTTCTTAGCGCGGTCGCTACGTCCCTTGTCGCCCATGGCATTCCTTCGGTCTTGATTGACGCGGGGTCGCCACGCGAGTCGCCGCGGGCGCCGTCCCTGGCACGCATTCTATCACGGGCGTCGCCGTCGCGAAGCCTACAGAATCAATTCGGGCGTCACGCCAGAGCGGCGCCGGAGCGATTACGTCAGGCAGCAGGACGAGCGATGCCGGGTCGCAAGCAACCCGATCCGTCGCTCAGACAACCTTAACGTTCTCAGCGCACGGGCCCTTTTGACCCTTCGCTTCGTTGTACGAGACCTTTTGGCCTTCGCGGAGGTCGTCGAAGCTGACGCCTTCGAGACTCGAGGAGTGGAAGAACAAGTCCTTCTCACCGCCGTTATCGATGAAACCAAAACCCTTGTCCGTCAGCCGCTTGATCGTACCTGTAGCCATTCGAAATCGTCTTCCTCAGAAATTACCGGAGCCGGCGATGCACCAGTTGTGGCCATGCCGCACCCCGTCCGCCCGCTCTAAAAATCGGCGAGCTCGCTTTGAGCTGGCGAGAGTTTAGCGGACGGGGAGGGGGGAGTCTACGGGCAATGGGGTTGTCACGCTGGTTCTCGGCATGGGGACCCGCCGCAAAGGAGGACTTGCTCCCGAGCGATGCCGGTGATTTTGCCCGAACTATTTACCCATCGCACGCTTCAGCGCTGCCCCCATGTCAGCGGGGCTCTCCGCGACTTCGATGTTGGCGTCGCGGAGGGCGGCGATCTTGTCATCGGCTGTGCCTTTACCGCCGCTGATGATCGCGCCGGCGTGGCCCATCCGCTTGCCGGGGGGCGCCGTGCGGCCGGCGATGAATGCGGCGACGGGCTTGGTGACGTGGGCCTTGATATAGGCGGCGGCTTCTTCTTCGGCCGTGCCGCCGATCTCGCCCATCATCAGGATTGCCTCGGTGGCGCCGTCCGCCTGGAAGAGCTCGAGGCAGTCGATGAAGTTCGTGCCATTGACGGGGTCGCCGCCGATGCCGACGCAAGTGCTCTGGCCGAGGCCAAGGCTCGTGAGCTGCCAGACGCCCTCGTAGGTCAGCGTGCCGGAGCGACTGATGAGGCCCACTGGTCCCTTCTTGTGGATGTATCCCGGCATGATGCCGATCTTGCACTCTTCGGGGGTGATGACGCCGGGGCAGTTGGGGCCGACCAGGCGGACCTTTTGGCCGGCGGCGACACGGGCGTCGAGCTCGCGCTTGACCCTCACCATGTCGAGGACGGGGACGCCCTCGGTGATCGCACAGATCACTTCGATGCCGGCGTCGGCCGCTTCAATGATCGCGTCGGCCGTGAAGGGCGGCGGAACGAAAATCATCGTCGCCGTGGCGCCTTCCTTTTCGACCGCCTCGGCGACGGTATCGAAGATCGGCTTGCCGAGGATCGACTGGCCGCCCTTCCCGGGCGTGACGCCGCCGACAAGCTTGGTGCCGTACTCGAGGCAGTTCTTGGAATGGAACTCGCCCGCTTTGCCGGTAATGCCCTGGCAGATGAGGCGGGTTTCTTTGTTAACTAGAATGGCCATAGCTTTTTTGCGATCAGCTGTCAGCGGTCAGCTTTCAGCTTTTGGAGGAAGGAGGCGAGCATTCGCTTGGCCTCTTGCGTGTTGTCTATGAGTTGGTCGGTTGGATCGGCCTGCAGATATCCCAAGTCATGAGCGAGCAGTAAGTGGTATTCGGTTTTGGAGGCAGAGCCCATCGCCATCTGTAGGAATCGTCCCAAATCGGCGTCGCTGCCTCGCCCGCAACCCTCTGCAATGTTCGCGGCGATGGATGCCGCCGAACGCCGTAATTGACTCGTCAGTCCGAAACGCTCCTCGCTCGGGAAGTCCATTGTTGCGAGGTAAATCCCCAGCGTCAGTTGATGTGACTTCTGCCAAACGACCAGATCGCTAAAATCCTTCATCGAGGCGAAGCCTCCTTAAAAGCTGAACGCTGAACGCTGAACGCTGACAGCTGACCGCTGAAAGCTAGCAGCTAAGCTGCGGCTGTTGCGGCGGCGACGACTTTCTTGGCGGCGTCGGTGAGGCCTTCGGCATTGATGATATCGACGCCCGATTCCGCGAGGATCTTGCGGCCTTCTTCGACTTCGGTCCCTTCGAGGCGGACGACCAGCGGGACGTTGAAGCCGACTTCCTTGTAGGCGGCGAGGATCGCATTGGCGATCGTCGTGCACTGCATGATGCCGCCGAAGATGTTGACGAGCACCGCCTTCACGTCGGGGTCGCCCAGCAGAATGCGGAACGCCTCGGTGACCTGGTCCTTGTTGGCGCCGCCGCCCACGTCGAGGAAGTTGGAGGGCTGGCCGCCGTGGAGTTTGACGATGTCCATCGTGCTCATGGCGAGGCCGGCGCCGTTCACCAAGCAGCCGATGTTGCCCTCCAGCTGCACATAGCTGAGCCCCGCCGCGCCGGCGCGGAGTTCGTTGGGGTCTTCTTCGGCCGTGTCGCGGAGCTCGGCGAGCTTTGCGTGGCGGAACATGGCGTTGTCATCGAAGGTGATCTTCGCGTCGAGCGCCATCAGCTCACCCGCGCCGGTGACCACCAGCGGGTTCACTTCGGCCAACGAGCAGTCGTTATCGACGAAGACCCTGCAGATCGACCGCATCAGCTTCTCGGCCGACCGGACCGACGGGCCGCTGAGGCCGAGCTTCCACGCGAGCTTACGGGCCTGGTAGGGCTGCAGACCGAAGTCGGGGTCGAACTCGGCGGTGTGGATCAGGTGGGGCGTCTCGTGGGCGACCTTCTCGATGTCCATGCCGCCCTCGGTGCTGACCATCAGCACGGGCTTGCCGCAGCCACGATCCACAACGATGCCGAGATAGAGCTCGCGGGCGATGTCGCAACCGGCCTCGACGAGGACCTGCTTGACGGTTTGGCCCTCAGGGCCGGTCTGGATGGTGACGAGGTCGCCCCCCAAAAGCGCCTTGGTGACGCGGGCGGCGTCTTCGGCGGTCTTCACGAGCTCCACGCCGCGTTGCCCGGTTCCCTTGATGGTTCCCTTTCCGCGGCCGCCGGCGTGGACCTGCGCCTTGACCACAGCGATCGACCCGCCGAGCTGCGTGAAGGCAGCGGCGGCCTCTTCAGGCGTCTTGGCAACAATCCCTTCGGGCACGGCGATTCCGGCCGCGCGAAACAGTTGCTTCCCCTGGAACTCGTGGATTTTCATGGCGTAACGTGTTTACTCATCAAGGTTTATAGCCGATCTGGCGGTGAGGCCAGCATTCGCGACACGATTCGGGGTGGGAGTATAGCGCCCGGCGAATTGCCCAACAACGGGCCTCTGCACTTGGCAGGCGCGCCAATTCCACGATCGCAGTTCCCCGCGAGCTGCGACCGTAGCTTTCCGAACCGTCGAGTCTTGCGGGTTCGTAATCCGCCTGCTCTGCAAGCTGGCCTTGACTTGGGGTGGATATCGTGAAAGATTTCACAAACCCCAATCAGCGACGCTTTGACGCACTCCCTACGACGACTGAATGCCGTAGCAGGCGCAAAGATCGCTGAGCAAGCCCTCCCTAACCTGAGCGGCGGCGACAGCGCCGGCCCTCTCCTCACGCGGCAGGAAAGCGCGTCACATGGCGACGACCGCAGCAATCGCCAAGCACTTTACGATCACCAAGGGCCTCGACCTGCCCATCGCGGGAACGCCGCCGCAGACGATTCTGCCGGCGCCAGTTATCCGCACGGTGGGGATTGTCGCCGACGATTACCACGGCATGAAGCCGACCATGCAAGTCGCCGAGGGCGACACGGTCCGGCTTGGGCAGTGGCTCTTCGAGGACAAGAAGACTCCGGGCGTCAAGTACACGTCTCCCGGCGCGGGACGCGTGATCGCCGTTCATCGCGGCGCGAAGCGGAAGTTCGAGTCGATCGTCATCGAGCTCGAAGGGGACGAGCGGTACTCGTTCACGTCGTACCGCGACCAAAACCTCACGATGCTCGGCCGTGAGGCGGTCCAACAAAACCTGATCGACTCGGGACTTTGGACCGCACTGCGGACCCGGCCGTTCAGCAAAGTGCCGGTTCCTGGAACGGCGCCCTACGCGTTGTTCGTGACGGCAATCGACACGGCGCCGCTAGCGGCCGACCCGCAAGTCGTGATCGCCGAAAAGCCGGCCGAGTTCACCGCGGGGCTCGAGGTCCTCAGCACCCTGACCGACGGCAACCTCTGGCTCTGCAAGAAGGCCGGCGCGTCGATCCCTGGTGAAGACCTCAATTGCGTTGAGGTCGCGACCTTCGAAGGGCCTCACCCGGCGGGCCTGCCCGGCACCCACATGCACTTCATCGCGCCGGTGAGCCAGGAACGCCATTGCTGGGAAATCGGCTACCAGGACGTGATCGCGATCGGCCATCTCTTCCTCACGGGCGAGTTGCTGGTGGACCGCGTTGTGTCGGTGGCGGGTCCCGCGGTTGCACGGCCCGGCCTTTATCGCTCTCGATTAGGTGCGAGCCTCGCGGACCTCACGGCCGAGTCGGGCGCCCCGACGGTGGATGTGCGGACCATAAGTGGTTCGCCGCTCAACGGCCGGACGATGACTGACATCCACGCGCACCTCGGCCGGCGTGACCTGCAGGTCACGCAAATCATCGAGGGAAACGCCCGTCAGTTCCTCGGCTGGATGGGCCTTGGCTTGGGCAAGTGGTCGGTGACTAACGTCTTCGCGCAGACGTGGCTCGGAATCCCCGATGGGGGGGTCCGTTTCACGACGAGCACCGAGGGGAGTCACCGGGCGATCGTCCCCATCGGCAGCTACGAGAAGGTCATGCCTTTGGACATCGAGCCGACGGCGCTGATGAAAGCCCTTTACATGCAAGACACCGAGCTGTTGCAGTCGCTGGGGGCTCTGGAACTCGCAGAAGAAGACGTGGCCCTGTGCAGTTACGTCTGCTCCAGCAAGAACGACTACGGCCCGATGCTGCGGAAAGCGTTGACGACGATCGAACGTGAAGGGTGATGCGGCAGTCCGGTTAGAGGGCCAGTCCGTCGAGCCGTTCGCGGCCCGGACGGCTCACGCAGAACTGCCGGCGTAGCGGTCTACCACCTAACAGCCTAAGCGAATGAAATTCCTCCGAAATCAACTCGATGCGGTCGCCCCGCTGTTCAAGAAGGGCGGTAAACTCGAGAAGCTGTACCCGCTGTACGAAGCGCAGGACACGTTCCTGTTCACGCCGGGCGAGGTCACGAAGGGCCCCTCGCACGTCCGCGACGCCATCGACATGAAACGGATGATGTCGATGGTGATCGTCGCGCTCATCCCATGCATTCTGATGGCCCTCTACAACACGGGCTACCAGGCCAACCTGGCGATCGGAACGCGGGGCGCGGTCCCGCTGGCCGACTCCTTTACCGGGATCGATCCTTTCAGCCGCGACGACGTAATGCAGGCCCTTGGCCTGCCTTACGACCACACGAATTTCGTCGCGAATGTCGTCCACGGCCTGCTCTGGTTCTTGCCGGTTTACATCGTGACGATGGTCGCCGGCGGCCTTTGTGAAGTGATCTTTTCGATCATCCGTGGCCACGAAATCAACGAGGGATTCCTGGTGACCGGCATGCTGCTGCCGCTCACGCTGCCTCCGGCGATCCCGTTGTGGCAGGTGGCGTCGGGCATCGCGTTCGGCGTGGTGGTGGGCAAAGAGATCTTCGGCGGGACCGGGAAGAACTTCTTGAACCCGGCCCTAACCGCACGGGCTTATCTGTACTTCGCTTACGCTCAAGAGATGTCCGGCGACAAAGTCTGGACCGCTGCGGGCGTGGCGGCGGGCGACGGCGTCGATGGTTACACCAACGCTACGGTCCTCGGCGGAATGGCGAACGTCACTCCCGGCGTTCTTCCAGAACAGGCATCGACGATGCATCTCAGCTTCTTTGACCACTTCTGGGGCTTGATCCCCGGCTCGATGGGCGAGACCTCGACCGCCGCGTGCCTGATTGGCGCGGCGATCCTGATCGCGACGGGCATCGGTTCTTGGCGGATCATGGCCGCCTGCGTCATGGGGGCGCTGGTGACGTCGATGATGCTGTTCGCGTTCCGCGACAGCATCCCCTACCCGCTGGCCTACATGAACCCGCTCTGGCATATGGTCGCCGGTGGGTTCGCGTTCGGCGTGGTGTTCATGGCAACCGACCCCGTTTCCGCCGCGATGACCAACACGGGCAAGTGGTGGTACGGCGGCCTGATTGGCTTCATGACGGTCCTGATCCGCGTGATCAACCCGGCGTTCGCCGAGGGCATCATGCTGGCGATCCTCTTCGGCAACGTGATGGCGCCGCTCATCGACTACTACGTGATCCAGGCGAACGCCAAACGGAGGGCCGCCCGCTATGCCGCAACCTGATCGAGACTGGTACACGTTCCTTAGGGAAACGACCCCCGGCGCGTTCCTAGTGGCCTCGGTGCTGTGCATCGTTTGCTCGGTGCTTGTCGCCAGCGCGGCAGTGGCGCTGAAGCCGCTACAGGAAGCCAACAAGCTCGTCTTCAAGCAGAAGAACGCCTTGATGGCCGCCCATCTGGCGGGCGCCGACGCTACACCGGAAGAGGTCAAGAAGATTTTCGCCGACTCGGTGAAACGCCAGTTGGTTGATTTATCGACCGGCGAGTATGTCAGCGAGGGCGCCGCTGGCGTCGATGTCGACGACTACGACCCGGTCGAGGCCGCCAAGGACCCCAAGACGAACGTCAAGGTGGAACCGCCATCGGCACTAATGGGCATCCAGCGACGCGAGCCGTACACCTACGTCTATCAACTGATGAAAGACGGCGAGCCAGACGGCTTTATCCTGCCGATCTACGGCAAAGGATTGTGGTCGACGCTGCAAGGCTTCCTGGCTCTGGAGGCCGATGGCCAGACCGTCCGCGGCATTACCTACTACGCCCATGCCGAAACGCCGGGCCTTGGCGGCGAGGTCGACAACCCGGGCTGGAAAGCCCTGTGGGAGGGCAAAAAGGTCTATGATCAAGACGGCGATGTCGAACTCGGCGTCGTCAAAGGCGCCGCCGACGATGAGTACAGCATCGACGGCCTCTCCGGCGCCACGATCACCAGCCGCGGCGTCGATAACATGATTAAGTACTGGCTCGGGCCCGAGGGCTTCGCCAAATTCCTCGAAAAGCACCGCGTCCCATCGGAGAGCTGAAGAAACCCTTCGCGGTTCCGCAGCTCACCCTACAGCCTCACGGCAAAGTCATGGCCAAGCAATCGATCAAAGACGTCCTCGTCGATCCGATCTTCAACAACAACCCGATCGCGCTGCAGGTGCTGGGCATCTGCTCCGCGCTGGCGGTGACGACGCAGATGAAGACGTCGATCATCATGGGCGTAGCCGTCATCGCGGTGACCGCTTGCTCGAACGCCGCGGTGAGCCTGGTGCGCAAGTTCATCCCCAGCAGCATCCGCATCATCGCGCAGATGACGATTATCGCGTCGCTGGTGATCGTGGTGGACCAAATCCTGCAGGCGGTCGCCTACGAGGAGACGAAGAGCATCAGCGTCTTCGTCGGTCTGATCATCACCAACTGCATCGTGATGGGCCGCGCCGAGGCGTTCGCGATGAAGAACCCGCCGCTGATCTCGTTCTTTGATGGCGTCGGCAATGCGGTCGGTTACTCGCTGATCCTGGTCATGCTTGGGTTCATCCGCGAATTGTTCGGAGCGGGAAAGCTATTCGGATACACCATCCTGCCGCTCGCGACCGAAGGGGGCTGGTACGTCCCCAACGGCCTGATGCTGCTGCCGCCCAGCGCGTTCTTCTTGATCGGGCTGTTCATCTGGTTGCTGCGGACGTGGCGACCCGAGCAGGTTGAGCACGAGTAAAGGTTGAGCTGTCAGCGATCAGCTTTCAGCGGTCAGCTTGCTGACCGGAATGTGACAAAGCCGACCGCTGATCGCTGAAAGCTGACCGCCAATCCCAATGGGATCAAAATGGACCACTACCTACAGCTATTCCTCAAATCGGTCTTCGTCGAGAACTTGGCGCTTGCCTACTTCCTTGGCATGTGCACGTTCATCGCGATCTCCAAGAACGTCAAGACGGCCGTAAGCCTCGGCGTCGCCGTCGTCGTGATCATGGCGCTGACCATCCCCGCCAACAATTTCATCTGGCAGTTCCTGGTGAAGCCGGGCGCGCTAAAGTGGATGGGGACGGAGTACGCCCAGTACGACCTCAGCTTCCTCGGTTTGATCTCGTACATCGGTACGATCGCGGCGATGGTTCAGATCCTCGAGATGACGCTCGACAGGTTCTTCCCGACGCTCTATCAGACGTTAGGCATCTTCTTGCCGCTCATTACCGTGAATTGCGCGATCCTCGGCGGCTCGCTGTTCATGGTCGAGCGCGACTATACGATGGCGGAGAGCTGCGTGTACGGCGTCGGCGCCGGCTTCGGTTGGGCGCTGGCGATCGCCGCGCTGGCGGGCATCCGTGAGAAGCTCCGCTACAGCGACGTCCCCGACGGCCTCCGCGGCCTGGGGATCACGTTCATGACCGTCGGCCTCATGGCCCTGGCGTTCATGTCGTTCGGGGGAATGTGAAGAAAAAGGTTTGAGCGATCAGCGGTTAGCATTCAGCCGCGGATTGAGATTCGATTCCAAACAGAAATCAAGAGCTGTCGGCTGATCGCTGACAGCTGAACGCCAAAGCCAAAGGCTTTCGCCATGTTTACCGTCGTACTAGGCGTTCTGTTCTTCACCGTCGTGGTGCTCGCGCTGGTCGCGTTGATCATGACCGCCCGCAGCCAGCTCGTCGCCTCTGGGCCGGTGGAGATCACGGTTAACGACGACATGAAGATCAAGGTCGCCGCGGGCGGCAAGCTGCTCAACGCCCTGTCGGACGCCGGCATCTTTGTCTCTAGCGCGTGCGGCGGCGGCGGCACCTGCGCCCAGTGCGAGGTGAAGGTGTTCGCCGGTGGCGGCGACATTCTGCCGACCGAGCGGACGCACATCTCGAAGAAGGAGGCCAAGGAGGGTTGTCGCCTCTCGTGTCAGGTCGCCGTTAAACAGGACATGAAGATCGAGGTGCCGCACGAGGCGCTCGAGACCAAGAAATGGGAGTGCACGGTCCGCTCGAACCACAACGTCGCGACCTTCATCAAGGAGCTGGTGCTCGAGCTCCCTGAGGGCGAGGACGTCAACTTCAAGGCGGGCGGCTACATCCAGATCGAGGCGCCGCCGCACGTCGTCAGCTACAAGGACTTCGACATCGAGGAGCGATTCCGCGAGGATTGGGACAAGTACGACGTCTGGCGTTACGTATCGAAGGTCGACGAGGAGGTCATCCGCGCCTACTCGATGGCCAACTGGCCGGGCGAGAAGGGCATCATCATGCTGAATGTCCGCGTCGCGAGCCCGCCACCCCGCGCCCCCGACGGCACCCCCCCGGGCAAGATGTCGAGCTACATCTTCAACCTCAAGCCCGGCGACAAGGTCACGATTAGTGGCCCCTACGGCGAGTTCTTCATTAAGGACACCGACGCCGAGATGGTCTACATCGGCGGCGGCGCCGGCATGGCCCCCCTGCGCAGTCACATCTTCGAGCTGTTCAAGAACCTCAAGACGGGCCGCAAAGTCAGCTACTGGTACGGCGGCCGCAGCAAGCGCGAGCTTTTCTACGTCGACCACTTCCGCGAGATCGAGAAGGCGTTCCCGAACTTCAAGTTCAACATCGCCCTCTCCGAGCCGCTGCCCGAGGACAACTGGGACGGCTACGTCGGCTTCATCCATCAGGTGCTCTACGACAATTACCTGAAGAACCACCCCGCGCCCGAAGACATCGAGTACTACATCTGCGGCCCACCGATGATGAACGCGGCCGTATTTAAGCTCCTGGACGACCTCGGGGTCGAGAAAGAGAACATCGCCTACGACGACTTCGGCGGTTGATCGCAGATTAGCCGCAGATAAGCGCAGATGGTCGCAGATGAATACGGAGGTCCCTCGGCTAAACCACGCCATCCCACGACGGGTATCCGCGCGAATTTGCGATCATCTGCGGCTGAGTTTATTTCTATCGCTTTTGTCGCTCTGCGGCTGCGCTGGAGAGAAAGTTGCGCCCGTATGGTCGTTCTCGGGGGCGACGATGGGGACTCGCTATAACGTCTCGGTGGTTGGCGGCACGGAAGAGAACGCGGCTCGTTTACAGAAGCTCGTCGATGAACGGCTGGCGGAGGTCAACCGTCAGATGTCGACCTACGATCCCGACTCAGAGCTGTCTCGGTTCAACGCTAGCGGGCCGGACGGGTGGTTCGCCGTTTCCGCGGAGACGGCGTCGGTCGTGGAGTCGGCGCTGGAGCTGGCGGAGGCGTCCCACGGGGCGTACGACCCGACCGTCGGTCCGCTGGTAAACGTGTGGGGATTCGGCCCCGACAAGGATCGGACGGAGCCGCCGACCGACGACGAGATCGCCGCCGCCAAACAGCGCGTCGGCTATCAGGCCGTCCAGACGAGGGCGCAGCCCCCGGCGCTCCGCAAGACGAAGCCGGGCGTCTACGTCGATCTCTCGTCGATCGCCAAGGGGCACGGCGTCGATGCCGTCGGCGAAGTCTTGCAGAGCGAAGGGATCGACGCCTACATGGTCGAGATCGGCGGTGAAGTCCGGGCCCAGGGAGTTAAGCCGGGAGGCAAGCCGTGGCGGATCGGCGTCCAGCAGGCCAGCGCCGATCCCCAGCGTCCGCTCCAAGAAGTCATTGAGCTGCGCGACAAGTCGCTGGCGACGTCGGGAGACTACTACAACTACTTCGAGGTGGGCGGCGTCCGCTACTCGCATACGATCGACCCCCAGACGGGCCGTCCCGTGACGCACAACCTGGTGACCACCACGGTTCTGGCCGACACGTGCCGCAAAGCGGACGGACTGGCGACGACGTTGTTGGTCCTAGGCCCGCAGTCGGGGTACGATTGGGCGGTGGAGCACGGCGTCGCCGCGCTGCTCGTTTCGCGCGGCGCCGATGGGCAGCTCGTCGATCGGTCCACCCCCGCGTGGGACGGGTTTTTTGCTGATTCGCAACCGGCGCCGGAAGCCGCCGAAGCCGCAGGAGAGTCGCCGTGAGTGTTTACTTACTAACGTTCGCCGTCTTCGCGGTCGCCCTGGCGGGCATGGCGATCGGCGTGATGCTTTCCGGCCGACGGATCAAGGGCTCGTGCGGCGGCCTGTCGGCTTACAAGGACCGCGACGGTAACTCCGTCTGCGAGGCTTGCACGAACCCCTCGACCGACTGCACGCAGCGCCGCGAACACGAAGCGGTGACCGGGGGCTGAGGCGCACTGGCGGCTTCGCGCACCGTCCGTCGCTCACGGCAGGCGATCGACCGGAAAACGGTAAACCATCACGGTAGAAGAAACTCTCGCGACGAGCTGGGCATCGAGCCGCTCCACCAGTGCATCGCACACCGCCCGCTGGGGGTGCCCAACGGGGAACCACTGCGTGACCAGCCACGCCGTTTCGCGCGGCGCCGCTGCGTCGGCAAACGCCGGCAGCTTCTCATCCCAGTCTTGTTCGGCGCCAGGATGAGCTGAGACGGGCTCTTTGAGCCAATCGCCGGGAAGTCCGTAGAGGGCGCCTTGCCCGTAGTGCAGCGGCGCGGCGAGTACGGCAGGCGGTAAGGTCTCTTCTTGGAGGCGGTGGATCAATGCGGCGACGGCACGGAAGTCGTTCTCGTAGTAGTAAGGGTCGAGGTGGCGATTGAGCGTCGCGCCGATTCCCAGGGCGATAAGGAGTCCTGTTGCGACAGCGACCAGCGGTCGGCCTCGTATGGCCGCAGCGCCCACGCCCATCGCCGCCGTCAGCGGAACGACCGCCCAAACATAGTAGCGGTAGTTGAATCCCGTGCTGACGACCGAAGAAGCGGCGAGCACCACCAGCGGCGGTGCGAGCACCAGCGCCGCTACCCATATCTGGTCGCCCCGCTTCAGCCTTCCCCAAGCAGCGACCAATAGCACGGCGACCGACGCGATGACCGCTAGCGCCCAAGGCGCCATTGCGAGGATCGCGTCGCGCTTCTGGCCGAGCGAGGTCAGCTCACGCAGTTCGCTGACCGAGGGGCCCAGCGTGTTGCCGGTAATGAGCCAGAGGTAGCCCATGGCGTAGGCTTCGGCGTCGAAGCCGACGTGGTGGTAGAACTCGGTCGAGTCCCGGAGGTCGGCGCGGAGGCAGGCTGCCAGCGGCAAGCCGGCGACGGCCAAGACGGCCGCGGCGGCGAGGGCCCGACGGAGTGAGCCGCCGCGTTTCTCGGCGAGCAATAGCGCCCCGAGGATGATCAGCAGGACGCCGCCGAAGTAGTGCGTCGCGACGGTCGCCCAGGCGGCGACCAGATACGCCGCCCAGTCACGCCAGCGGTCGTGCGTCCGGAGCCGCCAAGCCAATAAGATCGTTATTGTCGCGATGAGGATCAGCGGTGTGTAGGCGCGGCCAAGCTGGCTGAGCAGAACGTGGTTGGCGGAGACCGCAAGGAGGCCGGCCGCCGCGATCCCCGCCGCCGGGCCGCCGAGACGACGCCCCAACCAGCCGATCAGCGGGATCGTTGCGACGCCACACGCCAGTGAGAACCAGCGGGCCGCTTGATCGCTCTTCGCGACTGCGAAGACGAGACTGACCACCCAGTTGTAAAGCGGTGGGAAGTTGTCTTGGCGGTAAACCTGCTTGGTCAGGTCCGTCTCGCAGTGGAGGATCTGCCAGACCTCGTCGTTGTCGAACGGGGGCGTCTCGAGGCGCCAAGCGCGCCAGCCCGCGCCGAGCAGCGTGATCGCCGCGATGACCAGCCAGAACGAGCGTCGCCCCTGCGCGGGCTCCATCTCAGCCCTCCTGCCGCTTTCGAGCGACGACACCCATCTCCCCGATCGGCAAGGGGATCGGCGCCTGCCGCAAGGCCCGCGGCGCGATCGCTCCGGCGACTCGCAAGATTGAATAGATGGCCGGATTGTATTCCTTGAACTGCGTTTGGGCGTAGTTGAACGTCATGGGCTTGTAGGTCGCCTGAATGCGGACGACGTCAAATCCACTTCGCTCGAGGAACCGTCGCATAACTTGCCGCGTGAAGTAGTGCAGATGCTCTTCGGGGATGTAGAAGTACCAGCGCGACCCCATCAGACGTCGCGGCGCCGCGCCTAGATCAGGGAGCGTCATCACGAAATATCCTCCTTCCACAAGCCGCCGCCGCGCTTCGACGACAAGCGCTCGCGGGTCGAGCACATGCTCAATCAGGTCGAAGGCGGTGATGCAGTCGTACTGCACGTCGGGCGGCAGGTCGGCAAGGTCACCGGCGTGCATCGAGACGCCCTGAGCGCGGGCGGCGGCGACGGCGGTGTCGCTCAGCTCAACCCCCGCGGCGTCAACGCCACGCTTGGCCGCTGCCAGCGGGAACGCCCCCGTCGAGGCCCCGACGTCGAGCCATTTCCCCTTCAGCGGAACCAGGTTGCGGAGTTCCATCAGCCTCCGCTCCGCCGTTAGCTCCTTGAGCCGCGCCGCGGCGGCAAACTCTTGGTACATGCCCGAGCCGTAAGACTGCTCGTAGTACGCGGCCAGCTCGGCCGGCGTCGGCAGCGGGTGCTGCTTCTGCAGTCCACAGCCGCGACACTCCCAGAAGCGGCGCTCCTTCTTCTCGAAGACAAGGAGGTGCTCTTCACCATCGCAGACGAAGCAGCGCGGGGGAGTGTCCAAGCTCATAAAGTGTTCGGCTGGCTGGGACCTCGCAATCCCGGCTAGCGAACCTGGGTCGGTGGATCCTCGGTGGGGGGGGCTGGCGCGGCTTCTTCGCGGCGATCGATTCCGGACCGGCGATCACTCGGCACGGGGAGCGGCTTCAGCTCCTTTCGGCGGTCGTTACTCTCGCGCTTCTCTACCAGACTAGCCAGGTCGTCCGGCAACTCAAGTCGATTCGACATAATGGGCCTCTCGGCGGACAAAAAGACTTAGCGGAACCGCGATCGCGGCAGCCGGGTGGCGACTTCCGGATCGGCGGAGATGGGCTCGGCGGACGGGGGGGCGACGTATTGAGGCTGGAGGATATCTGGCGATTGCTGGGGTTCCCCCGCGCCCTCGGGCGTGTCGTAGGCGACCGCCGTGCAGTCTTGCGGAGGGGCTTTTCTACCCCACGGCCAGGGACGGTATCCCTTCAGGTCCTCGTGAGGGTCCGGCAGCCGCGGCTCGTACGGGCGTGGGAAGCGATCGAGTGGCCCCGTGACCAGCGGGTCGGACGCGCGCATCAGTTCTTCTTGGTTGCGGCACTCCACCTCGGGCGAGTAGGGCAACACGTGCGGCACCAGCGCCACGATCAGCTCGGTGCGTTTCTTGACGACCTGGCGGCGTTGAAAAAAGCCGCTGACATAAGGGATCGTGCTCAGCACCGGCACTCGGGAGATCTGAGTCGAGTCCGCTTCTTGGATCAGTCCGCCGATAATCATTCCCTGACCACTGTGCAGCAAGACGTTGGTTTGGACCTGAATGACGCTCTTGTCCGGGGCGTTGGTGTCTGGGTTGATGGCGCCAGAAGAGACTTCGGGCTCTACCCGCAGCAACACCCGCCCATCGCGTGTGATCCGGGGCATCACGCTGAGGATCGTTCCCGTCGGCAGAAACTGGACATTGCCAGTTGTCGTTGCGTTGAGGGTCGTCGTCGTCGTGTAGCCGATTTCTTCGCCGACCTGGATGCGAGACTCCTGTCCGTTGACGCAGAGGAGCCTCGGGTTGGCGAGGCTCTTAGCGTCGGTCGTGGCGATGAGCGCCTCGATCACGAGGTCGAGGTCGCCGCCGCTCGACTGCACGAAGAAGCCGGGCGAGCCCGCCGACCACGCCGAACCCGACAGCGATGAACTTCCCGACAATCCGTTGCTGCCAGCGGCGCCGGGCAGCATGCCGGTGAGGCCCTGGGAGCTTAACGTGAGCGGCGTCCCCGCGGCGCGACCGAGCGCCTCGAAGTTCACGCCGCAGCGTTGGGTCTCGTCGAGGGTCACTTGCAGCAGGTTCACCTCGATCAAGACTTGTCGCGGTGGTTGATCGGCTTCAGCAAGATACCGCTCGATTCGCTGCAGGTACGGCTCAAGATCCTCGACAACTAGCAGCTCCTTGGTGCGTCGATTGTCTTCGGGGTTGGTTTCGACATAGAAGGATTTGCCGACCGTAGAGAGCAAGCCCTCGACAGCCGGCTGGAGGTCCGCGGCCGACGCGAAGTCGAGCTCGATCACCGCGACACGCCGCCCTTGGACCTCCGGAGAAAGATCGCCGCCGGTTGTGGCGCTGGTCACGACGACGACCCCGTCGTTTTCGGTCCAGGTGTGTCCCGTCGAGTGCATCAAGTTGGAGAAGACGTCGCGGAGAGGCATCCGCTTAAACTCCGCCGTCACCTGCGAATCGGCGGGCGCCGCGATCACCAGGTTGAAGCCCTGGGTCTCGGCCAGCGCGGCGAGCACTTGGCGCAGGGTTGCGTCGCGCACCGAAAGCGAGATCAACCCGTCATCGTCCCTCACGACGACCGGTTGATCGGGCTGCTTTGCCAAGGGGGCTACAAACGGCTTGCTGGCCGATTGGACGGGCGTTGGCAGGGCTCCGCTGGGCAGAACCTCGGGGCCCGTGAGCACGCGCTGCAGAGTATTGATGAGGCTGGGAGGCGTCGGTTGGCTCGCTTGAGGTTGGCTCGGCGCTGGGAGGGGCGACTGCGCGCGCGACGCCGAGACGCCCGCGGCGAGGCACGCCACGAGCATCCATCGACAGCCGACGATGGCCCCACCGCTACGCGCCATTGACGCCCCTCGTGGTGCTGGCAGTCGCCGGCTTGAAGACGACTCCTTCGGCTGTGATGTCAACGACCTCGAACCCATCGATGCTGTCTCCGACGCGGAGCGTCCGGTCGCCCAACTGCGCGGCGTTGCCGTCCGGTGAGACGAGGATCATGGCGACGCCCCGGGACCGGATCGCCTGGAAGCGTTCCGCGGTATTGTCGATGGCTCCGGCGGCATCACCCGCCAGCAGACTCACCGCGGCAGGAGACCAAGAGGGCGGCGCAAACGGGTCGTAGGCCCCGGCTTCCTCGGCGCTGATCTGAGGCAGGCTTTGTCGCTTGGCTTCTTTCTCACCCGCGATCGCCGGCAGAGCGAGCGGCGCCTGAACGGGACTCGCCGTAGGCTCCGCGGTACGCGGCGGCGCCGCACTTACCGCCGGGCGATCGACGCCCGACGAAAGCAACTGCGGGCCCCAGATGACGCCCAGCGCGAGCGCCAGCACGGCCATGATCGCGGCCCGGCCCGGCGTCATCCCATACTTTTTAAGCCACTGCGTCATTGTGCGACGTCGGGCGACGTTTCGCCGGCCGTCATGAGTCCGTAAGAGAGAACGTAAGTCAAGCTTACCGAGCAATCCGCGGCGCCCACCTCACGACGGACGCCCATCTCGGTCAACTCGGCGAGCCGCGGCAGTTTCGAGACCTTTTCCATCAAGCCGCAAATATTGCGATACTTTCCTCTCAAGATGACGGACACCGTCACCGTCGAGTGGGTTTTTGATTGCGATGCGGCGCCACGCTGAAAATCCTCGATCGCGATTTCCTGTTCGGCCGCAAGGCGAGCCAAGTCGGCAAGGAACTCTCCCTCGCGGGGCTGGTCGGGGATGCGTCGCGTCAGCTCCTCAACTCCTGCGAGGAGTTCCTCATAGACTCGGGTTTGCTTGGCGTGTTCAAGTCGCATAGCGGGTCCCTGCGATAGCTTCACACGCATCAGCTCCGCCCGGCGAGAAAGGTCGTCTCTCCAACTCGTCAACGGCTGGTTGAGGGTGGCGTACGACAGCGACGCTATCGCGACGGCGCTGGCCGCAGCCGCAAGGTACAGCACCCCTACGGGTAATCTCGGTAATAACGATTGTCGGGATTGCATAAAAAGGCCTAGCGGACCGTGAAGTGCGGATATCAGAGCGAACCCAGCACCGTGAACTCCCGCAAGCTAGCGGCGCCGCCGCCGTACGGCTGGGTGTTCTGGACCGCCACGTCTTTGAAGACCCGGGACTCGCGGAGCTTGGTGGCGAATCCCGCTACCGAAACGCCGTCGAGTCCGACGCCGCTGATCTGGACGCGCCGCGAGAGCGAACTGGCGTTTTCGGTCGAGGGGACTTGGTAGGCTAGGTGGTCGAAGTAGACGGTCCCGTCGAGATCCGCCGCCGCCCGCGATAGCAACCCGAGCAGCGCCAAGCCCGACTCTTCGTGGCCGATCGCCAGAGCGACCTCTTCGCGCGACTGCAGGCCCGCGATCTTTGATCGGAGGGCTTCGCTCTCTTCGGCGATCCGGACGAACGGCGCGTAGCGGGCTTCGAGCTCCATCAGCTCGCGCAGCGTGGAGACGCCGCGGAGCCACTCGACGCCGAGGAGCGCCGCTGTACAGGCGCCCGAGGCCGCCAGCCAGGTGACGCCGACGCGCAACACGCGTCGCAAAGCGTACCTTCGCTGCGTGGCCGGCGGGATGAGGTTGATCGAGTGGTTCATAACGCGCCCTCACGCGAAGCGTTCCAGGCCAGGGCCGACAGGGCGATCGCTTGCCCGAGCAAGCAATCCGGCACGTCCGCG
>JBGSJY010000309.1:0-19844 GCA_041741515.1 Pirellulales bacterium | reverse complement strand
CCATCCGCTGGCGGAGCAGCTGGCGTGGGACGCGGCTCACGCGCCGGCCAACGTGGGCTTGTCGCACAACGTCCTGGCGCGGACGCGGCGTGACGGGGCGGAGGTCGTGGTCGAGGCGATCACGCGTGTGCAAAGCGTCGATCTGGTGGCCGATCCGGCTACGACCGCGGGGCTGTTCGAGCAAGCCGCCCCCAGCGGCGGCGATCCCCTGGTCGTTCTACAAGAGGAGATCGCCGTGCTGAAGCAGCAGCTCGAGCAAGCGACGGCCCAGACTGAGCGTGAGACGCGGCTGCGGAAGTACGAGCAGAGCCTGCGGGAGCCCAGCAGGGGCGCCTCAACGGCAGGCGAGGCGTTCTTGCGTGAGCTGTTGGCGGCGCCCGAGGACGAAGTCGATGGCCTCATTGAGCGGCAGCGACTCGCCACGAGCCGAATTGCGGAATCGCATAAACCGCAGTCCCGCGAGCAGGCGATGTTGGCGGCGCCCGAGGCGTGCGCCGACGCGGCGGCGTTTGTCGAGGCGATCACGCGGCGGCGGTAACTCTAGGAGGGGGAACCGCCAAGACGCCAAGAGCGCCAGGGAACGCCAAGAGGCCGAAAGGGCGCCTAAGAAACTACGGAACACTAATGGGCACTAATCGCCACTAATGAATAGCGAAGCCATCAGTGCCTATGAGCGACGGTTAGTGTTCTTAGCCTTGTCTCTCTTTTCTGAAGTGAGAAGTGATGGGCCTTCGGCGCCATCCTACGGCTCTTGGCGATCCTTGGCGCTCTTGGCGTCTTGGCGGTTCTAAAAAGCGGTCATAAATCAAACACAGGGAGTGAGTAATGGCGAACACGATGCGGTGGCGGTATGGCGACACCAATCCGGTCCAGTTGCCGGTGGCGTCGGGCGTGGAGGTCGAGATCGGGGACCTCGTCTACCTCGAAGACGGAATGGCGAGGCCGGCGTCGGCGCTGTCCGACCAGGGGTCGAGCGTGCTCAATCTCTCGACGTTCCAAGACGCCTTCGTCGGTGTGGCGATGCAGGCGTCGCCGGTGGGGACGGCTTCGGCGATCCGGATCGCGACGACGGGCGTCTTCGAGTTCAACTGCGACGCGGCGACGCACGAGCTGGGCGACGCGCTGTCGGTGGGCATCAACCTGGCGGGCGAGCAGCTCATCGACCAGAAGGTCGCCGACGCGGCGAGCCTGGCAGCGGCGATCGGGCGCTGCGCGAAGCAGGTGTCGGTCGCCGCGACGCGGGTGCTGGTGGACATCGTCAGCACCGTGATGAAGGGCGGCCCGCAGGCGGCGGCTTAGCGGGAGGAGTGAGGCTTGAGACCGCTGGCGCTTGTGAGACTTGAGGGTCCGCGCTCCCAGCCGGGTGCGGATGGCGGCGCAACCCTCAAGGCTCAAGCCTCACAAGCGCAAGCGGTCTTCCACGCGGGTACACGGCGCCACCCGCGGCTAGCGCCGACGGCTCATTTGTTGTCACTAACCCTAAGCAATCGGAGTATGCGGGCTTTGAACTATCGCGAGTTGCGGCGGCGGTATGAGTTGGATGGGGCGGCGAAGACCGTCGCGCATCTGAGCGAGGCGCTCGAGGAGCGGACGCTGCGGCCGGAGGACTTTAGCCTCCGCGACCTGGCGGAGGCGCTGATCCCCGACGGGCGCGAGTGGGTACGGATGCTCGACCCGCGCGCGGGGGTCGTCGGGCCGGTGCTCGAGTCGGGCGATGGGGTCGACGCGACCGCGTTCCAGAACGTGGCCGCCCAGGTGGTGCACGCGAAGGTGCTGGAGGCCTACACGCAAGAGGCGTTTGTCGCGTCTCGACTGGTGGAGACGATCCCGACGCGGCTCGACGGCGAGAAGCTGCCCGGCGTTTCGCGGATCGCCGACCAGGTCGATGAGGTCGGCGCGGGGATGCCGTTCCCTAGCCTGGGGTTCGACGAGGATTACATCGAGACCCCCTCGACGGCGAAGCACGGCTTCATCGTACCGGTCACGAAGGAGGCGATCTTCTTCGATCGCACCAACCTGGTGCTGAGCCGCGCGGCGGAGGTGGGCGAGGTGCTGCGCCTCAACAAGGAGAAGCGAATCCTCGATCTGGTGATCGGGGTGACGAACAACTACCGCCACAAAGGCGTTGCCTACGACACCTACCAGACGTCGGCGCCGTGGAAGAACGTCCTCACGGGCAATGAGCTGGAAGACTGGACGAGCGTCGATGCGGCCGAGCAGCTGCTGGCCGACATCCTCGACCCGGCGACGGGCGAGCCGGTGCTGCTGGGGGCGACGACCGCGCTGGTGATGCCCGCGTATCGCCACGCGGCGCACCGGACGTTCAACGCGGCGGAGGTGACGTACAACTCGGGCGGCGGATCGACGGCGACGGTGGCGGCTAATCCGCTAGGCAACTACCGCGTCGAGGAGAGCCGCCTGGCGTACCGGCGGATCGTGGCGTCGGGCGTGGCGGCGGCGGACGCGAAGAAGTGGTGGTTCCTCGGCGACTTCCGCAAGGCGTTCGCCTACATGGAGAACTGGCCGATCACGGTGACCCAGGCGCCGCTGGGGAGCGAGGCTGACTTCACCCAGGACATCGTGCTGCGGTTCAAGGCGAGCGAACGCGGCGCGGCGGCGGTGATCAATCCGCGGTATGTGGTGAAGTGTACGGGGTAGGGAGAGGCTAGAGGCTAGTGGCTAGAGGTTAGAGGCTGGTGGACGGGGGCGAGCCCACGGTGTGAATCGTGGGAGTGAAGCGGGTATCTGGGTTACTCCCACGACTAACGTCGTGGGCTCGCCAATTAGCGGAGGAGAAACGATGGATCAAGAAGTCACGCAAATCCTCGCGATCCGCGCGCAAACGCTCGCGCAGATCCAGGAGGTGCGGAGCACGCTCAAGCCGACCTACTGGATCGACGGCCAGCGCGTCCACTGGGAGCAGTACGTCGAGTCGTTGCAGCGGACTGTCGATTGGTGCGACCGCAAGCTGCTCGAGCGTGAGCCGTACGAGGTCGTTTCTGAAGGAGGGGGCTGATGCCGCTGGAATGGGACGCCGATGGTGATTTTGCGGCGGTGATCGACACGCTCGAAGAGGTGACGGTGGAGCGCCTCGCGGGCGGCGCCGACGTCGAGACGCCCGCGTGGCGCTTCTCGGAGGAGGCGATCGACTTGGCGACGGTCTCGGGCGCGGTCGTGCGGTACGACGCGGTATGGCACACGCCGGCCGGTGTGAAGGTCGCGCCGGGCGATGCGATCGTCGATGCTGCCGACGATCGCTGGCGGGTCTACCAAGTCAACGACCTACGGGGAACGACGCGGAGCGTGTGCCTCACACGGCGCACCGTGCTCCAGGGGTCGATGCTGGAGACGTTCGACCTTGAGCGGCCCGAGTGGGGTGAAGGGAGTGAGGGGCCGGAGATCGTTGGCTGGGATGTTGTGGCGGAAGACCTCAGTGGTGTCATTGTGGCGGACGAGTCGATCACGGCGTCGTCCGCTGCGGCGAGCGTGACCGTGTTCACTGCGGAGGCGATCGGCTGCGAGCCGGGCGATCGAATACGGCGGCACGACGGGGACCGCGTTTACGCGATCGTGACTCAAACGCCGCCTGCGACGGCGGGGGATGTGTACCGCGTGACAGCGGAGTGACTCCTAGGAAGAGTGTGAGCGAAGGAATTGCACCACGACGGGCACGAAGGACACGACGGCCCGTTTGCCGAGGCGTTGTGAACCCGAGTGGAGGGCCGTCGTGTTCGTCGTGTCCGTCGCGGTAAATTTTTTTGGGGAATGGAACCGGGGGCTAAGGCCCCCCGGCTGATGGGTTTCCGCCAGCTTATCAGCCGCACGCCTTAGCGTCCGGTTCTCGTGGCACTCCCGTGGCCGACGCCTACTCAGACAAGCTGCCGTAGCGCTTTGGCGATCGCCAAGTTTTCGTCGCGGACGAGTTGGCCGCAGGCGGCGTCGATGTCGCGGCCCAGCGAGTAGCGGATGGTGGTGGGGTGGCCGGCGGCGCGGATTTGGTCGCCGAAGGCCTCGATCGTTGCGCGCGGCGAGGACCGGAGGTGCGGCGCCGTGGCGATCGGGTTGAAGGGGATCAGGTTGACGTGGACGCGGAGGCCTTGGACCCAGTCGAGTAATAGCGCTGCGTCGGCGTCCGTGTCGTTGACGCCGTCCAGCATCAGATACTCGATCATCACCGAGGTTCGCTGGGGCTGAAGGCGATTGAGCTGCTCGACGGCGCCTCGAAGTACGTCGAGCGAGTAACGCTTGGCCAGCGGGATGATCGTTTCGCGCGTCGCTTGCGAGGCGGCGTGGAGGCTGAGGGCGAAGTTGACGGTGGGGAATCGCTCGGCCGCGCGGAGGAGAGGCTCGGGGACGCCGACCGTGCTCACCAGGATTCGCGAGGCGGGATGGTCGAAACCCTGCGAGGCCTGCAGCGTGGCCAGCGCCTCGTGCAGGGCCGCTTCGTTGTGCAGCGGCTCGCCCATGCCCATGAAGACGATGTTGCGGACGCGGCGGTCCTCGGCCGTGAGCAGGCGGTTGGCCTGGACGACTTGGTCGAGGATCTCGGCGGCGCTGAGGCTCTTGGCGACGCCCATCTGGCCGGTGGCGCAGAACGCACACGCAGCGGCGCAGCCGACCTGGCTCGACACGCAGAGGGCGGTGCGGCCGGTGCCGGGGCGGAGGATGACGGTTTCGATCGCGTAGCCGGCGGTGGTGTGCGAGATGAGCTTGGTGGCGCCGTCGACCTGGGAGTCAAAGCGCCGGATGTCGGAGAGGACGTCGAAGGTGACGGCGTCGGCGAAGGCGTCGCGCGTGTCGGCGGGGAGTTCGGCGAGGGCGGCCTGGGCGCTGAGCGACTTCTTGAAGTAAGCGACCCGCGCGCGGCGGACGCGGTGCGGGTCGATCTTCAAGCGGCGCGCGAGGGCGTCGATCGCGGTGAGATCAAGGAAGACCGTTCTCTCGATTGCGGCGGCGTCGTTCATGCGAGCGGCGTCTTGTGGGGCTTGCCGGCAGTCTCGCGCACGTAGCGCGGCACGGCGTAGCCCGGCAGGCGCTGGCGGAGTTCTTTGACAATTTGGAGACCGCGGGGGACAGGGGTCTCGAAGTGTCCCACGCCCTCGACCATGTCGAGCTGGTGGAGGTAGTAGGGCGTGACGCCCACCTCCACCAGCCGCTCGCAGAGGGCGGCTTGCGTTTCTACCGAGTCGTTGACGCCGCCCAGCAGCACGCTCTGGTTGAAGAGCATCGCGCCCGTGCGGCGGAGCTTGGCGACGGCCGCGGCGACGGCGTCGTCGATCTCGCTACGGTGGTTGATGTGGAGGACCACGATGGTGCGGAGCCGCGAGGCTTCGATCGTGTCGCAGAGGGCCGTGGTCACGCGCTGGGGGATAACGACCGGCAGACGCGTGTGGAGGCGGAGCCGGGCGACGTGAGGGATCGCTTCGAGCGAGTCGATGAGGCGCGAGAGCCGGCGGTCGCTGAGGACCAGCGGGTCGCCGCCACTGAGGAGGATTTCGGCGAGCGTCGGGTCGGCGCGGATCTGGTCGAGGGCGGGCGCCCAGGCGGCGTCGCCGGCGGGGACCGTGTCGTAGGGGAAGTGGCGGCGGAAGCAGTAGCGGCAATTAACGGCGCAGTTGGGCGCCAAGATTAAGAGCGCCCGGCCGAAGTACTTGTGCAACAGGCCGTCGGCTTTCTGGGCGGCGAGGTCGCCGACGGCGTCGCTCGGGAGTGACGGCGAAAGGGCCTCTTCTTGCCGGGGGAGGACCTGGAGCAACAGGGGATCGTGGGGGTCGCCCGGCCGCATCCGGGCGACGAAGGGCCGTGGGGCGAGCAGCGGGAAGTCACCGCCAGCGGCCGCTTGGGCGAGGGAAGCGGGGAGGTCGAGCAGTTGGCAGAGCTCGAAGGGGTCGCGGATGGCCCGTTGGAGCTCGCGGCGCCAGTCTTCCAGAAGGGCATTTTCTGCTTCCCCGGGGCGGACAGGGGATTGTTGGTCGGATAGACTCTGCATCGCGAAGTTTTGACGCCATTGTAGGGGGTCCGCCCTCGCCGAGGGCGACTCGCGGGCAGGGGGCGACTCGCGAGAGGCCCCTCATCTTACCAATAACTAACGACGGAAGAGAGCGAAGCGTGGGCACGGTCAGCACGAGTGATTTCCGGAAGGGGATGAAGGTCCAGATCGATGGCGTCCCCTACCTGATGGTGGAGATGAACTTTCGCAAGCCCGGCAAGGGGACCGCGCTCTACGAGTGCAAGATGAAGAATCTGCTCCGCAACACGATCGTTGATCGCACCTACCGCGCCGGCCAGGTGCTGGAAGAGGCCGACGTGATGGAGTTCACGGCCCAGTACCTGTACAAACAGGGCGAGTCGTTCGTGTTCATGAACAATCAGGACTACGAGCAGTACGAGCTCTCGGCCGAGCAGGTCGGCGACGCCGCGCGGTTCATCAAGGAGAACATGGACTGCCAGCTGATGACGTTCAACGGCAACGCGATCTCCGTGTTTGCCCCCAACCACGTCGTGCTGCAGGTCCAGTTCGCCGAACCGGCGCCCAAGGGGAACACCGCAACCGGCGTGTCGAAGCCCGTCACGCTGGAGACCGGCGCCGAGATCCTCGCGCCCGCGTTCATCAACACGGGCGACTGGCTGCGGGTCGACACCCGGACCGGCGAGTACATCGAACGGACCAACGCTCCCGAGTAGGTGGGCTCCCGATTCAAGGGCGAAGTAACGCTTTCCGACCCCGAACCCCGAAGAGACTTGCGATGCTCGGTCCCGGCCTCATAGCGCTGATCGTCCTGGCGGCGATTGCAGTCCTACTCTTTCTCTACGGCGTCGGGATCTACAACCGGCTGGTCACCCTCAAGAACCGTTTCCAGAACGCGTTCTCTCAGATCGAGGTGCAGCTACAGCGGCGTTACGACTTGATCCCGAACCTGGTCGAGATCGCTAAGAAGTACATGGCCCATGAGCGCGAGACGCTCGAAGCGGTCACGGCGGCGCGGAACCAAGCGGTCGGCGCGCTGAAGGCGGCTTCCGCCAATCCCGGGGACCCGACGGCGATGGCGAATCTGTCGGCGGCCGAGAGCGGGCTCGGGGGCGTGCTGGGGCGGCTGATGATGGTTTCCGAGGCGTACCCCGACCTCAAGGCGAACCAGAACATGGCGCAGCTCACCGAAGAGCTGACCTCGACCGAGAACAAGGTCGCGTTCGCCCGCCAGCACTACAACGACGCGGTCATGGAGTACAACACGTACAAGCAGACGTTCCCGCCGATCTTCTTCGCGGGGCTGTTGGGTCACGGCCAGGACGCCGAGCTGCTCGACTTCGACGACGCGAAGATCAACGAAGCGCCGAAGGTAAGTTTCTGAAAGAGGCTAGAGGCTGGAGGCTAGAGGCTTGGGGGTCCGTAAGGACGCCTTCCTTTTGCTTCCCTAGCCCCCCAGCCTCTAGCCTCTAGCCTCTCCCCTATGGCTACCGACTTCTTTCAGCGGCAGGCCTCGGCGAGACGATCGACGGCTTGGCTGATCAGCATGTTCGCGCTGTCGGCGATCGCGGTGGTCGTGGCCGTATTCGTCGTTACGTACCTGCTGCTGGCGGCGCAGCACGACGGCGTCAGCTCGCTCGACGGGGCTCTCCAGCAGGTCCCCTGGCAGGCGCCGACGGGCGCCGCAGGCGGCGCGCTGGCGCTGATCGCCGGCGGATCCCTCTTTAAGGTCGGGGCGCTGCGGATGGGCGGCGGCCGCGGCGTCGCCGAGGGGATGGGGGGCCGCCGTCTCGTACGCGACACGACGACCGACCCGGCAGAGCGGCGGTTGTTGAACGTCGTCGACGAGATGGCGATCGCTTCGGGGACGCCGTCGCCGCCGGTCTTTGTGATTGACGACGACGCGATCAACGCCTTTGCCGCGGGCTACTCGCCGAGCGACGCGGTGATCGGCGTTACGCGCGGCTGCGTCGAGACTATGAGCCGCGATGAGCTGCAAGGGGTCATCGCCCACGAGTTTAGCCACATCCTCAACGGCGACATGCGGATGAGCATCCGTCTGATCGGCGTGCTGCACGGCATCTTGCTGCTGGGCCTGATCGGGCAGATGGTGCTGCGGATCGTCTTCCATTCTTCGCCCCGCTACAGCTCGCGCCGGTCGGGCAGCGACAATTCAGGGCAGGCCGTCATCGCGATGCTGACGATTGGGGTGGCGCTGCTGGTGCTGGGGTCGCTCGGCAGCCTGCTAGGAGGGCTTATCAAGGCGGCCGTGTCGCGGCAGCGGGAGTACTTGGCGGACGCGTCGGCCGTGCAGTTCACCCGAAACCCGGAAGGGATCGCCGGAGCCCTGAAGCGGATCCTCGCCAGCGCGGTCGGCAGCCGGGTCTCGAACCCACGGGCGCCCGAACTGAGCCATATGTTCTTCTCGCAAGGGGTGTGGGAGGGGTTCACGTCTTTGATGGCGACGCACCCGCCGCTGCTCAAACGCATCCGGGCGATCGAGCCGGACTGGGATGGGAAGTTGCCCAAAGGCGTCGCCGGCGGCGTCGCGGACGTTGGCGACGCAGTAGGATTCGCCTCGGGCGCTGCGCCGCCTTACCGTGGTTCCGCCGAGGAGGTCTCGGTGGAGTCGGTTGACGACGCGGTCCATCAGATCGGTGATCCGCTCGATGCGCACCGGCTCTACGCGGCGGAGTTGATCGCGGCGATCCCGGATGCGGTCCGCGACGCGGCCGGCGATCCTGGCGGGGCGCGAGCGGTCGTTTACGCGCTGCTGCTTGACGAAAACCCCGAAGTCCGCGCGAAGCAGCGGCAGGCGCTCGAAGAGACAGCGGACCCCGCGGTGGTGTCGCAGCTCTTCGACCTGCTGCTGGAGCCGATCGACAACCTCGACGAGCGGCTGCGGCTGCCGCTGGTGGATTTGAGTTTAGCGTCCCTCGCGGCGATGTCGTTCCCGCAGTACCAACGCTTCTGCCGAAGCTTCCGGGCGCTGGTGGTCGCCGACAATCGACTGAGCCTCTTCGAGTGGACCCTGTCGCAGGTGCTGCTGCGGAACTTGCGGCCGCAGTTCGAGCGGGTGCGTTCGCCGCGCGTAAAGTACAGCTCGCTGTACCCGTTGTCGCACGAGTGCGGCGTGCTATTGTCGGCGTTAGCGTACGCGTGCGGGGAGGAGAGCCATGCGGCGGCGGGCTACGGGATCGGACGGTCGCAATTAAAAGAGGCGCCGGGCAACCTACTCGATCGCTCGCAGTGCGGCCTCGACGCGTTGCGGGCGGCCCTCGAGAAGATCGCGTTGGCAGAAGAGCACCACCGCGGGCGGGTCGTCGACGCGGCGGCCGCGGTGATCTGTGCGGATCGGCGCGTCGTTGTCGCTGAGGCGGAGCTATTGCGAGGCATTTCGGACCTCTTGGATTGCCCGATGCCGCCGCTCTTGCCGGGGCAGAGGTTGTCGGCGTGATCAAGCTGGAGTTTCTACGCCAACGAGCGGATCTGCTCGACAAGACGCGGGCCTTCTTCAAGGGACGCGGATTCCTAGAAGTGGAGACGCCGCTCGCCGCCGCCGAGGCGATCCCCGAGCAGCACATCCAGCTCTCGACAATCGATGACGGCAAGCGGTGGTTGCAGGCGTCGCCCGAGATGCACCACAAGCGGCTCTTGTGCGCGGGGGTTGGATCGCTCTTCGAAGTGACGAAGTCGTTCCGCGGCTACGAGGTCGGCCGGCTGCACAACCCCGAGTTCACGATCCTGGAGTGGTACCAGGTCGACGAAGGAATCGACGACGCGATTACGGTGACCGAGGCGTTGTTCCAGACGTTAGTCGGGGCGCCGCCGTTTCGTAAGACGACTTATCGCGAGGCGTTCAAGCCGCTCGGCGTTGATCCGCACACCGCCACGATCGACGAGCTGCGTCGTCTGGTGTTGGACAAGGCGACCTCCACGGTGGAGCCTTTTGAATCGGACGACCGCGACGAGTGGCTCAACGTGCTGCTAGCGTTGTGTGTGGAGCCGACTCTCGGGGTCGAGGCGCCCGAGGTGCTTTACCGTTACCCGGCGACGCAGGCGTCGCTGGCGAAGGTGGTTATGGATGACGGGGGCGCCAAGGTGGCGCAACGATTCGAGGTCTATTGGCGGGGGATGGAACTAGCGAACGGGTACGAAGAGCTGATCGATTCGGAGGAACTGCGGGGGCGACTCGAGCGGGCGAACACCCAGCGCGTCGCCGCAGGGTGGCCGGCGGTCCCGATTCCCGAGCGGCTCTTGAGCGAGATGGTCGATCCCGGCTTGCCGCCGTGCGCGGGCGTGGCGGTAGGGTTCGATCGGCTGTTGATGCTCGCGACGGGAGCGCAGAGCATCGGCGAGGTGCGGGCGTTCGCTGAGGGCGGGTGATTGCCCGCGAATGACGCGAATAAAAGTAGATACCTGTGGGAGGCGTCTCCGACGCCGATTACGGTACCCATTCCATAACGGCATGGTGCGCGTAATCGGCGTCGGACACCTCTCCCACAATCAGTAAAGAAGGGACCACTAATAGCCACGAATCAACACTAATCGGGATTAGTGCTAATTGGCGCTGATTAGTGTTCTTCTTGAATCCGCTCCCAGACCTCGAACGTGCAGTGGTGCTCGTTGCGCTCGTCGGCGGGATGGTCTTCTGACATGACGCACTGCCACTCGGTTAGATCCAGTGCGGGGAAGGTTGCGTCGCCTGCGACGGTCGTGTGGACGCGTGTTAGGTAGACGCGGTCGGCGTGGGGGAGGGCGAGGCGGTAGATTTCGCCGCCGCCGATGACGAAGACTTCCTCGGCCTTTTGGACTTCGGCTTGTGCGGCCAGTGCGATGGCTACCTCGACCGCCATGTCGAGTGACTCGGCGACTAAGACCTCGTCGTGAATCGCACGCCAGGCGGTGTCGCGGGTGAGGACGATCGACTTGCGGCCGGGGAGCGGAAGGCCGATGGAGTCGTAGGTCTTGCGACCCATGAGGATCGCGGCGCCCATCGTGAGGTGTTTGAAGTGGGCGAGGTCCGCGGGGAGGCGCCAGGGGAGTTCGCCGCTGCGGCCGATGACGTTGTTTTCGGAGGCGGCGACGATGAGGGAGAGCCGTGGTCGGGACGACGTGGCTTGCGGTGCTTCGCTTTCTTGTTGAGCGATTTGCTCCTGGTCACCGCGTCGATACGACGCGACTCGTTGCGATTCGTCTTCTTGCTGCCCACTGCCCCCTGCTAACTGCTCACTCACATCACACCGCCACTTCGGCTTTGATGTGGGGATGCGGGTCGTAGCCTTCGAGAGTGAAGTGCTCGAACTTGAAATCGTCGATCAAGGTGATCGACGGGTCGATCCGCATCTGGGGGAGCGGTCGCGGGTCGCGGGCGAGCTGGGTCTGCGCCTGTTCGAGGTGGTTGTCGTAGAGGTGGGCGTCGCCGAGGGTGTGGATAAACTCGCCCGGCTTGAGGCCGGTCACCTGGGCGACCATCATCGTCAACAGCGCGTAGCTGGCGATGTTGAAGGGCACGCCGAGGAAGACGTCCGCCGATCGCTGATAGAGCTGGCAGCTCAGCTTGCCGTTGGCGACATAGAACTGGAACAATAGGTGGCAGGGCGGCAGCGCCATGTCGGGCAAGTCGGCGACGTTCCACGCGCTGACGACGAGGCGGCGGCTATCGGGGTCGCCCTTGATCTCATCGATCACCTCGGCGAGTTGGTCGATGAGCCGCTCGCTATGGCCATCCTCGCCGGGGACGCGCCACGAGCGCCACTGCTTGCCGTAGACGGGGCCGAGCTCGCCGTCCTCGTCGGCCCACTCGTCCCAGATCGTGACGCCGTTGTCGCGGAGGTAGTCGATGCTGGTCTCACCGCGGATGAACCAGAGCAGCTCGTGAATGATCGACTTGAGGTGCACCTTCTTGGTGGTCACCAGCGGGAAGCCCTCCGCGAGGTCGAACCGCATCTGGTGCCCGAAGACGCTGCGGGTGCCGGTGCCGGTGCGGTCCCCCTTGGGGGCCCCGTGCTCGTAGACGCGGCGGAGCAAGTCGAGGTACTGGTCCATGGACTTAGCCTACGGCTACGAGAGGTTAGAGGCTAGATGCTAGGGTCTAGGAATGACCAATGACCAAGCCCCAATGACCAATGTTACAGGGGTGAGGGATCAGGAGTCAGTAATCAGGAAAAAGGGCACGCTTGTGCGGTAGCACCCCTTGGTCATTGGGGCTTGGTCATTGGGATTTCGGCTGACGAGATTTTACCCGACCACGCCCTTTAATAGCACGCCTGCCGCATACGCTAGGGCGGCTGCGGCGCCGCCAACGGCGAGGGTTTCGGCGCCGTTGATGGTCCAGTGTTGGTCGACGAAGCGACTCTTGGCGGCGCCGACGGCGACGAAGGCGACCGCGGTCATCAGGGTGCTGGCGAGGAAGGGGCTGCCGGCGGTGCTGCTGGTGGCGAACTCCCAGAGGAAGGGGAGGAGCGGGATCAAGCCGACGAGCACAAAAGCGACGAACGTCGTCCACGCCGCCCGCCAAGCGGAGGGGCTGGAGAGGGGGAGGCCGTGCTCTTCTTGGAGCATCGTGTCGACCCAGCGGTCGCGGTCGCTGGTGATGACGCGGACGGCGTTCTCGAGGTCGGCCCCCTCGAATCCCTTGGCGGCGAAGATCTGGCGGACCTCTTCGCGCTCGCCCTTCTCGTAGCGGATAATGTGCTCTTCTTCGAGCCGGCGGGCGCGGGCGCGGAGTTGTTGCTCGGCGCGGGTGGCGAGGAAGTTGCTCGCGGCCATGCTGAAGCCGTCGCCGACGAGGTTCGCCGCGCCGAGGATGATGATGATCCCCGGTGAGAGCCCCGCGCCGGCGACGCCCGACACGACGGCGAACGTGGTCACCGCGCCGTCGATGGCGCCGTAGACGAAGTCCCTGAGGTAGCTGTGGCGATAGCCGAGCTCGAGCCGCTCGGCGATGGCGGAGGGCTTGTGCTCGTCGATGTGGGCGCGGAGGCCCTGGTCGGTGAAGTCGAGGACCGTGTCGATGTCTGCGAGGCCGTTTTGCTCGCGGAAGCTGAGGCGGCCTTGCGAGCGCAGGTCACGCAGCAGCTTCTTCGCCGCGGGCGACAGCGCCACGGCGACGGTCGAGCTGGGGAATTGCGTCGAAGCTTGGTAGACATCCGCGAGCGCGTCGGCCCAGGTGGCGTCGCTGCCGAAGTCGGTGACGACAAACTTGGCGCCACGCAGCTCGCCCGTCGCCAGCCCACGCCGCCACGTCTTCTCGTCGATTGGATCCCAACGCACGGCGGCGACCTTCTCTCGTCATCGAAAAGCCGACAGCCGACAGCCGACAGCCGCAGGCCGACAGCCCTTACTCCTTCGCGATCAGCTCTTCGACCACCTTCGCCAGCAGCTGCGGGTCGTCCTTCGCCTTGAGGTGAGCGATGCGGTCGGGCTTAACGCCGACCTTTTCGAGGGCCTTCTCGATGTAGCCCCAGGTGGTGGCGCGCTTCTTCCCTTCGGCGAGGTAGAGGTCCGTCACGAGCTCTTGCAGCCGCTGGAGGCCGGAGGCCTCGCGGTTGTCGTAGAAGCTCTTGATCTTGCTCTGGACGTGCTTGGAGTGCTGCTGGGCCATGCGTGCGGGCTCGGGGGTCGTCCGGTTGTGTTATTTGAGCCTACCGCTGTGGGTAGGCGGGGGGCAAGCGTGACGGGTTTAGCCGGGGGTTCAGCCGGAGGTTCTGGAGGGGGGCGACTTGAGCCGGAACCGGCGGTTTGCGGTCTCCCGGCGATTATCGTGGTCGCGGTCCGTTGGAGTCCATCGGCCACGCACGCTAGGATCGTGAGCGATCGCCCCCCAATTCCGTGTCGAGCGGCCCTGCCTAAATCATTCCCCATGAAGCAGATCATCGCCATCGTCAAACCCTACCTGGCCGAGCGGGTCCTCGAGGGCCTGCGGCGGGCGCCGCTGGAGGCGCTGTGGGTCCACGAGGTGAAGGGGATGGGAAAGCAGAAGAGCTACCTCGACCAGTACGCCGGCGACGACGGCGCGATGGCTTTTCTGCCGAAGGTCGAGCTGTCGATGATGGTCGAGGACGCCCGCGCCGAGGAGGTGCTGGAGCGCCTCGTGGAGATCGCCCGCACGGGGCGGATGGGCGACGGCAAGATCTTCGTCCTCCCGGCCCAGCCGTACGAGCGGGTCGTGTCGATCTAGTTTTTCACCACGACGGACACGACGAGCACGACGGCCTTTCCAACGGGGCCAAGTCGAACGGTAGGGCCCTGTCGGATAAGCCGTCGTGCTCTTCGTGCCCGTCGTGGTGAGACTTTTTTAGGCCCCTCGCGAGGGGCGGCGGGGGAGGCGACAATTCGGGGCTACGTCCGCTAGAGCCCGCTCCTGATCGACACTGCCATGGCGAAGAAGACCGCAGCCGCCCGACCTGCCAAGACTCAGGCCGCCCAGAAGAAACGCGTCGTCCTCACGGAACGCGACAAGAAGACGATGGCCGCACTGGTGGGGCTGGCCGATGGGGTCGTCACGGCCGCCGAGAAAAAGCGGGACCCGTTCCTGGACATCCCCAGCCGGACCCTCTCGAACGTGAAGTACTCCCCGCGGAAGGGGATCCTCGAGATGGGCTCGGGCAAGAACCGCCGGCAGCTGTTCGACCTGTCGCAGGCGAAGGCTTACATGCGGACGATGCTCGTCGCGAAGGGGTGCAAGGAGCTTCTGGACGTCGGCAAGTCGTCGAGCCTCCGGGGACTCTACTACATGCTCAAGCACAAGATCGCCGAGACGAAGGAGAACACCTTCGACGATCAGAACGAGTGCGACACGATCATCGAAGACGTCGAGGTTCTGCTGTCGAGCATCCGCGAAGAGCTGCACCTCTACGCCGAGAACCGCGGCGCGATGATCGGCGCCATCACGCTCATCGACCGAGGCGACACGATTGACTGCCGACGGATGGGGTCGGGCGGTTACGGCATCCCCTCGATTGTCGAGCCCGACATCATCGAGCTCGACCCGAAGAAGTGCGACGCGAAGTTCATCCTCCACGTCGAAAAAGGGACCGTCTGGCAGCGTTTCAACGAGGACCGTTTTTGGGAGCAGCACAACTGCATCGTCACCCACGGCGCCGGCCAGCCGCCGCGCGGCGTGCGGCGGTTGTTGCACCGGATGCACAACGAGCTGAAGCTGCCGATCTACTGCGTGCTCGATAATGACCCCTGGGGGTATTACATCTATAGCGTCATCAAGCAGGGCTCGATCAACCTGGCGTTCGAGTCGCAGCGGATGGCGATCCCCGACGCGAAGTACCTCGGCTTGCGGAGCCTCGACTTCGATCGCTGCTCGCTGTCGGACGACGTGATCATCGGCCTCTCTGACACCGACCGCAAACGCGCCAAGCAGGTCGCCAAGTACCCGTGGTTCGAGAAGAAGCGCGAGTGGCAGCGCGAGATCGAGCGGATGCTCAAGAACGACTTCAAGCTCGAAGTCGAATCGCTGATGAGTAAGGACATCAGCTACGTGACGGAGACGTACGTGCCGGAGCGGCTGGCGGCGAAGGATTGGCTGGATTAGAGCGCGCTATCGCCGATTGAAGGGGCCTAAAGATAACGCCACGGTGAAAAAGGCGATCGCAACCCGTAGCCCATTCGGTTCAGGCACAAGGCCTACTGGCTGCGAGGGGGCTGAATGCCAGGGATTTACCTGACCATACGCCCACGACCAAGTCGAATAGTCGCCGTCATCGACAACACCGTTTCCGTTATGGTCGGCGCTGTAGTCTCCCCGCAAAGAGCGAGTGTCACGCCAGACCGTGTAGTCGGCGGCATCGACGACTCCATCGTCGTTGTAGTCGCCCGGGATGACGATGGGTTCGGCGACGAAGCCAAACCCCGCGAGAAAGGCGAGGTTCTCCGGTGTGCGAATGGGGGTCCATTCGGAGACGTCGCCGTACTCGGATGCGGATCCACTGACAGGATTCTCACCGCCATGGAGCACGCCGACGATCCGGGCATCGCCGCGAAAGTCGGCGTAGAGAGCCGCGCCCGAATCTCCCGCAGCGGTTGTGCCTTCGAGGCGCAGCGGCGTCTCGCTTCCTAAGGTGCTCGTCGTTCCGTCGGGGTTGTCGAAATCCGTCAGGATCACTGATCCGACCGAGTCGATCATATTCTGGGCCGCGATGCGGTCGGCAATCCCGACTAGCTCGCCGGGAAACTGGTTCCCGTATCCTTGCACGCCGTAGCCAACCATCGTTCCGACCAGCCCGGTCGGATCGGCATCGGAGATTCGAGGGATCCGCGGGTCCCCCCCGCCGCGCGGAATAATGAAGGTCAGGACGGCCAGGTCGAACGCGGCGTCGCCGTTGCTCTCGGTCCACTTGGGGTGGAGGTCGATCGAAGCAACTCTCGATCCGTTGTCGGGGCTCACCATGGCTCGACTGCCGAATCGCAAGGTGGCGGCGTCGCGCTCTTCGTCTATCGCTCCATCCGCATCCTGGTCGATGCAGTGTGCGGCAGTTAGTGCGTGGGTGGGGCCAATCTGGGTGGCCGAACAGAACTGACCGTGCGAATCGATAAGGAAGCCGGACTCGTCGTACTGATAGCTCCAAGAGATTTGAGCGTATTCTTGGCTTGGCACATCCTCACGGATGCTGATTGCCCTGGCTGGCTGACAAGCCAGCAGGAGGCAACCCAGCAACAGTGTTGTCGTGATTCGCGTCGGCATGAGGGGACTTCGACGGGGCGTTCACACGGGAGAACTCGAGAGTAGTCGCAATTGCGGCTCCGGACCAGCTATTTCAAGGGCCGTCGGCCGCAGCGACTGAAGTTTGCGGTGTCACCCACTTCGGTGTGGCGAGCAGGGCTTACCCGAAGAGGATCAATAGCCCCACCGTCGCCGCGCCGATCACCGCGGTGAAAACCGCGCCGCTGGCGATGTCCAGCGCGTCGCGGATGTGGGGGTCGTACTCTTTCGTCACGGCCTTGGCGAGCGCCTCGATCGACGAGTTGAACATCTCGGCAGCGAGCACGATCGTGATGCAGACGATGAGGATGTACCACTCGGGCCAGGATACGCCCAGCCAGCAAGCCAGCGCGAGCACGCCCGCCATCACGGGGATGTGGATCGCGAAGCTCGCCGCGCCGTAAGCGCCGATGCCGACCCACACGCCGCGGAACGCGCAGCCGAACTTGGCGAGCCAGGTCTTGGGGAGGAAGGCTTCTTCTAGTTCTGCCATGGAACTGTGCGGCGGGCCGCTGTGAGGCTTGAGGCTTGAGCAGTGAGGGTTGCGCTGCAGGCCGTTTTAGCTCAATCTAGCAACCCTAACCACTCAAGCCTGATCCCTACTCGAGCCCGAAGGCTCCCGCAGGCGGGATGTCGATGCCGGTGCGGCGGGTGAGGCTGGTGCGGGGGAGGAAGCGGGGTTCGACGAGGAAGCTGAAACCGACGTTGTTCTTCGACTCGTCGACGTTCATGCCGAGCGTGAACAGCAGCGACTCCCCGATCCGCGACAGTGAGAACGTCTGGCCGATGTTGCCGGCCTCGCCGAAGTCGACGACCGTGGCGGCCGAGCCGACCCACTTCTCGTTCAGACGGTAGTTGAGCCGCAGCGACACGATGTCCGAGTTGAACGGCCCGCGGATCGAGCGGTAGCCGATGTAGGCGTTCCCCCGCGCGGGGCGGTTGAGCAGGACGCCCGTGGACCACGTCTGCAGGCCGTCGTTGAAGAGGTCGGCGAAGCCGTCGGAGAGGAACGTGAACCGGTCCCCCAGGTGCCACGCGAGGTCGTAGTCCAAGAGGCCGACCGATTCGCCGAAGTTCTGATTCGTGTCGGGGAAGAGGCTCGCGTTGGCGTCGAAGGTCAACCAATCGACGACGTGTTGCGCGCCCGGCGCGCCGCGCTTTGTCTGGAGGCGGTGCCGCATGCCGACGCGGGCGACCGACAGGTCGTCGACGACCTCGGTGGTCGGCGCGGCGACCCAGCTCTGCATGCCGCTGCGGACCAGATAGAACCGTGGGTCTTGCAGCGCGGGGATCGCCGGGAAGAACTGCCGGCGGCGGATGTCCTCTTGGGTGTTGTCCTCGATCTCGTCCCAGAGGGCGAACTCCGTCACGTCGCGTGACGCGTCCGCGTACGAGACTTCGCCGTCAAACACCACCTTGTGCGCGAGCCCGTCGAGGTTGAACAGGGGATCGCGGACGTTGGGGTTGACCGCCCAGAACGGGGCGCTGGCCCGCAAGCCGGTCTGAAAGTAGACGCGTTGGATGTCGCCGCCGGCGAGCGAGTCGCCCCAGTGCGCCGCTTCGCCCAGGAAGTACGGGACTACCTTCGCAGGCAGGCCGTACTCCTCGAGGTCAATCGGCAGGTCGATCTCTTGCCGCGTCGCGAAGCGCTCTCCTTCCATGGGCGCCTCCCACGGGAAGAGGAAGAACTGGCCCGCGAGCGTGGGGTTGGTAGGCGTGGTCGCGACGTTGGAATTGGCGTACGCCGCCGATGAGTGGGCAAACCACGTGAGCCGCTCGCCGCCCAGCTCTTGGCCCATCAGCCAGTGGTCGAGGCGCGGCAGCCACTGGGTCTCGGTATAGAAATCGTTGAGCTGCCCGTTGGCCTCGATCGAGAGCGACTGGTTATCGACGATCCGCCTCAGCCGCAGGCCCGTGGGCTGGTCGGACCGTTCGTCGTACTCTTGCTCGTAGTACTGTTCATAGAAGGTGCGATCGCTAAGCCAACCGACCTGCCCCTGGACGGTCCAGTCGTCGAAGACGCCGCCCCGGACGCGCTGGCGGTGGCTCCAGAACCCACGGCCGCGGAAGTCTTTCTCGGGGACGATGTCGCGGCGGCCGAAGCCGAGGTTGTCCGTGCCGTGGTCTTCGATGACCCACGTGTTGATCTGGCCGAAGGCGGGGCCGCTGGCGCCGAAGAACCGATCGACGGCGTACTCGTAGTCCGTGCCGAGACCGACGCCCCGTTCGCTCAGGTAGTCGGCGGCGACGGTCCACTTGACGCCCGGCGGCCTCTTGGCGCCGAGGAGTTGGTAGACGTCCCAGTCGGTGAGAACCTGGAATCCGAAGACCGAGTCGTTACGGATGCGGAAATCGTCGATGTAGTAACGCGGCTGAGTGAGGTCGGTCTCGAGGGTCGGCCAGTACAAGAGCGGCACGCCGCCGAACTCGACGCGGTTCCCCTGGGCCGAAGCGTTCTGCTGGCGGTCGCTGATCGGCGCGCCGGTGAAGGGGTCCACCGCGGGCTGGCCGGTGAGCGGGTCGATGATCGGCTGCTGGTAGTCCTCGAAGGTCAGCCGGTCCGACTTGAGGCTGTAGGTCGGGACCTCCAGCCGGCTGGTGGTGAACAGCGTGTTGTCGGCGACAAAGCGCGAGTCCTCGAGCTGCCGCAGTACGTCCGCCTTGAGCCGCACCGAGCCGCGGTAGTCGAGCTCGGGGATGGGCGTGATCAGCTCGGCGTCGAGGATGATGCCGGTCTTACGGCGGGCGTCGTAAAACATCCGCTGCGCGTAGATCGTGCGGTCGCCCTGGCGGAACTCGATGTTCCCTTCCAGGTAGATCTCGATTGGCGTATCGCCCGACTGGTTGAGCCCGCCGCTGAGGCCGCCGACGCCGGACGACCAGATCACCGCGCGGTCGGCGCTGAGGTCGACGCGGTCGATGGGGCCGACGGCGCCGGGCATGCCCGGCACATCGACGCCCGAGACGACGATCGTGGCGCCCCCCATGAGGACGCCCACCGGCTGGCCGTCGGCCTCGTTCAAGAACTCCAAGTTCAAGCCGCCGCCGTAGCGGGGAGAGATCTGCACGCTACGGAAGTTCGGCTGCCCGGCGCCGGCGGGTGTCGGCGTCGGCGCCACCGTCGCGAACGGATCGCCGAGGAACTGGGCGGGCGTGACG
>JBGSJY010000308.1:0-2430 GCA_041741515.1 Pirellulales bacterium | reverse complement strand
CAAGCCGCCGTGCAGGCCAGCCACCAGGCGCCCCCCGCGGCCGCGGACCTTCCCGCCGGCGGCCCCCCTCACGACGTGATGGCGATCGTCAACGGCAAGGACATCAGCCGCCAAGTGCTGGTGCAGGCTTGCGTCGAGCGTCACGGCGAGGATGTCCTCGAGAGCCTCGTCAACAAGTGCCTCATCCAGCACCACTGCCGCAATCGCGGCGTCGAGGTCACCCCGGCCGAGATCGACGCCGAGGTCGATCGAATGGCCAAGCGCTTCAAGCTGGGCCGCGAGCAGTGGCTCGAGCTGCTGAAGAACCAACGTGGCGTCGACGCGGAAGAGTACAAGCGTGACATCCTCTGGCCGACGCTCGCCCTGCGGGAGTTGGCCGCCAAGGACATCCAGCCGACCGAGGCTGAGCTGCAGCGCGAGTACGAGACCCGGTTCGGACCGGCCCGCCAGGTGCGGCTGATCGTCGTCACCGACGCCCAGACCGCAGCCCAGGTGCAGCGTGAGGCGGTCGCCCGGCCGGCCGACTTCCCGCGGTTGGCGATGGCCCACTCGCAGGACGTCAACTCGGCGAGCATCGGCGGGTTGATCCAGCCGATTCGTCCCCACGCCGGCGACCCCCAGGTCGAGCGCGCCGCCTTCAGCCTCAAGCCGGGCGAGGTCTCGCCGGTCATCAAGGCGGGAGAGCAGTTTGTGATCCTCAAGTGCGAAGGGTTTATCGACGCCCGCAACGTGCCGATTGCCGAAGTCCGCAACGAACTGGCCGAAGCGATCAGCGAGCAAAAGCTCCGCGGCGTCGCCAACAATCTGTTCAGCGAGCTGCAGAACGCGGCGGTGATTCAGAACGTCTACAACGACCCGAAGCTCCGCGAAACGATGCCCGGCGTCGTCGCCACGGTGAACGGTGACAAGGTCACGATGGCCGACCTGGGCCGCGAGTGCCTGGCCCGCCACGGCGAGGAAGTGCTCGAGGTTGAGATCTCGCACCTGCTGCTACGCCAGGCGCTCGAGGCGTCGGGCAAGACCGTGTCGCAATCCGACCTCGAGAACGAGATGCGGCACGCCGCCGAGCTGGCTGGCGTCCTCGACCCGCAGGGACAGCCCGACCTGCAACGCTGGGTGAAGATGGCGACGGAAGAGCAAGACCTCAACTATCAGCAGTACGTCCGCGACTCGGTGTGGCCCTCCGCGGCGCTGAAGAAGCTGACCGACGGCCGCGTCGAGGTGACGGCCGAGGACTTGCAGAAGGGCTTCGAGGCCAACTACGGCGAGAAGGTCCGCTGCCGGGCGATCGTCATGGGGAGCCTCCGCCGCGCCCAAGAGGTGTGGGATAAGGCCCGCCAGAACCCCACCGCGGAGTTCTTCGGCGACCTAGCCGAGGAGTACTCGATCGAGCCCTCCAGCCGCAGCCTGCGGGGCGAGGTGCCGCCGATCCGTAAGTACAGCGGCCAGCCCCAGCTCGAAGAGGCGGCGTTCGCTCTGGCGGACGGTCAACTCTCGGGCATCATCCAGGTGGCCGACAAGTTCCTTATCCTCCGCAGCGAGGGCCGTACCGAGCCGATCGGCGTCACGATGGCCGAGGTCCAGGTCGAGCTCCAGCGCGACATCCTCGAGAAGAAGATGCGGATGGCGATGAGTGACGAGTTCGAACGCCTCCGCGGGGGCGCCCGGATCGACAACTACCTCGCCGGCACCAGCCAGGCGCCGGTCAAGAAAAGTGACGCGAAGCAAGCGACCCGCGTACAGGACGACAAGGTGCGTCCCACCGCGGCGGTGCGCTGAGCGATCACTCAAGTAACAACACGATAAAGCCCCTCGGCGCGTCGGCGCCGCGGGGCTTTTTGTTTTGCGAACAACGATTGAACCACGGATGGCACGGAAGGGATGACGATCCGTGCCATCCGTGTCGTCCGTGGTTCTTATCTTCTTCCCCTACCACCGCCTCGCGTCGTTGGGCTTGTCTCGTCGCTGGCCAAAATCGTTCGAGCGGTCCGCGCGGCGGCCCCTACCTCAGCGGATCTCGCTGCCGGGGCTGGGGCCGAGTGTGCCCTCGATCTGCCGCCGGCGGGCGCGGCCTTGCATCTCGATCGCGATGTCGCGTTGCTCGGTGCTGAGGAGGCGGTGGTCGAGCGCGGAGAGCGCGTCAATCGCCAGCTGCGACTGGTCGGTCTTCTTCACGGCGATCTGCGCGAGGGTCAGCCGCAAGTTATTGATGCGTTGCTGAAGCTGTTCGATAAGATCAACCAGCAGCGGCGCCGCCTCCTCGTAGCGTTTCTCGGCGCGGAGGGCGTCGATGATCGGTTGCAGGCGCTGGGGGTCGATCCGCCAGCCCTCGCCGATGGCGGTCATCTGGCGATGGAGCGTGAGGGCCGGGTCGTGAGCGCCCAGCTCGACGTAGCGTTCGAACTGCCGCTTGGCGTCGGCGAGCCGCCG
>JBGSJY010000307.1:0-9022 GCA_041741515.1 Pirellulales bacterium | reverse complement strand
CCCCGTTGCGGGTCGCGGCGCCCCCGTCGAGCACCGGCTGGCGCTAGAGGGTGTACGATAGAGTGCTCCGCCCCTCCCCTGCCCCGCGACCGTACCCGCTCGCGTTCAGGCCGGCCGCCCGATAGCCGCTCGCCCTTGAGAACGATCCCCCAAGGCGTCGCCCGCAAGATCCAGACGCTCACCGGCGGGCCGGTGAAGCGGCGGCTCGCGCACTGGGCCGCGTGCCTCGACCCGATCAATCGACGCGCGCCGGAGCTGGAGAAGCTCAGCGACTACGACTTGCGGAAAGAGAGCTTGTCGCTCCGCTACCGCGCCCGCAGCGGCGAACCGCTCGACCGGCTACTGGTGGAAGGGTTCGCCCTGGTGCGTGAGGCGGCCCGCCGCACGAAGAACATGCGGCACTTTGAGGTGCAGCTGCTGGGCGGAACGGCGGCGCACTACGGCTCGATCATCGAGATGCAAACCGGCGAGGGGAAGACGCTCACCGCGACGTTACCGACCTACCTAGCGGCCCTGGAGGGAAAGGGGGCACATATGGCGACGGTCAACGATTACCTCGCCGCCCGCGACGCCGAGCTGATGGAGCCCGTCTACAACGCGCTGGGCATGACGATCGGCGTGATCCAGTCGCAGATGCCCCAGGCGCAGCGGCAGAAGTCGTACGCCTGCGACATCACGTACGGCACCGCCAACGAGATGGGCTTCGACTTTCTCCGCGACCGGCTGCTGAAGCGGCGGATCAGCGAGGGCGCCCGCGACCTGTTCGGCGAGATGCTCACCGGCGGCGCCAGCGCCGGCGCCGGCGAGAAGCCGGTCCAGCGTGACTTGCACTTTATGCTCGTCGATGAGGCCGACAGCATCCTCATCGACGAGGCGCGGACGCCGCTCATCATCAGCGCGCTCCCCGGCGAAGAAGAGGAGATCGCCGCCGAGGCGTACCTATGGGCGGCCCGGCAAGCGGCGAGCGACCCGCCGCTGTTCGTCGAGGACGAGCACTACGAGTACGAGCACAAAGAGAAACGCGTCGACCTCACGCTCGCCGGCCGGCGCGTCGTCCGCGAGTTGACCAAGCCGCCCGCGATGGACCGTGTGCCGCTGGCGGAGATCTACGAGTACATCGAGCGCGCCATCAAGGTCCGCCGCGAGATGTCCCTCAACCGCCACTACATCGTTCGCGACGGCGAGATCGTTATCGTCGATGAGTTTTCCGGTCGCCTCGCCGAAGGCCGCAAGTGGCGGGCCGGCATCCATCAGGCGGTCGAGGCCCAGGAGGGGGTCGAGATCACCTTCGCCACCAACCAAGCCGCGCGGATTACGATCCAGGACCTCTTCCTCCGCTACCAGCGACTGGCGGGGATGACCGGCACCGCGAGCAGTAGCGCCCCCGAACTTCGGAAGATCTACAAGGTCCACGTCCTGCCGATCCCAACCAACCGGCCGCCGATCCGCAAGCAGTTGCCGACACTCGTCTTCGGCACGGCTGACGCGAAATGGCGGGCCATTGTCGATGAGATCAAGACGATCCACGCGACCGGCCGGCCGGTGCTCATTGGGACCCGCTCGATCGACAAGAGCGAGCTGCTCTCGGGGCTGCTCACCGAAGCGGGCATCGAACACACGGTGCTCAACGCCAAGCACTTCGCCAAAGAGGCGGAGATCGTCTCCGCCGCCGGTGGCCGGGGACGCGTCACTGTCGCGACGAACATGGCGGGCCGCGGCACCGATATCAAGCTCGGGGAGGGCGTCCACGACCTGGGCGGCCTGCACGTGATCTGCACCGAGCTGCACGAGTCACGCCGCATCGACCGCCAGCTCATCGGCCGCTGCGGCCGCCAAGGCGACCCCGGCAGCTATCGGCAGTTCTTGTCGCTGGACGACGAGATCCTGGTTCAGGGGTTTGGGCCCCGCAAGTACAAGCGTCTGGTCGCCCGCGGCAAGTCCGCGGGTGACGCGCCGCTGTCGGGGCTCGAGGGCGTCTTCTCCCGCGCGCAAAACCGCGTCGAACGCCGCCAGTTCCGCGAGCGCAAGGTGCTGCTCTACCACGAGAAAGAGCGGCAGAAGATGCAACGGGCGATGAGCCAGGACCCCTACCTGGATTCACCGGGCTAGAAGATTGGCGAGCCGGGAGCGTCAGCGATCGGAGTGAAGCGGGCGCCGGGGTTCCCCCGGTCACTGACGCTCCCGGCTCGCCCCAATGCGCGAACCTTCTTGGCGTTCCCTAGGTCGGTCTCGAACGCTCAACGAGCCCGAAGACCGTGAACACCAAGACCCCCACCGCCGAACGCGACGCGACGCTGGCCAAGACGCTAGCCCCCGAGGACGTGCGCCGGGGCGACTACGTCGCGGTGCTCAGCGAGGAGTTCGAGTACGCCAAGTTTGCTTGGAGCTGCGACCTGCCGCTGGCGGACGCCGAGCAAATCATCCGCGTACGCTTCCGCCCGCGCGAGACGACGGGTCCGCTGCGGGTCATCGACGCCTGCCTGCCGTTCGTCTTCGTCAAGCCGGCGAAGGGAGAAGGGCAGACGCTCGACCTGCGTTCGGTGCGTCTGGCTCGTCTCGACCGGGCGTACGCTAAGCGCGTCTGGAAAGCGCTCGCATCGCAAAAAGCGAAGCGATGACGGCCACGCCCGCCAGCGAAGTTGGCTCGGGGATCGCCGCCGGCTGCGCCGAGAGTTTATCACGCCACGCGGTGTAATCCGCGGCGTTGATGACGCTATCGGCGTTGCCGTCGGCGCCCGCCGCCGGGGCGGCGACAGTCGATCCGTATTTCGATCGCCAAGCGAAGTAGTCGATCGAGTTGACGCTGCCGTCGCTGTTGTAGTCACCAGCGAGCGCCGGAGCCGGGACATACTCGATCGCGCCGGCCGACGCGTCGCCGTAGAAGTAAAACGCCAGGTTGCCTGACATGCCAGAAAAGTCGATGTCGATCGACGAGAACGGCAGCGCGGTGTCAGAGACCCCCAGCCAACCTTGTTGATACGGAAGGCCACCGGCAAAGAACTCGGCCACCTGCGATGTGCTACTCCGCAACGTCACATTCAAGGCGCCGCCCGCGCCAGACACGGTTCCGGTTGAGACCCAGTTATATCGGAGGCTGGCGGCAACGACCGGTTGCGCGAAGTCGAGCCGCAGCCGGCCGAGGTTTGGATTCGCGTCGGTTGTGGTCCAGACGAACCCCGTAGCCGAGTCGAGCAGGCTTGCGAACGCCGGCGTCACTTGGGTAGCCGTCACCTGCGGCGTAACGATGGCCATCAGGCGATCATCACTGGCATTGGTGAACGTGGGCGTCAGACGACGGGGGAACTGACTACCGAATTGTGGCTCGTCGCCCGTCCGAAAGAAGTCCACGGCTGCAGGCGAAACCGTCGCGCCGAGAACAACCGTGAGTAGCGGAAGCGAGCACCGGAGGAGAGGCGACATCGGCCTAGTGGGTCACGAGAAAAGGGCGAATCACCGCGCTCCCTGATCGTAGTCCGGGGTCATGACTTAGTCGCGTTTTGTCGCAAAACAGGGCGGTAGCAGACGCTGCCACTATTCGTAAGTCGCGATCAACGCGTCCAGCTCGGCCTTCAGCCGCGGCAGGATTTCGTCGTAGCCGAAGCGGCCCAGCTCCTCCTCGCCCCGCTTGAGGTTCACGAAGGTTGGCCCGCACCAGAGGCCGAGGTCGGCGTCGTCGGTTTCGCCCGGGCCATTCACGCGGCAGCCCATGACGGCGATCGTGATCGCGTGGTCTTTGGCGTAGCGTGTCATCTCCTTGACCTTTTCGGCCAGTTCGACGAACGCCTCGTTCTCGACTCGGCTGCAACTTGGGCAGCTGATGATGTTCATTGTCGGGAGGCCGTAATCGACGACGCTGCGGACGCGGCCGGCGTAGATGTCCGCAACGATCGCGCGACCCGCCTCGATTTCTTCGCGCTTGCGGTGGTTGGGGACCGTCAGCGATACACGCAGCGTGTCGCCGATGCCCTTGGAAATCAGCTGCTCGAAAGCGATGCGGGTCTTGATGACGCCCTCGGGAGGGATGCCCGCTTCGGTGACGCCCAGGTGGATCGGCACCTCGGGCCGCGCGGTGGCGAAGCGGGTGTTGACCTCGACGACGAGCTTGGGATCGGAGTCTTTGAGCGACACGCAGTAGCGCGTGAAGTCGAGCTCGTCCAAGTACGCGCAGTGGTCCAGCGCCGATTCGAGCATCGGGCCGATGCTGTCAGATGCGTCGTACTTGGCCTTCTTGGCGGGATCAACGCTGCCGCAGTTGACGCCCACTCGCATCGCGCAGTCGTTATCGCGGGCGACGGCGACCAGGTAAGCGACCTTCTCTTGCCACGGCTTGTCGCGCTCGTGGTGGTAGAGGTGGCCCGGGTTGTAGCGGAGTTTATCGACATGCGGCGCGACGAGTTCCGCGAGTCGGTAGTTCTCTTGCAGGTCGACCGAGAGATTGGCGGTCGTCTGCTTGCGGATCTCGGCCAGCGCCGCGGCGTCGGCCTTGCTATCGACCGCGATCCGCACCACGTCCGCCCCGACCCCCGGCCCCCCCACGCCCATCAGGTTGACCAGCGCGACGGTGGCGTCGATGTCCTGAGTGCTGGTCGCCGTCATACTCTGCACGGCGATCGCATGGCCGTCGCCGATCGTCACCGAACCGATTCGGACGGGACGTGTCGGGTTGCGTTTGATCTCGACCATAATTCTTGAAGCAAGCCACCAAGGAACGAAGGAACAAAAGGAGTTTTCCTACCAGCATCGGTCCATGCGTCGAACCTTCCTCTGTTCCGTCGTTCCGTGGTGGTTCATTGAATACCTTCCCAAAGGGCCGAGCCGATGCGGACCATCGTTGAGCCTTCGATGATCGCCTCGTGCAAATCGCCTGACATGCCCATCGATAGTTCATTGAGGGGGAGAGCGGGGGTCGCTACGCGGTCTCTCAGCTCTCGCAGGGCGGCGAAGTTGCGGCGGGCCGTGTCTCGGTCCCCCTCGCGGGCGGCCATGGTCATCAGGCCTTCCACTTGGACGTTCGGGTAGTTGCCGAGTTCCCCGAGCACCGCCGGTAACTCGCAAGGAGCGAAGCCGTGCTTCTCGGCGTCGCCGGACTCGTTGACCTCCAGTAGCACCGCTTGGGTCTTACCCGCAGCGGCGGCAGCGTCGTTCACCGCCTTCATTAGGCGGAGCGAATCGAGGCTGTCGATGCCCGCGGTAACCGCGACGGTGCGGTCCACCTTGTTGCGTTGCAGGTGGCCGATCATCCGCCACTCGATCGGCAAACCGGCCAGCTCCGGCGCAGCCGCCTTCGACCACAAAAGCTGCGGCCGCGACTCGCCCAGCACGGTGCAACCCGCCCGCACCAGAGCGGCTGTCTCTGCAGGACCAACGTACTTGCTGACGCCAACGAGCGTTACGTCGTCCACCGACCGCCTCGCCGCCTCGCAAGCCGCCGCGATCTGCTCACGAACCCGCTCGACATTATCGCGAACGACGGCGTCGAGGTCAGAGCTTGACATTGTTTATCTTGAGAGCCCTAAGCGCCAGCACCGGGAGTTGAAGCGGGTACACGGATCGCGAGCGTGTGCCCGCCGCTACTCCCGGCGCTGGCGCTTAGGGCTCCCAGTCACTGTTCGTTAGTTATCGCGTAGTGTTCTGCTTCTGAAGGAATCCGTGCTATCCGTGCAATCCCTGGTTACTCTAGCTCCGGCCCCTCGATCTGAAAGTATTCCTCAACGACCGCATCCGGAGCCTTGTACTTGCCGACGAACATCTCGCAGGACAGGTTCTGACCCATCAGCGTTCGGTTGCCGAGCTTTTCCAGCGAACGATAGATGAACCACTGCTGCTTGGCGGCTTGGACGCGGTAGCCGATGGCCACGTCGGGGGTCACGTTCTTGAGCGACTCGGCGACGGTAAGTTGCCGCCACGTCCGCTGCTTCGCGAAGCGGGCAGCCGAGAAGTCCAACCACAAGAACGACGCGGCGTTGCGGCCTTGCCACTGGCGCGTCAGGACGAGATTGGCGCCGTCCATCAAAAGCTCGCCGCCACGCGGGTCGTCCCGCCACTCGGCCAGCGCCAGCGGCACGAGGCCGACGACGGCTTCGCCGCCCGCGACGAGGGTGGCTTCACGCGTCTCTCTCTCGGGCCCAAGGGTGATTCCCTGCCCCAGCGGAATCCGCGCGGTGGATTTTAGCTGGGCGCGCTCGGCGATGCCGGAAAAGAGCGTCTCGGCGAGGAAGCCGACGCCGTCCTTGCGCGACAGGAAGAACTGTCGCTCGATCCGCCCTCCGCCCACGAGCGGCAGGGCGACCTCGAGGTAGTCGCCGTCCTCGTCGGTGTGCCAGCACTGGCACTCCCAGTCATCCGTTGAACGGACCGCCTCGCCGTTAATGGTCGCGTCGATCGGCCACTCCCCCCCCAGCAGGAGGTTGCGGCCGGCATGAATTTCGATGCTCATCGAGTCCGACGGGTGGGCGACGACCATCCTCGGCGCCTTGTCCCGCCAACCGCTGGCCAGAACGCCGATTTCCGCCCACTCCGAATGGTTCGAGCACTCGGGCTCCTCAAAGGACTGATCCGCCTTGAAACCCTTGAGCCGCAGCGAGGCCGCGGCCAAATCGGAATCGTCGGCGCCGACCCGTAACGCCTCATGCAGGAGGTCGTCCGCGCCGGTCAGGTCCGCGGGGGCGAACGCCAGCCGGCCGAGGCGGTCGGCCATCCGCAGTGACTGCCGCACCAGCCATTCGTATTGCGCCTGGGCGTCGCTGGACCACGGCTTGGCGTCACCTAGCAAACGGCAGCGGGTCCAGCAGGCAAGCAACAGCGACACGGCGTGCAGGTCCCGGTCGATCCACAGCCCAGCGCTCGGCATCCCCTCGCCATCGGTGAGCCGTTCGATGCCGCTCGAGAGCGACTTCTTTGCACGGTCCGCCAGCTCGTGAAGGGGTCGGAGATCGGCCAGCAACCGGCTTAGCAGCAGAGGCAATTCACCGGCGAGCAGCTGATCGATTACGACCTCTTGCGGCTCGATTGACTCGGGCGCCGCGGTGGACGCGGCCTCCTGGGCGACGCTGTAGAGCGTCTCGGTGAGCGACCACCAAGCGTCGGCGCCTAGCTTGTTCGCAAGCCCCGGCAAGGCGGCTCCCCAGGCGACGCACTCCAGGGCGAAGATGAGGTCCGCTTCCCGTTCGCCGCAGTCGGCGACCCAGCGATGGGCGGCGGCGACTGCCGCTTGTCCCTTGGCGAGCGGGCCCTCGGCGAGCCACTCGCCAAATGCTTCGGCGGCGCCCGCGTTAAGGCCCCAGGTGACGGCCGGTTTTTCCTTCCCGAAGTGCAGGCCGTTGGGATTGTGTTTGCCAAGGTGGGCCGCCCAAGCCTGCCACGCCGCGGTGTGGTCGTTCTTTTTCCACGCGTCACGGACCGCCTCGGGGGCGCCGGTGCGCCACAGTTGCCGCGCTTCTAGTTGGGTCAGGGCGCCGATGACGCTGCTCATGGGGCGTGAGGTGGATATCGCGCCCGGTTGGGTGCGGCCGGAGGGCGATTGGGGCGGGAGGGCCGTCGACACCGTGGCGATCCTTCAAGGGGTGGCGTTAAGATACAGGTCGTCGCGACGACCTGAACCGGACCTGGAGTGGAATAAATGGCTTACATTCATAACTGTGCCGCAAACGGCCGAGTTTATCCATCTCGCCGGCGGGCTCCTAGTCGCGAAGCGCCGACAATCTGTCGCGAAGCGCCGACAATCCGTCGCCGAGCGCTGATCATCGTTGTGGGATATCTGCTGCTCGGCGTTTCGCCGGCCTTGGCGCTGCCCCCGCCGCCAGACGCCAAGCAGCTCGACCCCAAGCAGCCGGTGTGGATCGACGAGGGCCGCACCCGGGTGATGGTGGACGGCAAGGTGGTGCTCCGCGAGGGCGTGCTGGAGATGTTCGCCTGCCCCGCGGGGACCAAAGAACACGAAGCCGTCGTCGCGGTCGATGCGAAAGCCTATCTCGTTCATACCGGGCTGCTGCTGGTCGGGGCGGAAGAGGGCACGCCCGTCCGCTTCCAGCCCGAGTACAAGCCGCCAACGGGCACGGAGATCGAAGTCGTCGTCCACTGGACTGCCGAAGGGAAGCCTCATCAGGCCCGCGCGCAGGACTGGGTCCGCAATGTCAACACCAAGCAGGCCATGGACCTGCCGTTTGTCTTCGCCGGCAGTGGCTTTTGGACCGATCCCGATTCGGGCAAGCAGCACTATCTGGCCGACGCCGGTGACTTTATTTGCGTCTCGAACTTCGGCGCCGCGATGCTCGACGTGCCCGCGCCGAGTTCCGCGAGCAACGGCGAGTTGTGGTTCGAGCCCTTTACCGAGCACATCCCGCCGGCCGGGACCGAGGTGCGCCTGGTGCTGACGCCGAAAAAGGTCCAGAAGGAAGCGGCTGTTGCGCCAGAAAAGAAGCCAGTGGCGGAAGCCAAGCCCGCCGAGAAGGAACAAACGAATAAGGCCCAGTAAGGGTGGAGGCGCGTTTCTCCTCCGACTTGCGTCGGGGTCTCGCCATTTTCAAGCCACGATCAATAGGTGCGACAGGAGGACTGTCTCGTTCCTTTCGATCCTGTAAACCCTGTCTAAACTCATTGCGTATGCCCGTCGACTCGATCGAGATCACGCCGGTCACCGGCCCGCTGAAAGCTTCGGTGCGGCCGCCGGGGTCGAAGAGCCTTACCAACCGTGCGCTGGTCTGTGCGGCGCTGGCGGATGGCGAGTCGACGCTCACCGGAGCGCTGGTGAGTGACGACACGCACGTGATGATCGACGGGCTCAGCCGGCTAGGCATCCCGATCGATGTCGCCGACAACGGCACGACGCTCCGCGTCGCTGGCGCCGGGGGAGCGATCCCCGCGATCGAGGCCGACCTGTTCATTGGCAACAGCGGCACGACGGTTCGGTTCCTCACCGCAATGGTGACGCTCGGCCACGGCGCCTTCCGGCTTGACGGCGTGCCGAGGATGCGCGAGCGCCCGATCGGCGACCTCGCCGACGCGCTCAACGCCCTCGGCGCGG
>JBGSJY010000306.1:0-11571 GCA_041741515.1 Pirellulales bacterium | reverse complement strand
CTACGCCGCCTGGCGATCAGCCTCCTCAAACGCCATCCGTCCAAGCAAAGCATCAAAGGCAAACGCGAAATCGCCGGCTGGGACAACCACTTCCTCTCGCAAGTCCTTGACCTCGCAACGGGTTAGTGTGCGCTGGCCCTGAAGCTGCTCCCTTCCCATAACGCTCTGGTTCAACTCGACAAACTACCACTTGCCGCTTCGTGCGGTCGATCCCGTAAAGAACGCCAGGGATTGACCGGTCCCAAGCGATGGCTTGACCGGTAACTGGTGCGCGGACGGTGGCGACATGCCGCAGGATCGAACCGCTGTGAGGCAGGGCCAGCAGGTAAATCTCGGGACGGTCGTGACCGGTGACCGCCAGCAGCCCGTCAGGGCTCCAACCTCCGCCGGATGAGCTGTGCGGCTCGAATCGCTCGATAACGGAGGGAGGGAAGACCCAGCCGCCAATACGTCGCCATTCGCGATCGAACTTAACGACGGTGGTGTAGGAACTTGGAAGGGCGCGTGGGTTGTTGTTGACCCGCTCGCTGTAATGGGCAAAGCATGCCCACCAAGCGCCGTCTTCGGGTAAGTCGTCGTTCTCCCGCCAGTCGGTCCAAGTCAATGACCCTTCGTAGACGCCAAAGCTGTGGCTTTCGATGTGCTTCAACGTGTGGGCGTCAAAAATTTCGACCGAGCTCGTCTCTGGCCACTGAGGAAAGTTCGAATGTGCGCAGTAGAGCTTGCCGTCGCGCACGAGCCCGGAGTTGAGATGCGTGAGGGGCAGGTCCTCCGAAGAACGCCACTCGCCGAGTTTCTCGCCCGTTCGCTTGTCGTATTTGCCAATTGCGGAATTGGCGATCGCAAAAAAGGCGGCGCCGGGCGATGCGTCGGGTTCGACGGCGACCCCTTGCACCGCTTCGGTGGCGTCGAACCTATGGACTACAACCGCATCCCAGACGTCCAGCGCCGCAGCGCCCGTCGGAGCAAACCCCAACGCAAAAGCAATCGCGAGCAGGCGGCCGCAACAGCCGGAGTGACAAGTATCGGACATGCCTGCCTTGGGGAGCCAAGTGATAGTTGACGACGAAAGCCCTAGGCGGTTGAACCGCCTAGGGCTTCGTTCCACCCCGCGAAGACGCGAAAGAACGGAAGAAAGCGTGTGCAATGGGCGTCAGACGCTTGAAGCGTCATCACGGCGTCCGCACCAGACGGCGGGGAGCGCCAACGCCGCCAATAGCGCTGTCGAAGGCTCCGGCAGGTTGACCAGCACGATCTGGCCAGCAAGCCCTACCGGTGAGAATTGGCGGCGGAAGGTTGCCTCGAATGGGCTCCCGTCCGCCAGGGTGCCCACGAGATCACCGGCAACAAACGGCACCACCCCAAAAGCGAGTGGCTGACCGAAAGCGAAGAACTCGGTGCCGTAAATCGTGATCACGCTGTTGGTCTGCGCTTCGAGATCGACCGTTCCAAAGTCGCCGCCGGAAATATCCACCACGCCACTCAGCTCGGCAAAGACGGTCAGCTCGTTGGCTGAGCCGCCTGAGATTGCGAGCTGGCCGGCTAGAGCGTTCACGTCAATCTGGTTGGCGACAAGGCCCGCTAACTTCGAACGGCCGCCGCTTTGAGCATTAACGACCACCGAGCCTCCCACGCCACCGAAAAAGTTAACCTGCCCGTTCAGGGTGGCGTTCACTTCCGCGGCGACTCCCCCGCTGTAAACATTTATTACACCACCTGGCGCCGCGGCGATGATGTCGGTCACGCTTCCCCCATTGATGTTCACGACCGCATTCTCGGCGGCGAAGACATCGCCGGCAGTTCCGCCGTTGAAGTGAGTCACCGAAGCGCCACCGGCCTCAATGCTGTCAGAGATGGTGATGTTACTGATCGTGACCACTGCGTTGTCCACGACAACCAGGTCATCGGCGATCAGGCCGCCGGTGAAGTTAGCAGTAGCGTTGTTGCGGATCTCCACTTCATCGTCGAGGCGACCCCCGGGGCCCATCTCGAGGTGCGCCGAGCCGAGCACAACGATGTCATCGTCAATCCGACCGCCGTTCAAAAGGGTCAGGCGGGCCGAGCCTTCGATCACGGCGTCATCGAAAGCAAGCACCGAAAGCGTGACATTCGCGTTGTCCGTGGCGTAGAGGTCACCAGTGGCGCGGGCGCCGCCAGTGACATTGAGCACCGACGACGCTAGTACCCTGGCGCTCACGGGGTCGGCATTGATCGTTCCTCCGGGGGGAGTCGAGCCGCCGCCTACAACGCCGATCGCGGCCCCAGCGATCACATCGAGCGTCGTCACCGCGCCACCTGCGCCGTCGCGAAGCTCGACGGCAAGCAGCGGCGCTGCGCTCGTTGGCGTGCTTAGCACGTTGGCGGCGCCGTTGTCGTAGATAACTTGCGCAGAAACCGTAGATGCAGTCGCCGCACAAAGCGCGGCAGCCGCCGCGAGGCAGCGATGGAAACGATAGGCGCCGGACATTAGGTCTACTCCATGGGTGCTGGTTATGCGAATCAAGGCTTGCCTAGATCGTCGGAAGACACCGCCGATCAGAACTCGGTCACGACGTTGCCATCATTTCTTCCGCCAAGGTTTTCGTACACGACGGGGTCGATATCGTCCTTCAAGAAATGCACCGAGCCATCGCAGAATCCGAAGAACGCGCCGCCCGAGTGCCAGCTAAACGCACAATCATCGTCGAGGATGACCCCGGCGGTGCCGGACGTCAGATCCTGTCCGGGCCTCGTGCCGTAGAACATCTTGTCGAACCCCTTTGGTGAGATGCCGCAATTAATGGGCGCCGACCCGCGTCCTGAGCCGTTTGGTCCGCTCCCACTCCGCGGAGCGGTTTTGAAGATCGTGTTCTCATCACTAGCGACTCCGCCGACCCAAACCGGCCAATCTTCGGTTACCTCCTTGCCGCCATTGTTTGTTCCCCAGTAGTAAGCCGATTCGCCGATGAGGATGGTTTGACTCAAGCCGTCCGTCACTTTCGAAGGCTTGATACGCTGCCAGCTCCGCTGGCCCGCGTTGGGAGTGTACCCAGGCGGAAAACCTTGCTGAATCAGCTTCGCTACAACGTTGTCGCACTTGTGAAAGAAGATCCCGTTGTCACTCACACCTCCGTTCCCTTTGTAGTCGGAAGTCGCGTATCCATTCGCGTTGGAATGAGCCGGATTTCCGCTGCTTGAGCCCCGTTCGGCTATCGCCGGCATCTCCGAGCTTGGACAACGGTAAGTTGGGAGCGTCTTGTCGCCCCCCGGCCAAACCGCCCCCCCGTACATGCCGCGTCCCAATGCAAGCAGTCCCGGCGAGGGGAAAACATCGGTCGGGTCCGCCCGCTTCTTCCATTCCGTCTGGTCCGTCATCAGGTCGTAAACCGCTTGTTCCTCGAGATACGGGAGGGTCCAAACAATCCAACCGAACCCGCTCTCGCACATGCCGACTTGGCCTTCTTGTTCGCCGTTCTCGGTGACGACGACTCTTGCGAAGGCAGGATCACCCCCGTCCACGCCGATGGGATACTCTCCGTTGGCGCCGGTGTAGTTGACGACTGCTAACGCATTGTTCTTCAGATTGGACTGGCATTGAGCCCGCCGCGCCGCTTCGCGGGCTGCCTGGATGGCGGGCAGCAGCAGCGCGACGAGCACACCGATGATGGCGATTACCACAAGCAGTTCAACCAACGTGAACGCATCTCGCGGTCTTAAGTCTGCACGCTTCATGAGCGATGCCACATTGACCTCATGTCTACGTTAAGAGCTTCACTTAAACGGCGACGGCCGACCTGGATCGGAGGCTCGCCACCAGACCAATTGCAACGAGGACCGCCGACGCAGGTTCAGGGACGGCGATCGCTGCCGCAGACGACGACGCTACGGCGCCGTAGTTAGCTGCCCAGAGGCTGTAGCCGCCGGGCCCGCTGTCGGGGGCTCCGCCGTCACGCCAGACGGTGTAGTCCGCTGAATCGACTCGGCCGTCAACGTTGTAGTCCCCCGGCAAGACGGCGACGGGAGCCGACGTGAACAACACACTGCCAGCCAGCGTGCCGACTCCCGGCACGTGATATTCCAGCGTGAGGTCCGTTTCGTCAGCGAGGGCCAAGGTATTGACGGCAGAACCGATCAGCATCGACCCGCCGTTAGGCGAAAGAAACGTAGAACCGAACAGGTTCCCTTCCGCCAAACGGTTGGCAGCCCCTGTCGATGCACGCCAAGCCGGGTTAGAAGCCTGGAGCGGCGTCCATCCGGACGGGTTTAGCACCCCCGCAGGTGAGCGAATCAGGTAGCCGTCAATATCGACGCCAAAGATTGATTGGTTCTGCAGGGTCGAGGCGCCGGTCACCGTGTCGATGACCAGAACGACCGTGTTTTGCACGCTGAACTCCACGTCTCCCGCAAACGACCCCGAGCCGGGAACGCTGTACGTGAAGTTGAAGGTGGGCTCGGGCTGCCCGATCGCAGTGGGGACGAAAGGCACGTAGGGCGAGCCGATCGAGAGCGAGGCGCCCGGCGCCAGGACCGAGCTCCCGAACAGGTTGGTGTCGCCCAGTCGATTAGTGGCGGCGGGGCCATCGGCCCAGCCCGGAATGCCTTGTTCATCGAGGCTATTCCAAGCGCCCGGGTTGAAAGTGCCCGACGACCCTCTCAGGAGGTAACCGTCGAGGTCGATCGCCGTGGACGTGTCATTTCGGATCGACGCAGCCCCCGTGCGTGGGTTGACAACGATCGAAAGGTCTTCGTCAGCGTGCGCCTTGTTGGGCGGGGCGGCGACGGCGACGAGCGCCGCGACCGCTAAACTGAAGCAAATACGCATGGTGTCGGTTCCTGTGGCTGGGCTCTATGGTCGGTTGTTCGCGGATTCAAGCGGCTTCGATTCAGCGGCGGCGTGAGGATGCGGCGAACAAACTACAGAGGACGGCCAGCAGCGCTGCGGTCGGCTCGGGAACGGCGAGGGCCATGGCGAAGGCTCCGGAGCCGTTCGCCGTGTCATAGAAGCCCTTGAACAGAGCGAAGTCATCGAGGTCGACATCGCGGTCGAAGTCCAAGTCGCCCGTGGCGCCCGTGGAAATTGGCCCGTCGAGTTCGATTGCCAAATTGTCGAGCAGAGACTGGTAATCGTCGAGATCGACGTCACCGTCAAAGTCGAGGTCGCCACGCGGGCCGGTCGCATAAATGACCGTCAGTGACGGACGGAGCGAGACGGCGTCAAGCGCGAAGCCCCCTTGGTTGAGCATGCCCTCGGCGTCCGACGAAACCATGTCCCAGCCGTCGCCTGTGTTGTTATTTATCGACCAACCGTAGTTGGGCGTTCCATCGACTAACCAGTCGCGAACAGCATTGGTAACTTCGTAGCGAAAGAAAGACGCGTCGATGATCTCGGCTTGTTCCGCAGGCGTGATATTATTCGGGTTAGCGGCAATCTGCCCGGTGAAGATTGAAATCAGGTCTTCGCCGTCGTTGCTAGAAGAGTAAATGCCGTTGTCACGCGGCTTGGTGAAGTCGCCGAGTGGGTAGCCGTCTTGGAAGTCAGGGACGGTTGCCGCTTCAATGCCGTTCTCAAGGATGGGATCGCCATTCAGGAAACCGCCGGCGTCGGGGATCAGGTCGCCTCCGAGGGAGGCCCAGGTGTCGTCTTCCTGCCAGAAGTCCCCCGATGTCGAATCAGGGCCGACGACACGGTTAAAATTGATGATTGCATCGGAGGTTGTCGGACTGGTCTTCCAGACGCGGAACTCGGCGTAGAGGATCTGATCCCGGTTCAGGCCGTTGGGGATGAGGCCCCCGTCGCTAATCAGCAGGTTGCCGAAGCGGATGGCGCCCTGCGTCTGAAAGCCGCCGTCGAAGTCATCGACGGAGATGTTTTGGTTCTCGCCCTGTTCTTCCGTCGGGTTCGCCGCTCGAAACTCGGTGTCAATGGTGCCGTCGTAGAAACCTCCGCCGAGAAGCGGCGTGACGCCGTCTTGGAAAGTTACGGCAATTTGGGCTTGTCCGAGCTGCGGGAGGAACAAAAGAGCTGTTCCTGCAAAGAGTCGCTTTAGCACGGCAGAACTCCTGAGTAATTGGTGTGCAACGGCGGGGCGAAATCAAATCAAGTTGGCTCTGACGCCTCGCAGCGACGACTTCGTTCGAAGCTCGGTCGGCGAGGCTCAGGTGATCGGTTCGTGACTGGTTTCTAAGCATCGCGCCGGACTTGACAAGCATCTTCGCGATGCATTCACCATCTCTTCACGTGCTCTACGCATTTCGATCCGCTGCAAAATCCAGAGGGGGGTGACGCGCAATGAAAATGATTGGTCTTTTGCGCTGGAGATCAAAAACGGCGGCGGGTTCTCTTTTGAACCCCAACAGGCGCGATTCGCGGTGTCGCGCACTGAGAAAAGTACTAACCGTAGCGGTGTGAGTTGCAGTCCGCTCTGCAAGGTTTACAGACGGCGAGAAGCGGTGCAGACTTTGAACACTCAACCACCCACCTTCCAACCAACTAGTTGAATGAATCGTTTACTTTCCATCGCCTTCGTTTTGACGTTGTCCGCGGCAGTGGGCGCAGAGAGCGACGGCATCACCCGCGGGCCGTACTTACAGCTCTCGACACCCCGCTCGATGGTGATCGTCTGGCGAACGGACAGCGTGATCGAACCGGTGGTCTGCTACGGGACCTCGCTGGACGACCTCAACCAGCGCACCACATCGGACGACGTGACGACACGCGTGTCGACCGATGTCGCAGCCGACAGCGACGCGCCCTACGGGTCCATCCCGGTGCTCTACGACGAGCCGCAAGCGCACTCCGGGGGCCGCAAGCTCTGGGAACGCAACCCCTCAACGCCCGCAAGCACTTGGCAGTACGAGGCAAAAATTGCTGGATTGGAGCCGGGAACAAAGTACTGGTACGCCGTCTACGACGGGGACCGATGCTTGGCAGGCGGTGACGTGGACCATACCTTCACGACATCGCCATCCCCCTCAAATCCAGCGGATACGAGGCTTTGGGTGGTCGGGGATTCGGGCACCGGGGGCGCCGATCAAAAACGGGTCTACGAGGCCATGCGTGACTTCGCCGCACAGACGGGGCGAACCCCCGACGCCTTCCTGCACGTGGGCGACATGGCCTACGGCGACGGCGCGGACATCGAGTTCCAGCGGCACTTCTTCGATGTCTATCAGCCCACTCTCCGCAACACGGTTTGCTGGCCGGCAATGGGCAATCACGAGGGGCACACTTCTCGTGGGATCTCGCAGTTTGGCCCCTACTACGACGCCTACGTCCTGCCGACCGCAGCCGAGGCCGGCGGACTCGCTTCGGGTAGCGAAGCCTACTACGCCTTCGACATTGGGCGCGCGCACTTCATTTGCCTGGACTCTCACGACCTCGACCGCTCGCCCGACGGCGCGATGGCTCGATGGCTGGATGCGGACCTCGAGGCGAATGATTCGGACTGGCTGATCGCCTACTGGCACCACCCGCCTTACACGAAGGGATCGCACGATAGCGACCACGAGACCCAGCTCGTCGAAATGCGCGAGTACATCATGCCGCTCTTGGAGGCCTACGGCGTTGACGTGGTTCTCTCGGGCCACTCCCATATCTACGAGCGCAGCATGCTCATCGACGGCGCCTACGCGACGCCAACCGTCGCCGAGGGAGTCGTGCTTGATGACGGCGACGGCGACCCGAAGGGAGACGGACCGTACCGCAAGAGCGCGGGGCTGCGTCCTCACAATGGTTCTCTCGCCATCGTCTCCGGGCACGGCGGCGGCGGGGTAGGCCGCAAAGGAACGATGCCCCTCATGCGAGAGATCATCGTTGAGCACGGCTCCCTATTGCTGGACATCAAGGGCGACACGCTCACGGGCTCGATGGTGGACCAGCACGGCGCCGTGCGTGACGAGTTCCAGCTCATTAAGCGCGGCGAAGTGCGGCACACGCCGATCGCCGACCCCTGGAGTCCGCCGCATAATCCCGACCTGATCACGGAGATGCGGCTCCAATGGCAGGAGGCAGAGGACGGGGGACGCCCGCGGGGATGGTCAGTGCTCGCTGGGGAACCAAAGCAGTTTGAGATCGAGAGGATAGGTGCATCCGGGAGAAAGTCGGTCGCCGTCACTTCTGCCGAGCAACCTGTCTTGATTACGAACGACAACTTCGAAGGCAAGGTTGGCGATATCGAAGCTCGCGTTCAGTTTACCACCCCCATCGGCGCGGCGGGGCTCGCCTTCGCCTGCGAAAGCGCCGATCGCCTCTTCGCATACGTCGTCTCCCCGGCGACGCGCGAGGCGTTGTTGGTGCAAATCGTCGACGGCCAGAGGACCGTCGTCGCCAAGCGAATCATCGAGCTCCCGTTCGACAAGCCCATTAAGATCGAGCTGGAGCCGGGACCGACCGTGCTGGAAGTGCAACTGAACGATGACCTTGAATATACCGTGCCGTTGCCTGAGCCGTTCGCTCCCGGCCGCGTGGGTATTGTCCTGGCCGAGCAGACATCGGTCCGGTTTGGCGACCTGGTCGTGGAGCGTTCAGAATGACGGCGTCTTTCTTAAAAGGAGTGGTCACGCTCGCCGCCTTAGCGTCGGTCGCCATTGCCCACGAAAGTCCTGAGCACGCACTCGAGACGATCGATCGCGAGCTGACGCGCCATGCGACCAGCGCACGTTTGCTAGCGCGTCGCGGCGACGAACTCCGGTCACTCGGGCGATCTGCCGAGGCGGCGGCAAGCTACCGGGACGCCCTAAAGATCGAACCCACTTCGGCGTCAGCCGGCCTGGGCTTGGCGAAAACGCTCCTTGCCACAGGCGCCCACCTCGAAGCCTCGCAAATCGCTGAAGATGTGCTCCCTTTCGCCGAAACATCAACCGCGGCGTCACTCAACGCCGTACTCGCCAAAGCCGCGACTGAATTGGGTCAAGACGACGCGGCCTTGGCGGCGTGGGAACAAGCCATCCGCTCGCCAGCGCCGGAGGTTGACTGGCTGATCGCCCACGCCGAGGCCGCCGGCCGTGTGCATGGGGTCGAGGCCAAGCTCGTCGCCCTCGAGGCAGCGCAGCGGCGTAACCCGAGCGTTGTGTTGCAACGGCAAGCGATTGAGACCTTGATCGCGTGTGGCGACACGACCCAAGCGATGCTGTTGATTGATACGGGTCTCCGAACCATTCGTTGGAAGCGCTCCTTGCTCCTATTGAGAGCGTCTGCTTTTGAGAGAGAAGGCGATTACTTACACGCTCACAAAGACCTAGCGGCGGCCTATGCGGAGACGCTCGGGCGGTTGCGGGGCAACCCCGATAACCCGGCGCTGATTCGCCAGCTGGAAGAAGTGCGGTTGCGGCAAGACGCACTCGCCGCCGACCTGGTAATCGTGAACGCCCGCGTCGTGACGATGGACGAAGATACGCCCCGTGCCGAGGCGATCGCGATCAGGGACGACCGCATCACCGCAATTGGCGCTGATGACATGATTCGCGCACTCGTAACCGATGAAACCCAGGTCATCGACGCGCGCGGCCGCGTCGTACTTCCAGGCTTCATCGACGCCCACATCCATCCCTCACCAACCTTCGACGAGCTGTCGCCGTTTGGGACCGTCGCTTGTGGGCCTGAGGACGTCTCTTCGATCGAGGAGCTCGTTGAGCGTCTGCGACGGAAGGCCGAGCATACGCCGGCGGGTGACTGGGTTCGCGGACGCGGCTACGAAGACACGAAGCTCGGTCGCCATCCCACCCGCGCGGACCTCGACCTCGCCTCAACCTCTCACCCCGTCTACATCGTCCACTCGAGCGGCCACGTCGCCGTCGCCAATTCGTATGCCCTGGCGCTCGCCGGCGTCGATCGTGAAACCCCCGATCCACCGGGCGGGGCGTTTGACCGCGATGCCGACGGCGTGCCGAACGGTGTTCTTCGCGAGTCGGCGAAGGGACGCATCTCCGACGCCGGTCCCGAGGACCCCGAGCCCAGTCTTCGTGAATGGATTGAAGGGATGCGGCGGACTTTTCAGCAGTACAATCGCGTCGGCATCACCAGCGTTCACGACGCGGGCATCAACCCAGACAAGCTGCGTCGTTACCAAGCGCTGCAAGGCGAGGACCCACAGGTTCGAGTCTACGCAATGCTACGACGGCGTCACCTTGGCGACCTCTCTCAAATAATTGCCGAATCGGGGCGCGGCGACGATTGGCTTCGAATTGGCGCCGTCAAGGACTTCCACGGCAATTCTCTGTCCGGGCGGACTTGTTGGCTCTACGAGCCGTACGCCGATCGAGCTGGCTACTACGGCATCCCACCTGCCACATCGCAGCAGAGGCTCAACACCCATATGCTCGCGATCCATAAGGCGGGCCTCCAAGCCTGCGTTCACGCCAACGGCGACCGCGAGATCGACATGCTTCTGGACGCCTTCGAGGCGGCCTTGGACGAATTTCCTCGCGCCGATCATCGGCACCGCATTGAGCACGCCAGCGTGGTGAACCAATCCATACTGGATCGCGTCAAGCGCCTGGGGATTGTTTTGGCGCCGCATTCGTACATCTGGGAGCACGGCGACAAGATGGAAGCCTATGGAGAGGCGCGCTGGCCGTGGATGCACCCGAACGGTTCAGCAATACGGATGGGGATTCCGGTCGCCGGAACCAGCGACTCGCCCGTCAGCGAGGCGCGGCCCATGTTGCGCATTCAGAGCATGGTCACCAGGACGAGCGCCGAGGGAAAGTGCTACGGCCCGGATCAACGCGTTACGGTTGATCAAGCCATCCGTGCCTGGACCTGTGGCGGTGCGTTCGCCTCGTTCGAGGAGCAGGAAAAGGGGTCTCTCAAAGTGGGGAAGCTCGCCGATATGATCGTTCTCGCTCGTGACCCTTGGGACACTCCGCCCAGCGAGTTAAAAGACATCGAAGTCGATTGCTCCGTCGTTGGCGGAAGAATCGTCTATCGCAACGCTCCCGTTCCATGATCGCAGACGGAAGGCGCATGCTGGACGGTGCGTTGTGGCGATTGCGGTCAGTCCACGTGGACTCGGAGCCTTACCTTCGGCGATCAGCAAGGCGGTAGCCAGCATGGATGGTCTGCGATTTCGCACTCGTCCGGCCAGGTCGAGAAGAAGCCGCAGTCTTCCGATCTCGACGGCACGCCAAGTCGCATCTCGTCCTGGGTGGTGAAGGACGACTTGAAAAGGCGGCAAGCAGGGATTCCGCTTGAACTCGCGGGTTCGACTAAACAGCATTTAGTTCATCGAGATGCTGATTGACGACAAGTCTCGACGAGGCGGGAGTGGCCACCGCACCCAGCCCATTGCAATGCCTAGCTTTTTTGTAACCCCTCACCCACCTGAAGCGATGGTGGCTGGGATCGGTGGGAGCGAGCCGGTTGCGGCGTAGTGGGAGACGGCCTGGGTGAGGGCGGCCAGTGGGTTGTGGCCTCGGCGTTTGAGGGTGCGGAGGACGGTCATCAGCACGGCCTGCGTCACCGCGCCGGTGGGGCTGGCGTTCTGGTAGGAGTTCTTACGCATCTGCACGGCGGGTCGGACCTCGCGTTCGGCGTGGTTGTTGGTCGGATCGACGTTCTCACGCCACAAGAACGTGAACAGCTCGTCGGCGTGC
>JBGSJY010000305.1:0-11430 GCA_041741515.1 Pirellulales bacterium | reverse complement strand
CCATACACGTCCGGCAATCGGAAGTCGCCAATCACGACGCCGACCCGTGTCGCCGCAGGCGAAGGGGCAACAGCTACGACGGTGATAGCTAGAAGCGAGAAAAATCGGAGCATAACGGCCACGGGAGGGAATTCCTGCGATCCAGGCAGAACCGCAGCAAACGTCGCACTTTCACCGGATTTATAGGAAGCGACTTCTTTGAGGCAAGCTGCACCAACCACCCGGCGCTGCACTTTTCGGGGTTCCTCCTCACTCTTAGTGAATGAGACGGACGTAACTTGAAGGTGTGGCGAAAGTTCGCAAGGTTAGCTGGATTGTCCACGTCCATTGACGAGCCGCTCGCTGTAACTCCTTAACCAGTCGGCGGTTCAGAACGTGTCTTCAAATAGCTTTCATCCGATCCAGCCGGCGAGACATGAGGTTGGTCATGGCGAGGTGGGTCATGGCTTCGCTGGTTTGCGGATTCCGTTCGTAGTCGCGGCTGTGGCGGCGGTAACGCATCAGCCAGGCGAAGGTCCGTTCGACGATCCACCGCTTGGGGAGGACGACGAAACCCTTGAACCCTACCGGTCGTAGCACCGTTTGCAGCAGCCAGCCGAAGGTCTCGGTGACCCACCCGGGCAGGCCGTTTCGGCCGTAGGCCGAGTCGGCGAACACCACTTTCAGCCGCTTGAACTGCTCCTCGAGAGCCAGCAGCACGAAGACCGCCCCGTCGTGGTCCTGCCAATGGGCTCCGTGCACCGCCAACACCAACACCATGCCGAGCGTATCGACCGCCAGGTGAGGCTTGCGGCCGGTGATTTTCTTGCCGGCGTCGTAGCCCCGCTCATCTCCCCCTCGGCCGTGCGGGTCGCGAGGCAACCGGCGATCCCCCCGGTGGGCGTCGAGCCCTTGCCCGTCGCCTGGCTGACCTTCTCCCTCAACGCATCGTGGGCCCGCTTCCAGACGCCGGCTCTTCGCCAACGCCAGAAGACGGCGTACACCGTCTTCCAGTTCGGGAAGTCGTGCGGCAGCTGCCGCAAATTGCCGGCCCGTGCGGACAATCGACAGAATCGCGTTGAGCACCTCACGCCGATCGACAGGTGGTCGGCCCCGCTTCGACCGATGCGGTAGCAGCCGCCGGATCACTCGCCATTACCCGCTCGTCAATTCCCTGTGACAATCCTTCCGCTTCATCGCGACGGCTCCGTCTTCCTTGACCTGAGAAACAAGTAGGCGGAGTCGTAACGTTTTACAGCCTTTCAGGCACTTTGAAGACACGTTCTGAGACTGAGTCAACCGTCAGCAATCGAAACAAATCTAGTCGACTCTAGGTGGGTGTTATCGATCGCCGTCGTAGGCTCAGGGCAACAATCGCGATTTCCGCGGCTTATCGCGCTGGCCGCAGCGATTGCCCGTCGTTGACGCTCACGGCGTAGGCCATCGCGAAATCGTCGACGCCATTGGGCAGGAAGACTACGTGACCATCGACAAACGCCGAGTTGACGCCCCCTGGGTGTAGGCTCCGTGGCGCGGCGGAGAGGTAGCCTCGGACCCCTAACGTGCCGTTCCATTTGACGCACGGCATGCGGTCGGCCGCGGAGGCGGCTTGCTGTGCGGCGTCGCATTTCCGCAACACATCGCCGTTGGGGCTTTGTGCGTTGGGGCGTTGCGTCTCACCGACACTCTCGGGGCTGGCGGTATAGACGGCGTGGTCCTCCGCTGCGTAACCGTCCCCTGCGCCGGTTCCGTCGTGCTCGATGCGCCAGCCGGCGGGGTGCATGTCGAAAGCCAGCAGGCTCGCCCCGCTCCAGGGCGCCGCCCACACGCCGCGTTCGTCGGCCTCATCGTCGCGGGTGCGCACCTCGCTGAAAGCGAGCGTATGGCCGGCGCCGTCTTCGATCGCCGCCGTCCGTTGTCCGCCATCGATGAGCGCGCCGCGGTACAACTGTTGAAGGTCGAGGTGGAATGGACTGCTGAAGGCGGCGTAGTTCCCCTTGGCGAAAGGGCGTCCCCGCGTCAGGACCGTGTGGCGGAACACCCGGCCTGCGGCCTCGTCGCTCGGGCAAGTGTATTCGGCCGCGTATCGCTCGGGGCCGTCACTTGGCTGGAATGCGAGCTGGATGCTGACGTCGAAACGATCGGCCAGCGCCGACCCTTCCAGATAGGGCAGGATCAGCACGCCCCAGCCGATTTGAACGCCCCCGAAAGGATTGAATACCTCAACATCGAACTCGGCGTCGTGATGGCGACGGATGATACCCGACGGCGGCAACAGGCCAATCGACGCCTCGTAATTGAGAGTCGCCAGAGCGATCTGCTTGAGACGGTTGGCGCACTGGGTGCGCCGCGCCGCCTCACGAGCCGACTGCACGGCAGGGAGCAGCAGCGTCACGAGCACACCGATGATTGCGATCACCACGAGCAGCTCGATGATCGTAAATGCCGCGTGGCGGGGCGACCGGTTTAGAATGTTCGCCATCGCGTCTGCGCCCTGAGCGAGACCTCGGTTTCTTCGCGGGCGTCGTAGTAAGCGAAGGCGGCTTCGCGAGCCCGTAGCTCGGCGCCCCCGACACTCTCGGCACGGCCGCACGCGATGTCGTGCACCGCCGGCCTGACAAGGAGGAGACAGCGCGTCGCATGAAGAGTGTGATGCCTTGCCTGCCGCGGCGCAACATGGCCGGCCTCTCGAGAGCGTAACGTAGGGCTACCCGGCTGCGTGACCGAGGCGTCGGCTTGGATTAGAGCAATTGGAGCCGCTGTTACGGCGGGCGCTTGAACCGACTCGTAGGCGTCTCGCCACACGGAGTAATCGGCCGCGTCGATGACCATGTCGCGGTTGCCGTCCGCCAGAAGAGCGTCAGACGATCCGTAGCTGATTCGCCAGGCGTCGCGATCCAGTAGATCAACGGCGCCGTCACCGTTGAAGTCGCCCGTAATTCCCGTGCCGACCACAAGGTACGCGGTGGCCGGCGTCGATTCCTGGGTGAAGTCGTAGGCCGTGTAGGTGAAGTGGTCGGCGCCGACATAGCCGGGGTCGGGCGTGTAATGGACGGTCCCGTCGGGGTCGAGTTGCAACACGCCATGCGCTGGGCCGGTCAAAAGTAGCGCGACGACGGCTCCCCCTTCGGGATCGAAATCGTTCGCGAGCACATTCGGCGCCACGGTAATCGCCGCAAAGCTTCTCGACTGGGCGATGCTGCCTGAAGCGATGACATCGAAGCGATCGTTTTGCGCGAGCGTCGGCCCATTGATACCGATCTGCTGCCAGACCCACGACCACCAATCGCCGATCAGCAGGTTGACCAACTGATCGGTCGGAAGGGGGGGCGGCGGTTCGGTCTGCGAGGCGACGAAATCGTTCCATAAGAACGGGTCGTCCGACGGGAAACCGCCCGGGTAGACGAAGAGGGCGTCGATATTGGGGTCGGTATTGTAGAACGGGTTCCCCGTCGGGTCTTGCGGATCGCCTACGAAGGGGTCCGACAGCGCCAGCCCCCGCAGCTCGTAGCCGATCGAGGACGCCGCCGAGCCGTCCAATGACAGGGCTGTGTAAGTAATCGTGTAAGAGCCGATGTCCAGCAGCACGGCGGGAGCGCTGCGGGTCTGTCCCGGCGCGGCGGCGACGCGCGTGACCACCGACCCGAGGCTGTCCCGGACGGTGGCGACGACCGCTAGCGGCGACGCGGAGGTCAACGGGCCGGCCGAAAGCACCAGGTGAAACAGCTGGGGACGCGCCACAAAGAGGTTGTCGGTCGATTGCCCAATGACGCCGCCGACATCGCCGGCCGACAGGATGTTGAGCACTGCTGGGTCAGTCGAGGCCGAGACCGTGAGCTCGTAGTTGCCCTGGTTGAACGCGCCGACGGCCCCATCGGCCGCGACGCGTAGGTAAAAGTCCTTGTTGGCTGCGGCGCCCTCGACCTGGACGATCACCTCGCCGGCGCCGTTCACGATCGTCTCGGACGCGACGGGGTTTTGATCCTCGTCGAGCACCGTCACCGCGGGCACCAGCCGCCCGGTGTCGAGCGAGCGGACCGTGACGGTCAGCACGTCGAACGGCCCCGCCGAGGCTCGAGGCGATTTTACCAGATAAAAATCGACATCGGCGGTGGAGGTGATACTGCCCAGCGTCTGGTAACGAGTCCCTTCGATGAAGCCGTTAGTGGTGCACAGCTCGGTCCCCATCGAGGCCGTCTCGTTTGTGCCGCCGTCGTCGTTATAGAACTCGTCTTCCGCATCGAAGAGCTTAGCAAGGTCATCCCTCGACAGCGTGCGATAGACACCGCCAGAAGCGACCTCGCTGATGCGGGCCTCGTCAATCGCGTTGAGCCCGTCGAAAGTCACCGCCAACGAGTACCCGCCAATCCCAAAGACGCCCGGGTCGGCGCCGGCGACTCGGAATGTGTACTTTTGCCCGACCGTGACCGACGGGAGTTGCACGCTGAGCAGGGCGCCGCCAACCGTGTTTGACGACTCCTCGGCGACCAACTGACCCGCTTCATTGAGCACCATCAGACTCGGCTGCAGCAGACTGACGCCGCTCGTCCGCAGGCGGGCTGTCATCGGGCCGTGGTAGTCGCCCGGAGGGTCGATCACGAAGTAATCGAGGTCGGCGTTATCGTGGATATCCCCGTAGACGATCGTCGGCGCCGACCCCTCGCCGACCCCGGTGACGTGGCCGACATCGAGCTTCGTGGCGTTGGCCAGGGTATTGTTATTGAGCAGCTGAGGCCCGCTGTCGCCGTTGTGGACCTCGCTCGCGTCGGCGCTCCGCACGCCGTGCAGCGACTGCAGCAGGGCGATGTCGGTCGCCGTTGGGTCGTTGAGCGTCGGCGCCACGCCGGTGTTGAGCGGCGACCCCACCGTGTTGTTATCCTCAAGGCCGAAGACGTTCCCCGCTTCGTGCATCGCCACGGCAAGGAACTGGTCGAGGTTTTGGTAATCGAACGCCGTGTTGAAGAGCACGTCGGCGAGCCAGGTCCCCGAGGCGACGTTGTCGATGGGCACCGAGACGGCGCCGACCTCGGCCGAGAGCTCCGTGGCGCCGATACGGATATCACCGAAGCGGCTGTCTCCCTGGCTAGCGCCGGGTGCGCCGAACGGCTGGCCGCCGTCGGCGACGACGCCGATATCGGCGTTGGTGTGGACCGCCCACGTCTGGAACGCCCGCAGGACCGCCTCGCGCCATTCGGAGCGCGTGGCCAAGCCATCTAAGGTGGCATTCAGCGTGCTAGGGTCTGCACCGATCGCGACGCCGTCATCGACGAAGCTCAGCGTAAAGTGCGGATCGAAGCCCGCAAGCACTCCCTGCGAGTCCAGCGCAAGGCGTTGCTCCAGTCGCTCAATACGCCCGCGGCGGCGCAACTCGTTGCGGGGCCGAACGCAATTCTGTCGATGAGCGGGCATGCCGAGGTCGGATGTATTTGAAACCAATCGCGGAGTCGGACGCCGCTTAGCAAGAGGAGCCAAAGTAAGGGGTGGCGTCCGCCACCGAATCGTTTCGAGCCGCCTGTGGAGAGACGTTTGATTGTAAACGCTGCAACCGACCTCGCGGCATTCCTGTCCTAAATGTCTGGCGGAATAGGTCGAGAAATCTCTCGCTTGGCTGCCGCCAAATCATGGTAAGCCGCAAATATCCGCTGAAAGCCGGCCGCTTTTCGCAGGGCTGCAATGTCCGGATCGCTGGTCGCCCGCGCCAGTAATCGGGGGTCGCAATCAATGGCTTGGCTCAGCAGCGCCAGGCCACGCTCGGCGTCATGGTTGTTTTTCGCCGCCGACAGCGCCAGGGCGCCGGCCGCCTGGAAGGCGATCACCGGCTCCTGGCTAGCAGTCAACGCCGCCTCGAGATCGCGGAGACTCGACGCACGATCCCCCTGACGGGCGTAGAGCACGGCGCGACCGACCAAGGCATGGGCGTTCTTGGGCTCAATCTCGATCCAGTCATCAAGAGCCGCCAGCGCTTCTTCCGACCGCTGGAGCCGGTCGGCAGTGACATGCACGACGTTCTTTAAGGCGAGGACCGAGAGCGGGTTGAGCTCCAGGGCCTGCTGAAAGTCCGCGAGCGCCGCGTCGGGGTTAGCGTCGAGTCGAGCGATCCCCCGCGCGACCCAGCCCTCCACGTCGGCAGGCGGGGCGGCGATCCCCGCCGCCAAGTCGTTCTGAGCTCCCGCTCCGTCGCCAAGCTGTCGGCGGATTCGCGATCGCAGGAGCAGCGCCCGCGGTGGCGCCTCGCCGGTGGCTAGCGCCGCGTCGAGGTCGGCTAGGGCCGCGTCGAGACGCCCGGCCGATTCATTGGCGAGGGCGCGGTTGAGCAGAACGCAAGGCATGCCAGGGCGAATCTCGAGCACGGCGCCGAAGTCGTCGATCGCCGCCAGCGGCGCCCCTTTCTGCAGCCGGCAGAGACCACGGTTGTAACGGGCGACGTACGAACCAGGCTGCAAAGCGGCGGAGGTCGTGTAAGCCCCCTCGGCGCGACTCAGCTCGCCAACTCCCGCCGCGGCGTTCCCCAGCAGCAGCCAAGCGACGGGGTCGGTAGGCTGCTGATCGCGCAGCGTTTCACTCGCGCTCAAAGCAGCCGCATAGTCGCGGCGTTCCAGGAAGATTTGCGGCGCCAGGTAGTCGTCGAACGGACTGCGAGGCCCTTCGGGTGGGGAAGGCGGCGCGTCGTCTCCGCCATTGCCCAACAGTTTGTCGATCTCACGTCGCTGCCCCGCTAACGTCGGCGAAGGGACGCCGACCAAGTCGGCCGCAGTCTGGTTCAGCTTGCGGGCCCGTTCGAGCCGCGCTGTCGCCTCGGCATGATCGGCGCCGCCTGCGAGGATTTTTTCCGCCCGGGCGAGCAGGTAGGACATCTCAGCCAGCTCGCTCTGCAAAGTTTGTTGGTGCTGAGTTGACAGGTAGGCGAAGGCAGCCGCCTTGCGCCAGTCTTTGTCACTCTCGGTGACGTAGCTACCGAGGGTCTGCCTGACCTGCTCGATCCCATCACGCAACAGGTCATGGTCGGTATCTGGAAGGCTCAGCGCGGCTCGCGCGGCGGGCAACGCTTGCTGGAACTGGTCGTACCGGCCCCTAGCCTCGAGCAGGGCGACCCGGTCGGCTCGGGCCAGCCACAAGCCGGCGAACAGCGCCGCCACTAAAGCTCCCGCCAGACCTACCGATCCGGCGGAGGTCAATAGCGGGTGGCGCCGCCGCCACTTCGCCAACCGTTCGCGCGATGACGGGTTCGGGGCGTGACGCAGTGGCAGGTCGTCGAGATGCCGTGTGAGGTCCTCCACGAGGTCGTCAGCGGACTGGTAGCGAGCGCTTGGGGCCGGCGCCAAGCATTTGCTGACCAGCGCGTCGAGCGATGGGGAGATCGTCGGCGCAAATGTGCTTACCGAAGGGACGACCGAACGACGCTCACCAGCTGCGGTTTGGATCACCCCGTCGAGGTCGTCAGCGACGCTGTGATCGGGGAATGGACGCCGCCCGGCGAGCAGCTCGAACAAGATGACGCCGAGCGAGAAGACGTCACAGCGTCGATCGATGTCTCCTCCAACCCGTACCGCGTCGAGGTGCTCGGGCGCCATGTAGGGGAGCGTGCCGCCGACCATCAGCGACGCCTCGCCGTAGACGGTCGCGCTGTTGGAGAGGTTGAAGTCTAACAGTAAGGGACGGCCGTCGTCTCCCACCAGGAGGTTCGCCGGTTTGAGGTCACGGTGGACGATCCCCCGGGCATGGGCGTGGGCGAGCCCCGCAGCGATGTCGCGCAACAGGCGTAACACTTCATTGGTCGTTGCGAAACGGACCTCCCTACCACGCGGCGTGATCGGAGTCGCTGGTTGTGTGGCAGGCTCTGCGCCAAGCAAGGTGTCGTCGTCCGCCCGGGCTAGCGTGCTCTCAAGGCCGACCGGGTCGATTGCCGGCGCCGTCACGTCGGCTAGGGTCCGATCGCCGCAATACGGCATGCACACCGCGATTAGTCCCGACGCCTCGTGCACCGAGTAGATCGGCACGATGTTCGTATGTTGCAGTCGCGCCAGGTGCTCGGGCTCGAGCGTCCGACGCCGTGACACCTTTAACACCACCGGCCGCCGTGCCAGGTCGTTCTGCTCTGCCAGGAACACGACAGCGAAAGCGCCCCGCCCGAGCTCGCGTACGAGCCGGAATCCCGCGAACATTTCGCCCGGTTTGGGGAAGACGACTTCCGTCTCTTCGCCGAGAACCGTGTCGGACAAGCTCCGCGACGCCCCCACGGGGGGCCACGACTCCGCCGCGACACCGAATTGACGTCGGTACTCTTCGGGCGCGACTGGGTCGCCGGATAAACGGCGCAGCCGGTACTCCTCGAAGGCGGCCTCTGAAAGCGTCTCGGGGTCGTCGAACAGTCTCGGCACTTCACACCGGTACGCCGCTAAACCCTTGGGCGCACCCAACGTCCAGCGGTACTCAAGATCGACTCGCACCAACTCGACGGCGACTCGGGCGTACAACGGGTCGTCGGGCTTGAGTAAGTACTCGACTAGTTCGGCTTCGGGCGAAGCACGGCGAGCCTTCTCGAAGCGATCGACCACCGCCGCGACCATCGCCCAGTCGTTCCCTGCGTCAAGCGTTTTTTTTCCACTGGCTGGCATCTAACGCTCCTCAGGATCGATCAACTGTCGGAGCCGCTCACGAAACTGCTGTAGCGTCCTCTCGACGGTCCGCTTTGAACGCCCCGACTTGGCCGCGATTTCGGCTACCTCGTGCCCCTCGATGCGCAGGTCGATGATCTGCCGATTGGACTCGGGCAGGTCGTATATCAAATCCGCGATGACCAGCCGCAGGCTGTCATAAGCGAGGCGGTTGTCCTCGCTGATCTCGCCAGCCGGCGTGTCACCGTCTTCGACTGACCAGGTCCGCCCAATATCGCGTTTCTGGGCGCGGTGGTGGACTGCCAGATCACGCACCTTATGCAGGGACAGCACCAGCAGCAGCCGCCACAGCTCTTCACCCGCGGGGACCTCGTAAAAACCGGCCGAAGCTCGGCGAAAAAAGGTTCGGAAGACCGATTGCACGACATCTTCGGGATCGAACCGCGGAGCGAGGTCGGCGCCCGTCTGCTTGGCGGCGAGCGCCTGCAGCCGACGGGCATAGCGGACGTAGATCTCCGTCGCCGCATCCTGTTCCCCAGAGCGGAAACGCCGCAGCAACGACCTGTCGGACAGGGCGTCGGCAGCCACGGAGTCGGCGGCACATTCAGGTTGAGGTTGGTCGGTCATATTGATTGGCGGAGGCTTTTCCTGCCGGGAGGAGCCGCATCAAGCGATTGTAACCGCCAGCCGCAGCAAAGATGGACCGGCGGCGAAAACCGGCAAATCCGCGAGAATCGCTGGCGGTTCAGGCAGCCGCGTCTGGCTTTACCCAGCAGCAAACAACCCAGGCCGTCTCAGGCGGCCTCTCTCCCCAATCCTGCTGGAGCTACTTCTAATGCGAGTTCCCCTCATCGCCGCCCTAGCGGCAACGGCCTTCGCCCCCACGGCGCGGGCCTCAATTTACGGGACGATGTCAAACTTTGATGTCTTTAATGAGACCGAAACTGAGGTTCACGGCGCCGAGATCGAACTCGAGGGCGTCCACCCCGAGGACGTCAGCCGGTTCTTCCCGGCCAACTTCGATTCGAAGGTGATCACCTCGTTCGATGACGGCCTCGGGAACTTCGGGGTCCGGGTCGTTTACGAGGGGTACAACTTCGGTGGCGCCGGCTTCCTGGCCCCGACCGTCGGCACATCGACCAACGGCCACACCTGCGTCGGCACGGCGGGATGCGAGCACTTCGGGTTCTCTACCGTAGGCGCCCAGCCCACGTCGTCACACTTCTACTGGCTCGACGCCTCCGGGAACCGGATCGGCAATGCCCCACAGCAGGTTCCTGTCCCGAGCTGGACCTTCGTTCCCAACCCCGGCGGCAACCCGATCCTTCGCGCCGAGGTCGAGCCCGTTGAGGTGCATCCCCAGCAGCCCGATTCGATCTGGATGAAGGTCTTCAAGACCGAGGTTGAGCGCGCCGTCGACCTCGCCGAGTTGATGTCAGGTTTGAACAACGGGATCGTCCCCGAGGGTGTCGGCGAGACCGAGACCGAGTGGGAGTTGCTCGAAGGGGGCGTCATGGACGGGGTCGAGGAGGAGATCGGCGACGGCAAGAAGGCGGTCGTCCGCCGTTACGAGTACTACGAGTACACGGGGCCCTACGACGACGAGCACGAGCCGCTGTCGATCTTCCTCGACCAGGACCTGCCCGGGCCTCCCGAGGGTGAGCTGGGACAGTTCATCTCGGCCAACATGGTGGCCGCCAACATCGCGCCGCCCGACCGGGTGTTCGGCGACTTCAACGGCGACGGCCTTGTCGACGCGGCCGACTACACCGTCTGGCGTGACCACTACGGCTCGGAAGAGGACTACCACGCCGATGGCAACGACGACGGGATCATCGACGATGACGACCACAGCATCTGGGGCAACGGCTACGGCAACGTGCTCAACAACGCCGGCGGCAATGGCGGTGGAGGAAACGGGGGAGGCGGCAACGGGGGCGGTCATGGTGGAAATGGTGGGCGCGGCGGGCTAGGTGTTCCCGAGCCCTCGGCCGTCTTGTTAACGCTGCTCGTGCTAACGCTCGCCCCGCTTCGGCGTTAAAACGTACTGTAAGTTCTGCGGGATGACTAACGGCCGGTTCGGATGCTAGCAATCCGAGCCGGCCGTTTTCATTGACAAACGATTCGGGAAGGGGTCGTAGCTAAAAACCTCCCCAACGGTCCCGGCTGCCGCGTTGAAGTCCTTGCCGCTGGGGTTTACCGCAGGCAAGCTTTAACGCTACCAAGGCGCCGAGGTTGGATTACCCTCGACCAGATTCCGCTGTCTCGAACTGCGGGCGTTGATCCCGACTTCCGCGGTTTCAAGGCCGTCCGAACCGGCTGACGACCAACGCTTCTTGAACGGCTTACGGCGGGGAAAACCGCATCGTCCCATTCGTCACTGGTAGATCCATGGCCTCGCAATGCCAACGTACCACCCGTCATATCGTGGCGACGGTCGTGTCAAACGAAAGCCACGCCGACTAAGCTACGCGGCCTTTGCGGGCCGACGGCTGCCGAATCTCTGGGGCTAGGGGACGCCCAAGTGCCGGCCACCGGGAGGACCGACGCCTTAACATTCTCAGGTAGTCGTGGCCTAGCCTCGACGAGTGGCGACAGGTCGGCCGCCCCGGAAGCAGGTCACTATGCGACAAGCAGTGACCCGTCGCGAAGTTCTCGCGATGCCCGCGCGCTGCCGGAACATGGGGGGCGTCGCCAGGGCCAGCGCACACTAACCCGTTGCGAGGTCAAGGACTTGCGAGAGGAAGTGGTTGTCCCAGCCGGCGATTTCGCGTTTGCCTTTGATGCTTTGCTTGGACGGATGGCGTTTGAGGAGGCTGATCGCCAGGCGGCGTAG
>JBGSJY010000304.1:0-7667 GCA_041741515.1 Pirellulales bacterium | reverse complement strand
TCCGCGGCCGGTTCTTCGGCCCGGACGGCGAGCGGCCCGAGGCCGAGGCAAATCGCTAGCAGCAAACAGCGCATCAGTCCTCCCACGCACAAGTGACGGAAAAGCTTAGCCTCTGGCGGCGCCGCGCCCGCTGTCAGCGGGGCCGATTCTAGCGGTTACGGCGGCGCCGGCGGCCGGCTTGTTCCTGTTGGGACGCCCGCCACCGCTCGGTTGTTCCGTCGGCGTGCTTGCGGGCGCTAGGGCGGGCGTAGTTCAATGCGGCTGCTCTTGCGCCCCCGGTGACGTTCTTCTTACAGCGATGGCGACCGTTTCATTCACCGACAAACTGCGCGACCACGCCCCCGACGCGGCGGTCGAGGTCGATGGCGCCACTGTCGGCGAAGCGCTCGAGGCCGCGCTGCGGGGGCGCGACCGGTTGCGAAGCTATCTCTTCGACGAGCAGGGCCGGCTCCGCCGCCACGTCGCGGTGTTTGTCGGCGGCAAACTGATCGACGACCGCGTTTCGCTCAGCGACCCGATCGCGGCCGCGTCGGAAGTCTTCGTCATGCAGGCCTTGTCCGGCGGGTGAGGCCTGAGGCCTGAGGCCTGAGACTTGAGGCCTGAGGGTTCATTACTGAAAGCTGACCGCGGAGTGCTGACCGCTTCCTTCTATCCACTGCCCCCATGTCCGATCGATTTGATGTCGCTACACGCAAGGGCTTGTTAACCTTCCGCCGAAGCGTGAGCGGCTGGGAGATCGCCCAGGTCGCGTTCCTCGGCAAGAACCTGTCGATGTCGCTCGTGGACCCGCGCGACGGGGTTGCTTACGCGGCGGTGGATGAGGGGCACTTCGGTTGCCACCTACACCGCAGCCGCGACGGCGGCGTGACCTGGGAAGAGGTCGCCGTGCCGGCCTACCCAGCCGGCGCGACCGTGCCCAACCGGATGCCGGACACGGGCGAAGCGAAGGAAGGGCCGCCCCGCAAACCGGCGTCGCTGTCGGAGATCTGGTCGCTCGAACCGGCCGGCGCCGACGAACCGGGATCGCTGTGGTGCGGCACGATCCCTGGTGGCTTGTTCCGCACGGACGACTACGGCGACTCGTGGCGCCTCGTCGAATCGCTGTGGGACGTGCCGCAGCGCGACAACTGGTTCGGCGGCGGCAAGGACGACGCGGGCCTGCACTCGATCTGTGTCGATCCGCGCGACAAGAACCGGGTGGCGATCGCCCTCTCGTGCGGCGGCGTGTGGACCACCAGCGACGGGGGGGCCACTTGGAGCAACGACAACAAGGGCCTCCGCGCCGAGTACATGCCCCCGGACATGGCGTACGACCCCGTCTCGCAGGACCCGCACCGGATGGTCGGCTGCCGCGCGAACCCCGACTGCTTATGGATCCAGCACCACAACGGCGTCTTCCGCAGCGACGACCGCGGCGCCAACTGGATTGAAATGACCAACGTCGATCCATCGGTGTTCGGCTTCGCCGTCGCGGTCCACCCGCACGACCCCGACACGGCGTGGTTCGTGCCGGCGGTAAAAGACGAGTTCCGCTACCCCGTCGACGCGGCGCTAGCGGTCGCGAAGACAACCGACAGCGGCGCGACGTTCACCGCGAAGCGGGCCGGCCTGCCGCAAGAGCACGCCTACGACATCGTCTTCCGCCACGCGCTGGATGTGGACAACACGGGCGAGCGCCTCGTGATGGGCTCGTCGACGGGGGGCCTGTGGGTGAGCGAAGACGGCGGCGAGAGCTGGTCGCTGCTGTCGTCGCACTTGCCGCCGATTTATTGCGTGCGTTTCGCGCCGTAGGGCGGGTGGCATGTCCACACGCGAAGCGGATGGACTTGTGGCAGTAGGGTTGATGCCCGTCTCTGATGCACGTGTTCATCCTCTGCGGGTGTGAGCATGGGAAGTGGAAAAAAGTGTCGATTCCGGTTCACATGCCCATCCGCTTCGCGTGTGGGCATGGCACCCCGGAACATGCCACCCGTCTTACCCGAACGAGAGTTGGGGCCATCGGAGTATCCCCCTCCCTTGCAGGGAGGGGTCAGGGGAGGGTGACGATGGCCCGCGACGATGTCGGCCTCGTAGCGGAAGGGCGTTGAACCTCATCAATGGCGACGCGCTGGGCGCTCGATGCCGTCGACCCTCCCCTAGCCCCTCCCTGACAGGGAGGGGGACAGCGCGCGTGGCGATGGCCTGTCGCGGCCGGTGACATTGCTCAAGCGGGTGGCCCAGGTTCTCGAACCTCGCTTGGCGAAGCAACAAGAAGCACCCGAGCACACTTCCGAAGTACCGACGCGTCCGGCCTCTAGCGAGGCTTCTTGTCGCCTGCGGCGACCCAGGTTTGAGAACCTGGGCTACCCGTTTTGACACTCTTCGAGGGCGACCCGTTGAGCGCTCGATGCCGCAGACCCTCCCCTAGCCCCTCCCTGACAGGGAGGGGGACAGCGCGGGTCTCGACTTTCTTAAGCGGACGGGTTCGCAAACTCACTTGGCCCACCTGCGCGGATGTCGCCGCGTGCTGCGTACGCGCTCGTGGAAGAGGGGAAGAGAGATTGCCTCGGAGAGCCTCGTGAGGCGCACCGATTGCTAAGACGGTCCGAGCAGTGGGACTGCCTATCCGCCTACGCGAGTCGAAACCACCCGCGATCCTTCAACGCCGAGGTTCACCGCTAGAGATCCTCCTCCCGATTCGAACGAGTCGCTGGTCGCGACAAAGCACAACTGGTCGCACGCGAACCAGGCTGGTAGCTGACGACGCACCGCGCGCCGAGAATAAGCTGTTTAAGTCCGCGCAAGCCGTGACTAAAATCCACGGCAAGCCTAGTACGAACCGTCCACCGGCACTCGGCACGCTGCTCTTTTCTGGCGACGCGCCGCTGCCACGCCCCTGCGGTTGTCAATGATCACCGAAGCCAGCGTCGGTTGTCAGAGCGCTCGCCTACCGTCGTCACTGCTGTCCCACCCTGCGCTAGCGCGCTGGCGGCGAAAACTGCGTCGGTCGCCGCGCCTCGCGAACACGCTTCGCTACGCAATCGCCCTGGCGGGTCTCGTCGCCGTGACCGAGGCGATTCACTTTAGTTCTCTGCCGAAACCGCTCGGGGGCGGGATATCGGTGGCGGCCTTGCTGATCTTCGCCTGGATCGGCGGCCCCAAGCCGGCTTTGCTGATGGGGCCGCTGCTCTTGCTTCTTTCGAGGCTCGTCGCCGAGGGACCCGATCGATGGGCGGGCCTGGAACCGCAACAACTGGTGGGGCTCTCCGTCGTCACGCTGATCGCGACCACCACGGGTCTGGCGGGTCAGTACCGTCGACATGTGGGCGCGGTGACGCGGCAGCACGCGCGAACGCTCCAGCAGCAGGCCCGAGCGCTGAATCAAGCGACGATCGTTTTTCGCTCCATGGACGGGTTGATCACCGATTGGAGCGAAGGCCCGCAGCGTCTCTTCGGTTGGACGTCTGAGGAAGCCTGCGGCAAGCCCTTGCACGACCTGCTCAGCACCCGATTCGCCGACACGCCGGAGAGCATCGACGAAGCCCTCATGAGCGAGGGGCAATGGCGTGGCGAAGTGACCATGCGCCACAAGAACGGGGCCGATCTTCAGGTCTCGACGCTTTGGATTCTCTACCGCGACGAGGACGATGAGCCGATCGGCGTCGCCGAGGTATGGAGCGACGTGACGGAGTTGCGATGCGCCGAGGCGGCGATACTTGAAGCCAGTCGACGCAAGGACGAGTTTCTGGCGATGCTGGCTCACGAATTGCGTAACCCCTTGGCGCCCATCCGCACCGGGCTCGAGGTGCTGCGGCTCTGCAGGGACGACGTGAAGGAATTCAATGAAATCCACGGGATGATGGACCGTCAGATGACGCAGCTGGTCACGCTCATCGACGATCTTTTGGACGCGTCGCGGATTACCCATGGCAAGTTCGAGCTGCGAAAGACAAGGGTCGCCTTGCCGGACGTCATCAAGAGCGCGATGGAAGCCGTCGCTCCCGCGATCGAACACGCTCGCCACCAGTTGACGGTGAGCCTTCCCACGTCAGCCGTTCAACTGGACGCCGACCCGAATCGGTTGGCCCAGGTGATCTCGAATCTTTTGGACAACGCCTGCAAGTACACTTCGCCGGGAGGAACGCTCAGCCTCACGGTGACGGACCACAGCCATGAGGTCTCGATTTCGGTGGCCGATAACGGCCGCGGGATCCCTACCGAGGCGTTGGGCAGCGTCTTCGATATGTTCAACCGCAACAACCTCGACGGGATCGCCGCGTGTTCGGGCCTGGGGATTGGGCTGGCCCTGGTCAAGTCGATCGTCGAGATGCACGGCGGGACGGTCGTCGCGAAGAGCGACGGCGTCGGACACGGTTCGGAATTCGTCGTCCGCTTGCCCGCCATTGCCGAAGCCGCGGCGGCGTCGGACGGCCCCGCGGCCCCCACGGTGAACAGCGGTCCGCGACGGGTGCTGGTGGTTGATGACAACGTGGATGCGGCGCGCACGCTGAGCATGGTGGTGAGGAACCTCGGCAACGAGGTCCACTTGGCGTTCGACGGGCTAGAAGCCATCGCCGCCGCCGAGAGACTGTTGCCCGAGGTCGTCGTTCTGGACTTGGGCATGCCCAAGCTGGATGGCTACGGCGCCGCGCGGCACATTCGCCAGCAGCCATGGGGCAAGCGGATCACGCTGATTGCCCTCACCGGATGGGGCCAGGACGAGGACAAACGCAAGACGAAAGAGGCGGGCTTCGATTACCACATGGCGAAGCCCGCCGACCTGAACGAGTTGCGTCGCCTAATCTCGTCATGCAGGGAGTCCGGTGAGGATGACGCGCCGAAGGTGTTCCCCATTAGCTCGATGGTCGGTTAGGCGGCGAGACGACGACCGCGACGCCCCCCAAACTGCGTGCAACGCCACGCCTTTGCCTCGGAGCGTGAGGATGAAAAGCTCTGGATCCCCAAGCAAGCCGGCTTTCACCCTGGTCGAGCTGTTGGTGGTCATCGCGATTGTGGGGATCCTGATCGCCCTGCTGTTGCCGGCGGTCCAGGCTTCGCGGGAGACGGCCCGCCGATCACAGTGCCTGAACAACCTGAGGCAAGTCGGCTTGGCGGTGCTGAATCACGAAGGGGCGAAGAGGCATTTCCCTTCGGCGGGGAACCGGGGCACGCTCAGCGATAGCGACCCTGCGGCAGCGCCCTTTCAACAGGCGGGCGTCTTCTTCCAAATCCTCCCGTATCTGGAGCAGAGCACGGATTATTCCGACGCCGACGTTCAAGGCCTCACGGTTCCCCAGTACTACTGCCCGTCACGGCGTTCCCCCATCGCCCGCCCCGATGTCGCCGGCACGCCAACTGGCCTGAACGACTACGCGGTCCCGCTTTGGAAGGACAAGGCGGCGGGAAAAGGATTCGGCGGCAACGACGCGGGCTGCTGGAACATCTGGGGCGACAAGGCGGGCGATGATCTCAACCATCCCTTCTATCGAAACGCCGTGTTCGCGCGGAGCGGCAAGCGGCAAACGGCGTTTCCTCCCAATCGAATGGCGAGGGTGACCGACGGCGTCTCCCATGTGCTGATGGTCTCGGAGAAGTTTGTCGACCCGGCCCTGTATCATCCTGTCAAGATGGACGACGAACCGCCGCACCCGACGTGGGGCGTTCCGCTTTACTTCACGGATATGGGCTATTACTCCGGGTTCTTTTGGTCGACGTGCCGCTGCTCCATGTACGGGCCCGTTCCCGATCAGCCTCTGGATAAGCTCGCCTACTGGCTGATGTTCGGCTCGGCCCATCCCGAAGGGGTCAACGCCGTCTTCGCCGACGGTTCCGGACGGAGCCTGAGTTATGACATCTCGAACTCGGTGTTTCAGGTCCTTTGTCGCATCGACGACGGGGAGCAAATCGACGTGACCGCGTTGTAGCACTTGCCCCGCGACCGCACGCGGTGCGCAAAGGGGACCACCGCGCGCGGCGTTCGACGAGCTTAACTCTGTCGGAGGCGTCTCCGACGCCGATTTCGCGCACCAAGCCGTTCTGGAATGGATGCTGTCATCGGCGTCGGAGACGCCTCCTACAAGTTGGTCTCCGCTGTCAAGAGTCGCGGTGACTCCCGCGATAGCCCCCTTCGCGGTACGCGGCGACGTAACGCGCGTAGTTGTCGGGCGACTCCAGGACGTTCCGCAGCTCGTCCTCGGTGAGCGGGCGCTTCACCGCCGCCGGCACGCCTGCCACGAGCATGCCCGACGGCGCTACGAAGCCCTGCCGTACGAGTGAGCCGGCCGCTACGAGCGTGCGCTCCTCGATCACGCAGCCGTCGAGCAGGATCGAGCCCATCCCGATCAGCGTGTGGTCGTGGACGGTGCAGGCGTGCAACACCGCGTTGTGGCCGATCGTAACGCGGCTGCCGATGGTGAGCGGCCCCGTGTCGTGCGTCACGTGCAGCGTGACGTTGTCCTGCACGTTGGTCCGCTCGCCGATGCGGATCGGGCAGACGTCGCCGCGCACGACGGCGTTGAACCAAACGCTCGAGTCGGCGCCGATCTGGATGTCGCCAATGATGCAAGCGCCCTCGGCGATGAAGACCGACTCGTGCAGGCGCGGCCAGACGCCGCGGAAGGGGAGGATCGTGGGCATGGAGGGAATTGTAGCGGCGGGGCTAGAGACGGGGGACGAGGGACTGTCCTAGCACAGCGTCCTTTGTATGGCTGCCTGCCGGTCGTTGGATTCTCAACCCAAGAAGCAGGGGAGCCAGAACGCGTCAGCGCCCGGAGTGAAGCACCAAGCGACTCACCCCTGCGGCAACTCCTGACCTCGGGGCAACTCCGGGTGCTGACGCATTCCGGCTCCCATCCAATTCACTGCCGATCGGTCCCGTGTGGTGGCCGTGACTGCGCTGCGCTTGCTGTTGAGGTAGCGCAGTCGCTCGACTGCCCGGGCGGCTTCCCTATCGGTAGCCGCGCAGCGACCGTATCGCGCCCGGCGTCCACCGCTGCGACGGCTCCGCACCCCACTCAGCCCCCGAAAATAAAAAAGCCCCGGGGACGCAGGCGTCCCCGGGGCTTCTTCGGTCAGAGGCGTCGGTGGGAGTCGAACCCACGATGTCGGATTTGCAATCCGATGCCTTAGCCACTTGGCTACGACGCCTTAATCGCCAGCGGGGAGAGCCGCCTTTCGCCGCCGGTTCGATCTCTGCTAGCACTCCGCTTCGGCGGGCCCTTGTGGAGCCGTTCGACGCGGTTGTGAGAGTTGTATCGGCTCGGCCGGTCTCCCACTGAAGCCGAAACTACGAAACCGGCGGGGGATGGTCAAGGTGTGACGATTGTAGGGGGCAAGTGAGCCGGCAGCGGACAGACGGCAGCAGGCAGTCATCCTCGTCGGCATCGCCGTCGCCCGCTTTGCTGCCGGCTGCCCACTGCACACTATCCACTCGACCGGTTTTTCCGGTCGTAACGGCCCGCTCGGGACGGTTGGACGGGCGGCGCCGTCGGCGACGATTCTCACGGCAGCCGAAAGGATTCGGCCCCGCCTGCTCAACGTGGGCTTGCTCAACCCGTCGCCGGAGCCGCGCCATGCGTATTACTCTCGCCTCGCTGTCACTCGCCGCCGCGGCGGTTGTCGCGTTTGCCAATAGCGCGTCGGCCCAGGTGACGCTCGATCCGGGCCCGGTGGGCGCGCCGGCGGTGGAG
>JBGSJY010000303.1:0-3495 GCA_041741515.1 Pirellulales bacterium | reverse complement strand
GGCTGAGCACCTGCAAGAAGTCGCGGATCGCCGCGCCGGTCGGACTTGTGACGAAGGCGATCCGCCGCGGGAACGCCGGCAGCGGCCGCTTGCGGGCGCGGTCGAAGAGCCCCTCCGCGGCGAGCTTTTCGCGGAGCTTCTGAAGCTGTAGCTCGAGCGCGCCGACGCCCCGGGGCTGCGCCTCATTGACAACGAGTTGGTAGCTGCCACGCGGGGCGTAGACATCGACCGCGCCGTGGCAGACCAGCTCGACGCCGTCGCACAGATCGAACCGCAGTCGGGACGCGGCGCCCTTCCACATGACGGCGCGGATCTGGGCGGCGTCGTCCTTGAGCGTGAAGTAGCAGTGGCCCGATGAGGGGCGTGAGAAGTTGGAAACTTCGCCGGCGACCCACACATCCGGGAAGCCGGATTCGAGTGTGTCTTTAATCCGCGCCGTTAGCGACGCGACGGTGAGCGGTTCGGGGGATTGAGCAGCACGCGACACGGGGGCCTCCTGGCGAGAAGGCCCGATTGTGACGCTCCACGCGGCTAAGCGGCAAGCCGCCGCGGTTGTGGGGCTTTGTCGATCCGCGGCAGCGAACGCTCGCGGCGCACCGGGACCGCGTCGGACCGCGTGCGGCGGGTAGCGGCCCATGCCTCGGCCTGCTGCGTGAGCCGATTGAATTCCGTTTCGATCTCTTGCCGGCGATTTTCCAGAGCTTCGCGGTCGAGGTCGGGGGCGACTTGGTGCTCGGCGCTGAGCAACGCCCGGGCGGTCGTGAAGGGGCGGGGCACGGCAAAGCGGTCCCAGCTACGCGTCCGCCAGCAGCGATCGTACGCCACCGCGATGAGGACGATCGGCAGGCCGAGTCGTGACGCCAAGTAGACCGGCCCCGCCGCGACATGGCGACGTGGACCGCGAGGTCCGTCGGGCGTGATCACCAGGTGCTGCTGCCTGCCGCGCTGGGCGAGCTTGCGGAGGGCCGTGACGCCCCCTCGACCGGTCGAGCCACGGATACAGCCGAAGCCCGAAGCGGCGGCGATCGCCTCCAGGACGTCGGCGTCGCGGTGCTTGCTGACGAGGATCGAAAGGTCCGTCTGGGGACGCAGGTAGAGCGGCGCCAGCAGGTACTCATGCCAGACGAGGTAGAGTCGCGGCCCGCCGAGACTCTGCGCGGGGTCGAGCATTGGGTCGGCGTAGACGCACTCGTAGCGGAGCGTGCTCATCCACGCCCGCATGAAGTATGTGAACGCGTGCCCCGCGGCGCCGTTCATGCCTCGTAGTCGGATCTTCTTCATCGCCAGGCTTCCGTGCCCGTCGTGGGGATGCCAGCAGCACGCGATTGGTAGCGAATCCTTTCGCCTTCAGAAAGACCTATCCGAGTATCGGCTCACTCGGGCCAGTCGCCCGTGAAAACTTCAACGGTCGGGCCGGTCATGAGGACGTGATTGTCCGACTCCCTCCACAGGAGGTCGAGCTCGCCACCCAGCAGCTCGATGGTGACCGAGCGATTGGCGCGGCCCGTAAGGGAAGCCGCCACGGCGGCCGCGCAGGCGCCGCTGCCACAGGCGAGCGTCTCGCCGGCTCCGCGCTCCCAAGTCCGCTGCCGCAAGCGGTCCGGCGCCAGCACTTGCACGAACTCGACGTTCGTCCGCTGCGGGAACGCGGGGTGGGTCTCGATCTGGGGGCCGACCGTGGCGACCAGTTCGTCTGACGGCGACTCTTCGACGAACAGCACGCAATGGGGGTTGCCCATCGAGAGGATCGTCGCCGTCCGGGCGCCACCCGCGTGCTCAATGGCGGCCGATCGGAGGTCTCCGTCAGGCCCGGGCGCTAAATGGCAGGGGATCGCTTGGGGCGCGAAGATCGGAGCGCCGAGGTCCGCCTCGATACGCTCTGCCTTGTCAGCCGCGTTACGACGGACAATCCGCATCGGCACAAGGGTTTCAGCCGTTCTGACGAGGACCGCGTCGCCCGACAACGCCCCGCTGTCGGAGAGTCGCTTGGCGACGCACCGGAGGGCGTTGCCGCACATGGCGGAGTACGACCCGTCGGGGTTGTACATCCGCATCTCGACGCCCGCGGCGGAGCCTTCCCGCAATTCCGCCAGGATCAGCACGAAGCCATCGGCGCCGACGCCGAAGTGGCGGTCGCACAGCGACGCCGCTAAGCCGCGAGCGGCTTCAATCGGCGCAGCGGCGAAACGCTCGGCGAGCGGGCCGTCGAGCGCTTCGACAACGACATAGTCATTGCCGCAGCCGTGCATCTTGGTGAAGCGCATGGTGACGTTAGGAAGGGAGATGTGGGGATGCAGGGGGATGGGGGGATCGCAAGCGGATGGTTTGGGCTGATTAAGGTATCAGATCAACACGGGTTGAATAACGGCGGGGGAATTGTAGGCGGGGGCAGCTTTGCCGCTGTTTTCGAGAAATCTTTTGGATGGGTGTCGGGTGGTTGGGCGGGAATCGGATTGGCGGGGTGTGACGGTTACGTCCTTCCCTCAAAGACAACCCGGCGGCCCCAAAATGTTCGCTCTCCCCAAGCTGCTCCCCTCAATGGCGTTTGTCGCCGCATTGAACTCGCTGGCCGGTTTCGCCGGCGCCGCCGTCCTGCCCCCTGGCGGGGCCGTTGGCCTGTCGGGAACGACTTCCGCGCTTTCGCCCGAGTTGGCGGGTGTCGTGCAGGACGACCCGCTTCATCCTTTCCAGATCGTTGACGGCGGCGGGAATGTGCTCGTATCGGGCAACCTCCAAGACCGGGTCGTGAAGTCGAACGACCTGGGGACGCTCGTCTTCGCCCCGCGACTCCGCGACCTTGTTGGAACCGCGGGCGTCGCGCCGATCGAGATTTACGGCATTTCGATTGATGGCTACGGCGGGTACACGACCGACGTTGAATATCGAGTCGATGGACTCGGTGACGCCGGTCCCAATTTCGCCAACCGCAGTGTCGATGGCGAGTTGGTGACGTTCCGCTACGAGACAACGCCGATCCTGCCGCCCGACGAGTCGTACTTCAACTCGATCCTCACCGACGCCACCGCCTTCGCCCCGATCGGCACAGCGACGATCTACGCCCGATTCGGCGCCAACGGTCCCTTCTTCTCGACAACGCTCCGCGGCATCAACGTCCCCGTCCCCGAACCGACCGCCAGCGTGCTCGTGCTGGGCGCCCTCGGCCTCGCGGCGACGATTCGGCGGAGGGGATGAGCCGAAGCTGAATCTGAATCACCGAGCAGCCACGACTTATCGGTCGTGGCTGCTTCTTTTGGTGTTGTTTAGGAGAAGGAGATGGGGGGATGTTGGTGATAGGGGGGTCGCAAGCGGGTGGAACAATCGAATTAAGGGGGCAAGCGTCGTAGGGCAGTACCCCAGGGCCAGCGCACACTAACCCGTTGCGAGATCAAGGACTTGCGAGAGGAAGTGGTTGTCCCAGCCGGCGATTTCGCGTTTGCCTTTGATGCTTTGCTTGGACGGATGGCGTTTGAGGAGGCTGATCGCCAGGCGGCGTAG
>JBGSJY010000302.1:0-3785 GCA_041741515.1 Pirellulales bacterium | reverse complement strand
GGGTCCCGTCGCCGCCAGCGAGCTGACCATCAGCACCACCGGCGGCGTTGGCTGGGCAGCGGCGGCTCGGCAAAGGCGCTCGGCGCCGGCCGCGTTGACCTCCAGAAAGTCCTCTAGCCGCCGGCCGTGGACCATCCCGGCGAGGTGGTAGACGGTGTCAACGCCGTGGAGGGACGCCATGAGGCTCTCCTCGTCGCTGAGTGAGCCGAGCCGGCGTTCCACTCCCATTCGGTCCAAATGCGACGTGTCGCTGGTCGGACGGACGAGGCAGGCCACCCGATCGCCGCGCTCGACGAGCCGCTCCACAAGGCGAGCGCCGATAAACCCGGTGGCGCCAGTGACGAGGACGGAAGGCATAGCAAAGGGGAAAGGGGAAGGCGGAAAGGGGAAGAGCTGGTCGGTTGCGTCGAATCCCGTGGCGTGAGAGTTTATCGCGTCTTGCCGCTGCGAAACATGATTGCCTCGCCGCTATTCCCCTTTCCACTTTCGCCTTTCCCGTTTCCTCCATGCTCCGTCCGCTCCGCATCGAGCCCGTTACCAGCCGCTACCAGCGTCGCGACTGGCTTGAGATGCCCTGGAAGGTGAATGTCGGCGACCCCTGTTGGGTCCCGCCGCTGCGCGACACGCAGAAACGGCTGGCGGGTTTCGCTGGCCATCCGGTGTGGGATGGCGCCCAGCGGCAGGCCTACCTTGCGATGCGCGGCCCCGAGCCGGTTGGCCGCATCCTGGCGATCGAGAACCACGTCCACAGTCGGCACGCCGAAGACAAGACCGGCTTCTTCGGCTTCTTTGAGTGCTTCGACGACGCTGAGGCCGCGGCCGGCCTGCTATCGGCCGCGGAGGAGTGGCTCCGTGGCAGGGGGCTAACCGCGTCGCGTGGGCCGATAAATCCGACGCTCAACTACGAGTTCGGTACGCTGATCGACGGGTTCGATACGCCACCGTATTTCTTGCTGACGCACAATCCCCGTTATTACCAGCGGTTGATCGAGGGCGCGGGTTATGGCAAGGCGCAGGACATGTACGCGTACCGCGGCGACGTCTCGATGCTCGACAGCCTGGCGAACGACAAGAAGATGCTCACCATCGACCAGATGGTCCGCGAACGCTTCGGCGTGACCGTCCGGCCGATGCGACTCAATCGCTTCCGCGAAGAGGTTGAGACGTTCCTCGACCTTTACAACCGGGCGATGGACCACAACTGGGGACACATCCCCATGACCCGGGCCGAGGTGATCCACTTCGCCAAGGACCTCAAGCAGCTGCTGGTGCCGGAGTTGGCGCGGATCGCCGAGGTGGACGGCAAGCCAGTCGGCTGTGTCTTCGGGCTGTTGGATTACAACCCACGGATCAAGGCGATCGACGGTCGATTGTTCCCGTTCGGTTGGGTGCGGCTGCTGGCGAATAAGAGGGCGCTGTCGCGGATCCGCATGGTCAGCACCAACGTGCTCCCCGAGTACCAGAGTTGGGGGGTCGGCGTCTGTTTATCGGTAAGCCTGCTACAACCGGCGCTCGACCACGGCGTCACGGACTGTGAGTTCAGCTGGATCCTCGAATCCAACGACCTGTCACGCAAAACAGTGGAGAAGGGGGGGGCGTTGCGCTACAAGACTTGGCGCGTGTTTGAGAAAGAGCTTTGAAGGAAAGGGGAATGCGGAATGGGGGATGTTAAAAGGGAAAGCTTGAGACTCTACGCCGCTTCGAGTTCTGTATCTTTCCGTATTCCCCTTTCCGCCTTCCCCTTTCTAACTTGCGACGCCCTCGCCCTGCGCCACAGGTCCGCCAGCGCGTGTGCCAGCCCCGGGCTATTGGTCTGCCGGTAGGGCGAGTCGGCCGGCAAGCCGGCCATCAGCCGCTGGTGCGCTTTCCGCAGGGAATGGTACGGCATCGACGGGAATAGGTGGTGCAGCGCGTGGAACTGCAGGCCCACCGGCGCCCAGAGCGTCGTCAGCCACGGGCGCCGCGGGTAGTTGATCGAGTCGAGCAGCTGCTCGGTGAACGACATCGGCCGGTCTTCCTCGGCGCGGCGGTCGTAGTAGTAGCGGTGGGCGCCAAGGGTCCGCACCGCGTTGATGAAAATGATTGATACCGCGACCAAGTAGACGTTGATCAGCAGCCAAGGATTGACCAGCAGCCGGGCGCCGCCGACATCCAGCCAGCTGCACACATTGAGGATCGCGGCGACGACAAGGAAGCCGAACGTCGCCGCTTCCTGAAGACGGATCTCACGCAGTAGGCGGTCGGAGGGGAGCGGTCGGACGTACGCCGGGTCGATGATCATCGACGACGCGTGCTGGTGGACCCAGTTGCGGACGGGCTTGCCGAGCCAGGTCAGCGGCGTCAGCACGCCGAAACGGAAGATCGCCAGGGCCGGGATAACGAAGCTCTGTCCTAAATAGCCAAGCAGATGCCACACGGGCCGTGTGCCAAATGGCAAGTACTCGCCGTCGTGGCTGGTGCCGTAGCTCCGCCGGCGGTGGTGCTCGAGATGGATCGAGTACGTGAACGACGGCATCAAGAACGGGATCCCGACCAGCACGTTCCAGGCGTAACGGAACGCGCGGAACTGCCGTTCCGGCTGGTGGGCGATCTCGTGAGTGAACAGAGCGCAGCGGTACCCGAGAACGACCGCCGCAAGGTACCCCGTCAGCCGCGCCGGCCAGGGCATCTGGACATTGACCATGCATTGGACGCCGACCATCAGACCGGCCCAACTGAGGAGCAAATCGGTCCAGTAGAGCCACATCCGGGGCCGGAGGTCATCCTCGCGCAGGAGGTCCCGGGCCTCTCGCATCGAAAAAGCCGGCTCGGCGGCCGAAGGGTCGATTCCTGCTGACACTCCGCCAACTCCTACTGCGTCCAAATCCAGGAACCGCCCACCATTGGCCGATTGCTGTGCTGAGGCCGAATGCTTGGCCGACTGTGTGGTTAGTACGGCAAAACCACGTTTGTGTTCAAGACGTCAAGTTGCCGCTCCCCCTCGGAAGGGCTACGTTCCGGGCCCAGCCCCCTCACGCACGAGGGTCGACGGTCAATTACACTTGGGAGGCTCTTCCCGTTTAATAGGGTCCCGATCCCCCTCCGACCAGCGCCCCCAAGTTCCGTGTCTAGCGTCCTCGTTACCGGCATAGGCGTCGTTTCACCGATCGGGATCGGTGTGGACGCGGTCGGCGACGCGCTGCGGGCGAAGCGCTCGGGTATTCGTCCCGTCCACGAGCTAGCTGAGGCGTGCTGGATTGCCCCGTTCGGGGGGCAGGTTGCGGACTTCGACGGCAAGCTTTACGTTCAGCCGCGCAAAAGCCTCAAAGTGATGGCCCGGGAGATCCAGCTCGCCTTCGCGGCGGGGGAGCTCGCCTGGGCCGACGCCGGGCTCGACTCCATCGAAGTCGACCCCGAAAGGGTCGGCGTCGTCGGCGCCGCGGGGCTGCTTTATTGCGGCCTTGAGGAGCTGGCAGGGCCGCTGGCCGAGAGCCGCAACGAGCGCGGCGATGTCGATCTGCGGCTCTGGGGCTCCCAGGGGATGCGGCAGCTCTTTCCGCTGTGGATGCTCAAGTACCTGCCAAACATGGCGGCTTGCCACGTGGGCATCCGCAAGCAAGCGTTTGGGCCGACCAACACGATTTCCCTGGGCGACGTTTCGAGCCTATTGGCCATCGGCGAGGCGGCCGCGGCGATCCAGCGCGGGGCGGCCGACGTGATGATTGCCGGCGGGACCAGCACCAAGCTCGACCTCACGGACTTGGTGTTCCACGGCGGCGCCGGCCTGAGCCGCCACCAGGGCGACC
>JBGSJY010000301.1:0-20601 GCA_041741515.1 Pirellulales bacterium | reverse complement strand
GTTGTCGGCGACTCGCTCGAGCTTCGTCACCGTGACGCCGGGTTGGTCGAGCATCAACTCTTGCGGCTCGGCCGCGATGCGCGCACCGAGCAGCGTCACCTTCGTCTCGGCGCCGCGGCGGACGTCCTGCGGCACCAGCTGGCCGATGCGCGGCTCGGCGGCAAATGCCGAAACGTACACGAGGCACATCATGCCGACGATCGCCGGCGTCAATCTTTGGATCAGCACGTCACGACCCTGTTGCAGGGATGGGCGAGCGGAGAACCACAGGCTTGCGGTTCGGAGGGGAACAGACTTTACGCGATCAATTCCTTGCGGACGCGACCGCCATCGACGATCTCGATCGGCCGGGCGCCCGGCGCCATGAGCTCTTTCTCAGCGGCGATGCCGAGCTGATGGAAGACCGTCGTCGCCAGGTCTTCGGGGGTGATCGGCGTGTCCTCGGGCTCCGACGCAGTCGGCCCCGACGAACCGATCACCGCGCCGCGCTTCATGCCGCCGCCAGCCAGGGCGACGCTAAACACTTTCGACCAGTGATCGCGGCCGGCATCGGCGTTGATCTTCGGCGTACGGCCGAACTCGCTGGAGACGATCACCAGGGTGTCGTCGAGCAGGCCGCGCTCTTCGAGGTCGGCGATCAGCGTCGAGAAGCCTTGGTCGAACGCCGGCAGTAGGTTGCGCATGTTGCCGGTGATGTTCTGGTGGTGATCCCACCCGCCGTACGAGAGCGTCACAAACCGCGCGCCGGCTTCGACCAGCCGCCGGGCGAGCAGCATCCGCTGCCCCGCTTGGTGGCGGCCGTAGCGATCGCGGATGGCGTTGTCCTCTTTCTGGAGGTTGAACGCCTCGCGGGCGCTCTCGGAGCCGATCAGCTCGAAGGCCCGCTGGTAGAAGGCGTCCATCGCCGCGACGGCGTCGGACGCGGCCTCTTCGGTGAACGGGCGGTTGACGATCTCCAGCGCCTGGCGGCGGCGATGGTAGCGCTCGTCACTCACGTCACCCGGCAGGTTCAGGTCGCGGACCGCGAACGCGGGGTTCGCCGGGTCGTCGCCGACGCTGAACGGGGCGAACGCCGTGCTCAGGTAGCCCGAGCCGCCGTAATCGGTGACCTGCCCGGGGATGCTGATGTAGGCCGGCAGGTCCTTGCGGGGGCCGAACTCGTGGCTGACGACGCTGCCGTAGCTGGGGTACACCAGTGCCGGACTGGGCCGGTAGCCCGTCAGCATGTTGTGCTGGCCGCGCTCATGGGCGGCCTCGCCGTGGGTCATCGAGCGGATGACCGTCAGCTTGTCAGCAATCCCTGCTGTGCGGCCGAGCAGCTCGCTGAAGCGGACGCCGGGGATGCTCGTGGCGACGGAGCCGAGCTCGCCCCGGTACTCGATGGGGGCGTCGGGCTTGGGGTCCCAGGTCTCTTGGGCCGAGACGCCGCCTTCCAAAAAGATATGGATGACGCTTTTGGCTCGGACCGGCGGGGCCGTAAAGGTGTTCGAGGCGGCCTGAGCCGACTGCAGCGCGAAAAAGTCGCCGAGGGTGAGTCCAAGTCCAGTCACGGCGCCGGCGGCAAGGAAGCCGCGACGGCTGGGGTTCGGGACGGCCAATTTCGAGGGGGCCAGTTTCGGGAAGGGCATCGGTGGTCGCGCTCCGGGGCTGCGAGACGCTTGGCTCGGTTGCGGCACGTAGGAACCGCAATGCCTCAGCGCTGGACATGGATACCCCGACAGCACGCCGACAGCCAGCAACAATCCGGCGGGCAGACCAGTTTTGGCGCTGAACTGTGGGGTGTCTTGCGCTTCTGGCACAACGGTTGCTGCCCTAGCTTGTGCATCCCACGCACCCTGCGCGGACCGCTTTCTCCGGGAAACGGCGTCTGGTCGCTGTGTGCGCGTGCCGCGCAAATCCGCTCTGGCTGCCCGCTCGACAAGCAGAAATGTGTCGAAGGGATTGGACCCGGGCGGGTCTTGTGCGGTAATTTGCCGGCCTCACTTGCTCCTTCGAGGGCCCTAACGCCCCATGTACGACACCGAATCGTTCGACGAGATGTTTGCGTCGGCGGATGTGCCCCGCGACTCGTGCCGCCCCTTCGTTGAGCGGCTTGGAGGGGTGACGCTCGATGAACTCCGCAACCGCCAGATCGCCGCGGAGCAACACCTCAGCAACATGGGCATCACCTTCAACGTCTACGGCCACGAGGCCGGGGTCGAGAAGGTTTGGCCTTTCGATGTGTTGCCGCGGATCATCGGCTACGACGAGTGGGCCCGCGTCGAGGCCGGCCTGCGCCAGCGCGTCCAAGCGCTGAATATGTTCATCGACGACATCTACAACGACCAGAAGATCATCGCCGACGGGATCGTCCCCGAGCACCTGATCCAGACGGCCTCGGCCTATCGGCCCGAGTTGCGTGGCTTTAGCCCCACGAACAAGGCGTGGTGCCACATCAGCGGCGTGGACCTCGTCCGCGACCGCGACGGCGTCTTCTATGTGTTAGAGGACAACCTCCGCTGCCCCTCGGGCGTCTCGTACGTGCTCGAGAACCGCGAGATCATGAAGCGAACGTTCGCGACCGTCTTCCAGGGGATGGCCGTCACGCCCGTGGAGCAGTACCCCGAGCAGCTCTTGCGGACGCTGCTCGACTGCGCGCCGGCGGGGGTCGATTCTCCTCTAGCCGTCGTGTTAACCCCGGGCGTCTACAACTCGGCCTACTTCGAGCACACGTTCCTGGCCCAACAGATGGGCGTCGAGCTCGTGCAGGGCGTGGACCTCACGGTTGTGGACGACTTCGTCTACATGCGCACCACACGCGGCCTGCGGCGCGTGGACGTCATCTACCGCCGGATCGACGACGACTTCCTCGACCCCGAGTGCTTCCGCGAGGATTCGGCGCTGGGAGTCCGCGGCCTGATGCGGGCCTGTCGGGCCGGCAACGTGACGCTCGCCAATGCCCCGGGTACCGGCGTCGCCGACGACAAAGCGGTCTACGCCTACGTCCCCGAAATCATCCGCTACTATCTCAGCGAGGAAGCAATCCTCGCCAACGTGCCAACCTACGTCTGCTGGGACGAGAAGCAGCGAGAGCACGTGCTGGCGAACCTCGACAAGCTCGTCGTGAAGCCGACCAACGAGTCGGGCGGCTACGGCATCGTCTTGGGCCCGCGGGCCTCGAAGGAGGACCTCGCCAAGTGCGCGGACAGAATTCGCGCCAATCCGCGTGAACACATCGCCCAGCCGATGCTCGACCTCTCGACCGCGCCGACGCTCACCTCCGACGGCCTCGAGCCGCGTCATGTCGATCTGCGGCCGTTCGTCCTGGCTGGCAAGGACATCTACGTGATGCCCGGCGGCCTGACGCGTGTCGCGCTCGTTCGCGGGTCGATGATCGTCAACTCGTCGCAAGGCGGCGGCAGCAAGGACACCTGGGTGCTCCGCGACCCTGCCGGCACCGACACCTGGAAAGCCCTCACCAATCACGTCAACTAGGTCTCAAGTTAAACAGAGCTCAAGTCAGACAAAGCTCCCACAGACTCCGGGCGGCCATCACGCCCGGTCCCACGCTCTCACTCGCACCTAATGCTAAGCCGCGTCGCCGAATCGATCTTCTGGATGAGCCGCTATGTCGAGCGTGCGGAGAATGTCGCACGTTTTATCGACGTGAACGACAACCTCACGCTCGGCGAGGGCGTCGCCCTCAGCGAGCAGTGGGCGCCGCTCGTCTACACCACCGGCGACGAAGACCTTTACAAGGAACTCTACGGCGAGCCCCAACGTGAGGCCGTGCTGCGGTTCCTGGCGTTCGACCCGCGGAACCCGAATTCGATCTTATCCTGCGTCGCCGCGGCGCGCGAGAACGCCCGGAGCGTGCGAGAGTCGATCACCGTCGCGATGTGGGAACAGGTCAACAAGTTTTACCTGATGGTACAGTCGGCCCTGCAGAACAGCCGGTTCATCGCTGAGCCCAATCAGTTCTGCGACATGGTCCGCCACGCCAGCCACACGCTGGTCGGCACCACCGACGCGACCATGTCTCACAACGAGGCGTGGCACTTCTCGCGCGTCGGGCGGCTCTTGGAGCGTGCCGACAAGACATCGCGGATCGTGGACGTGCAGTACTTCCACCTGCTTCCGGGCCTCGAAGATGTCGGCTCGACGCTCGACGTGGTGCGCTGGTCGGCCCTGCTCAAGTCCGCCAGCGCCCTGACGATGTACCGCCGCGTACACGGCCGGATCACCCCCGCCCAGGTCGCCGAATACCTCATCCTCGACCGTGATTTCCCGCGATCGATGCGGTTCTGCATGATGCGGGCGCAGGAATCGATCAGCGAGATCACCGGCAGCCGCCCGGGCACCTTCAGCTGCCGGTCAGAGAAGCTCTCGGGGCGGCTCCGCGCCGAGATGGACTACACGGCCATCGACGATGTCGTCCGCCAGGGGATGCACGAGTACATCGACAGCTTCCAGCAACGGGTCAACGATATCGGCGACGCCCTCCAAAAGGACTTTTTTACGCTCGACACGGACGCAAAACCGCCGAATCAGACGCAGTTTCAACGTATGTTGCACTGATCCGTCAGCCCACAACGCCCCCCCGCCCCTACGCCCGGCACAACCGGGCCCCGCCGACCGCGCCGTCGTCAAATAATGAGTATTCGTGTTGCGCTGCACCACCGGACCAGTTACCGGTACGACCGTCCGATCACGATCGGCCCGCAGGTGATCCGCCTGCGCCCCGCGCCCCACTCGCGGACCCCCATCGAGAGCTACTCGATGCGGGTCGGCCCGGCCGACCACTTCGTCAACTGGCAGCAGGACCCGTTCGGCAACTACCTGGGTCGGTGCGTCTTCAACGAGACGGCGACCGAGCTCAACATCACGGTCGATTTGACGGCGTCGCTCTCGGCGATCAACCCGTTCGACTTCTTCCTCGAGCCGAACGCCGAGCAGACGCCCTTCTATTACGACGAAGAGACACAGCACAACCTGAAGCCCTACTTCGCGACCGAGGACGGCCCGGCGCTGATGGAGCTGCTGGCGACCATCGACCGCACGCCGCGGAAGACGATCGACTTTCTGGTCGATATCAACCAGTTGCTGCAGCGCGAGATCGGCTACACGATCCGCCTCGAACCGGGCGTGCAGAGCTGCGAAGAGACTCTCACCAAGCGGACCGGCTCGTGCCGCGACTCGGCGTGGCTGATGTGCCAGACGCTGCGGCACATGGGCTACGCGTCGCGGTTCGTTTCGGGCTACTTGATCCAACTAACGGCCGACCAGAAGTCGCTTGACGGCCCCTCGGGGCCCGAAGAGGACTTCACCGATCTGCACGCCTGGACGGAGGTCTTCCTCCCGGGCGCCGGATGGGTAGGCCTCGACCCGACTTCGGGCCTCTTCGCAGGCGAGGGCCACATCCCGCTGGCGTGCACTCCGCAGCCCACGTCCGCGGCGCCGATCAGCGGCGGCCACGAGCCGTGCGAGGTGGAGTTCGACTTTGCGATGTCGGTCGAGCGAGTCCACGAGGACCCGCGCGTCACCAAGCCCTATACCGAAGAGGAGTGGATCCGCATCGAGTCGCTCGGACACGAGGTGGATCGCCACCTCCAGTCGGGCGACGTCCGCCTGACCATGGGGGGCGAGCCGACTTTCGTCTCGATCGATGACATGGACGGCGACGAGTGGCAGACCGCGGCCGTCGGCCCTAACAAGCGCCGCCTCGCGGACAACCTGCTGCTGCGGCTCAAGCGGCGCTTTGGTCAGGGCGGGCTGCTCCACTACGGCCAGGGCAAGTGGTACCCCGGCGAGCAACTTCCGCGTTGGGCCTTGACGTGCTACTGGCGCGCCGACGGCCAGCCGATCTGGGAGAACGACGAGCTGTTCGCCAAGGACGGGGTCTCTTACGGCCACACGATCGACGACGCCCGGCGATTCGGCAAGGCGCTTGCCGAGCGCCTGGTGGTGAATCCCGACCACGTCATCGAAGGTTTCGAGGACGCCATGTACTACGCGTGGCGTGAGCGGCGTTTGCCGGCAAATGTGGATGTCCGAGACCCGAAGCTTGACGACGAAGAAGAGCGTGCCCGCCTGGCGCGGATTTTCGAGCAAGGGCTTACCAGCTCGGTCGGCGTGGCGCTGCCGCTGCAATTCGCGTGGTGGGAGTTCCAGCCACGCTGGCGGAGCGGTAAGTGGGTGGTGCGGTCGGAAGAGATGTTCCTCCTGCCGGGCGATTCGGCAATGGGATACCGTCTGCCACTGCAGTCACTTATTTACGACGCACGCCCCGCGCACGCCCAGGCGTTCCTCGAAGCGGACCCCTTCGAAGTCGAGCGCCCACTACCAGTACGGCAGCGGATGCGTCGCCTGACGCCGGCGCCCGTCGGCGCCGGCGGCGGTGGAGGAGACGACGACTTCCACAGCGAAGGCCGCGACCACCACGGAGCCAATGGCGCCAACGGCAGCGGTTATGGCTTGGGCGGAAATGGCGACGGCCACGATCCGTCGCGGCCTGTCGCGCAGCAGTTCCCCAGCACGTCGGAGGCCGACCCGTTTAAGGCCGACGTCAACTACAACGATCCGTCGAACCTGATCCGCACTGCGCTGTGCGTCGAGCCGCGGGGCGGAACTCTGCACGTGTTTATGCCGCCGATCGAGCGGATGGACGTCTACCTCGACCTGATCGCCGCGGTGGAAGAGACGGCCGATGAGTTGCAAACGCCGGTCGTCATTGAGGGCTACTTGCCGCCACACGACAGCCGCCTGAAGCACATCAAGGCGACCCCCGACCCCGGCGTGATCGAAGTCAATGTCCATCCCGCCCATAGCTGGGACGAGTTGGTGAACATCACCACCGCAGTCTACGAAGACGCCCGCAACAGCCGGTTGGGGACGGAGAAGTTTGACCTCGACGGCTCGCACACCGGCACGGGCGGCGGCAACCACGTTGTGCTCGGCGGGCCGACCCCGGCGGACAGCCCCTGGCTGCGTCGCCCCGACCTGCTGAAGAGCTTTCTCGGCTACTGGAACAACCACCCGTCGCTATCGTACCTCTTCAGCGGCAAGTTCGTCGGCCCCACGAGCCAGGCGCCGCGCGTCGAAGAGGCGCGGGCCGACGCGCTTTACGAACTGAAAATCGCTTTCGAGCAGGTCCGCGCGGGCCAGCCGACGCCGCCGTGGCTGGTGGACCGGATCTTCCGCCACCTCTTAGCGGACGGCACCGGCAACACGCACCGCGCTGAGTTCTGCATCGACAAGCTGTTCTCGCCCGACACGTCATCCGGCCGGCTGGGCCTGCTGGAGTTCCGTGCGTTCGAGATGCCGCCCCACGCGCAGATGAGCCTCACACAACAACTACTTCTCCGCTCGCTGGTCGCCCGGTTCTGGGAGACGCCCTACGAGAAGCCGCTGGTCTCGTGGGGCACCTCGCTGCACGACAAGTGGATGCTTCCCCACTTTATCTGGGAAGACTTCGAGGACGTCATCGAGGCGACCCGCGCAGCGGGCTTCCCCATGGAACGGGACTGGTTCGCCCCGCACTACGAGTTCCGCTACCCCTTCATCGGTCAGTTCACGCAGCGTGGCGTCAATGTCGAGCTGCGGCGGGCGATCGAGCCGTGGTACGTCCTCGGTGAGGAAGGCGCCCCCGGCGGCACCGCGCGCTACGTCGACTCCTCGGTCGAGCGGATGCAGGTGAAGGTCTCCGGCATGACCGACCCTCGCTACACGCTGGCGTGCAACGGCCGGCGCGTGCCCCTGCACCCCACGGGCGTGCAGGGCGAGTTTGTCGCGGGCATCCGCTACCGGGCGTGGCAACCTCCGAGCGCGCTGCACCCGACGATCCCGGTGGACGGCCCCCTGGTGTTTGACTTGATGGACGACTGGATGGACCGTTCCGCCGGCGGCTGTCAGTATCACGTCGGCCACCCGGGCGGGCTCAATCCGCAAACCTTCCCCGTCAACGCCCTGGAAGCAGAGACCCGCCGGGCGACACGATTCCTCGCTTTCGGCCACACGGGTGGAAAAGCTACAATCGTTGACAACGGTCCCAACCCCGAGTTTCCGGTCACGCTCGATCTCCGCCGCGGCAAGCATTGATGCAGAGTCAGGCGCAGTCTCTCGGCGGTCCCGCTAGCCCCAATCCGGCCAGCCCCGACCCGGCCAGCGCCAATCTTGAAAGCGGCAATTCGGCGAACAGCGACCCCGGGTCGCTATTCGCTAGTTACGCGCCGCTTGCCGGCGTCTACGACGAGATGATCGACGAGGCGGGCCGTCCGCGGCCGGCCTGGCGCGGGCTCCGGCCCCAGCTTGAGCAGATCGGCGCCGCCGAGCTGAGCCGTCGATGGGCGCAGTCAGAACGGCTCATCAACGAGAACGGAATTGTCTACAGCGCGTACGGCGACTCCGTCGGCCGGCAGCGTCCCTGGGCGCTCGACCCGGCGCCGCTCCTGCTACACGAGAAGGAGTGGGCGCAGATTTCCGCCGGGCTCTCGCAGCGGGCCACGGTGCTCGAACTGCTGCTCGCCGACCTTTACGGCGACCAGCACCTGATCAACTCGGGGCTGATCCCCGCGGAGATCATCTACGGCCACCCCGGCTACCGGGTCGCGCTGCACCGCGCTGCTGCGACGTCGATGACACGTCCGCCGAGCCTGCTCTTCTACGCCGCCGACCTGGGACGCGCCCTGGACGGCCGGTGGTGGGTTCTGGCCGATCGCACCGAAGCGCCCTCGGGCGTGGGTTTCGCGCTTGAGAACCGCCTCGTCACTTCGCGGATGCTGGCCGAGTCGTTCCGCGAGCGTCGTGTCCGGCGGTTGGCGCCATTTTTCCTGCAATTGCAGGCTTCGCTCCGCCGCTTTGCGCCAACGGGTCGCAGCAACCCCACCGTGGCAATCCTCAGCCAAGGGGCCTCGCACCCCAATTACTTCGAGGACGCTTACCTCGCGCGCTACTTGGGCTACCTGCTAGTCGAGGGCGAGGACCTCACCGTCCGTAATCGGCAGATGTGGATGAAGACGCTCGACGGACTGACGCCGATCGATGTCCTCCTCCGGCGGCCCAACACCGACCAGTGCGACCCGCTGGAACTGGGCGGCGAATCCCCGGCCGGTGTTGCGGGGCTGGTGCAGGCCGAACGCGACGGCGCGCTGCTGGTCGCCAACGCCTGCGGCAGCGGGTTGGTCGAATCGCCGGTCTTTATGGCGTACATGCCGCGGCTCTGCCAGGAGTTGTTGCGGGAACCTCTCAAACTGCCCGGCGTCGCGACCTGGTGGTGTGGCGACAGCGCGTCGCTCGACTACGTGCTGGAGAACCTCGACAAGCTCGTCCTCAAAAAAGCCTTTCGCCGCCGCGGCCAGGAGTCCCTGCTGACGTTGAAGCTGAGGCAGACGCCGCGCGACGCGCTGGTGAAGATGATCCGCAACAACCCGCTGGACTACATCGCCCAAGAGCAGGTTCACCGATCAACGTCGCCGACCTATCGGCAGGGACGGCTGCTCCCGGTGCGTGTGGCGCTGCGCGCGTTTGTCGTCGCCGCCGAGGGCGACTACCACGTGATGCCCGGCGCGCTGGCGCGGACGTCGAGCGACTCAGGGCCGCTAGAGTCAACGCTCGTCGCCGGTGAAGGGAGTAAGGATGTCTGGATCGTTGGCGACAAGCCGGTGGAGGTCGTCACGCTGCTGCCTGGTGACCACGAATCAATTGAATTGGTGCGGATTGGCGCCGAGCTGCCGAGCCGCGTGGCCGACAACAGCTACTGGTTCGGCCGTCAACTCGAACGGGCCGACGCGGCGGCTCGACTGATCCGCATTGTCGCGACGCGTCTGAGCAGTGAGGGAAACGTCGCCGACTTCCCAGAGTTGCCGGCTCTGATCCGGGCTCTGGCCGAAAAGGGGCAGATCGAACCAGGCTACGCCGTTGCCGAGATGCGCGAGCGGTTGCCGCTGGTGGAGCTGGCGCTGCCACACGAGGTTCTGAGTCACACGCAGTCCAGCTCGCTGGCGGCGACGGTAGACCGGATGTTCGCCTCGGCCGCTAAGGTGCGGGATCGCCTGTCGCGCGACACCTGGCGGATCGTGCTGCGGGTTTACGAGAACCTCCGCAGCCCCGACGCCGACAGCGCCAACCTCACCGACCTGCTCAACCTGACCAACGCCCTGATCATTGACTTGGCGGCGCTGGGGGGCATGGTGGTTGAAAGCATGACCCGCACGCAGTTCTACCGATTCCTCGACATCGGCCGACGACTCGAGCGGGCCCTGCAGGCGATCGACCTGTTGCGGACCTGCTTGGTCGAGACCCGCGACGCCTCGCCCGCGCTGCTCGAGGCGCTGCTCGAGTCGGCCGACAGCCTGATGACCTACCGCGCCCGCTACCGCGCGAGCGTGAAACTCGCGCCGGTGCTCGACCTGTTGGTGACCGACGAGACGAACCCGCGGAGCGTCGCCTACCAGCTCAACACGCTCGAACGCCACGTCGGCAAACTCCCCCGAGCGGACGACGGCGGTCCCGGCGCCCCGCCCGAGCAGCGGCTCGCTTTGGCGCTGTCGCACACCGTCCGGATGATCGACATCCGTGAGGTCAGCGAGGCCTACGAGCTCGACAACCTACGACCCTTAACAAGGCTGCTGTCGGACCTGGAACGTGACCTACCCGCCCTGTCGCACGCGATCGCGTTGAAGTACCTCGCCCACTCGGGCCCGCCGCGTCAGCTGGCGCCGACGTAAGGCTTGAGGCTTGAGCCCTGAGGGTTGCGCTCCAAACCTGGTACGGCTAGCACAACAACCCTCACACCTTAACTCACAAGCCTCACACTCCGTCGTCACCCGTCCCGAACCACTCTCCCCTCACCTTGCGTTACCGCATCCGCCACCTGACGAAATACACCTACAGCGACACGGTCGCGGTGTGTCACAACCTCGTACGGCTCGCGCCGCGGTCGCTGGGGGGGCAGACGCTCGACTCGTACCGGTTGATCGTGTCTCCGGACCCGGCCGACCTCGCCAAGCGGCTCGACCTCTTCGGCAACCGGGTGGAGTTCTTCTCGATCCAGCGGGCCCACCAGAACCTGACGCTCACGGCGATCAGCGATGTCGAGGTGCACGAACAGCCTTTGCTGCCGGCAACGTCGTTAGCCTGGGAGACGGTGCGCGACTCGTTGAGATCGCCGGGCGCCGCCGAGGCGATTAAGGCCTATCGCTTCGCTTTCCCGTCAGCCCATGTGCCGCGCAGCCCGACACTACGCGACTACGCGGCCGCGTCCTTTCTGCCGGGACGGCCGATCATCGACGCGGCGCGTGAATTCACCTCCCGCATGCGGGCGGACTTCAAGTACGACTCCCGGGCGACGACGGTCAGCACCCCCGTGCTCGAAGCCTTCAACGCCCGCGCCGGCGTCTGCCAGGACTTCGCTCATGTGCAGATCGCCTGCCTGCGGTCGCTGGGGCTGGCGGCGCGGTACGTGAGCGGCTACCTGCGGACGATCCCGCCGCCGGGCAAGCCGCGGCTGGTGGGCGCCGATGCGTCGCACGCTTGGCTAAGCGTCTACTGCGGGCCCGCCGGTTGGATCGACTTCGACCCCACGAACGACTGCATCCCCGAAACCGATCACATCACCGTGGCTGTCGGCCGCGACTACGCCGATATCTGCCCGATCCAGGGCGTTTTCGTCGGCGGCGGCTCGCACACGATGACGGTATCGGTCGACGTCGATCCACGCGACGCTCTCTGACTTTGTTCTGAAGAATGGGACGCGGATGGACGCGGATTTAACGGATGACCGCGGATACAATTCAGAAAGAAATCCGCGTTTATCCTTTTAATCCGCGTCCATCCGCGTCCCATTCCTTTTCTTTTTTGGATCGATGAAACCAGAATCAACGGTTCGCGTCGCCCTGGTGCAGATGGCCTGTAGCGGGTCGCGCGAATCGGTGCGAGATCGGGCCGAGGCGCACGTCCGCCAGGCGGCGGCTGACGGCGCACAGGTGGTTTGCTTGCAGGAGCTGTTCGACGCGGCCTACTTTCCCCAAGAAGTCGCCGTCGAGCGCTACGCCCTTGCCGAGTCGCTGCCTTCACCGACAACTCAGCGCTTCGGCCGCCTGGCCGCGGAGTTAGGCGTCGTCGTGATCGTCCCGATCTTTGAGGAGGCGCAGCCGGGCGTCTACTTCAACTCGGTCGTCGTCTTCGACGCCGACGGCGCCGACCTCGGCAAGTACCGCAAGACCCACATCCCCGACGGGCCGCAGTACCTCGAGAAGTTCTACTTCACGCCCGGGGACCTCGGCTACAAGACCTTCGCTACCCGCTTCGGCAGGATTGGCGTCGCGATCTGTTGGGACGAATGGTTTCCCGAGGTCGCGCGGATCATGGCCCTCCAAGGCGCGCAGGTGCTGTTCTATCCATCCGCCATTGGCTCCGAGCCGGACCGACCCGGCTACAGCTCCGCCGAGGCGTGGCGGACCGTGATCCGCTCGCACGGCATCGCCAATGGCGTGTTCGTCGCGGCGGTGAACCGCGTCGGCGCCGAAGACGCCATGACGTTCTACGGCGAGAGTTTTGTTAGCGACCCTTTCGGCGAAGTCATCGCCCGGGCCGACGACAGCGAACAGGTGTTGCTAGCGGACCTGCCGATGGGCCGCGTCCGCGAGTCGCGCGAGCTGCTGCACTATCTGCGTGACCGACGCATCGACACCTACCGGCCGTTGTTGAAGCGGACCATTGAAGAAGCGTAAGCGCCGCTGGTCCCCCGCTCTTTTCAGGGAGGGGTTAGGGGAGGGTCGGCCTACTGCTACGCTATTAGGGCCGTTCACTAGTCAGCGCTGCGACTCTCCCCTAGCCCCTCCCTGTAAGGGAGGGGGATACGATGATGAAGCCTCCTGATAGCACCGACCCGCTCGCCTGCCTCTCTCCCGCGTGGGCGCGGGTCGTCCGTGACGTGATTGAGCGTGGCGAGGGCGCCTACCTCTTCGCGAAGAGCGGCAAGCGCTACCTCGACTTCACCAGTGGCATCGGCGTCACGAACACGGGACACTGCCACCCTGCCGTCGTCGAGGCGGTGCGTTCGCAGGCCGAGCGGCTGCTGTTCGGGCAAATGAACTGCGTCATCCCCGAGACGGCGATCGAGCTCTCCGAAGTACTACGCCCGAAGCTGCCGGAGGGGCTCGACTCGTTCTTCTTTGCCAACTCCGGCGCCGAGGCGGTTGAGGGAGCGGTCAAGCTGGCCAAAGCCGCGACCGGCAGGCCGAACGTGATCGCGCTAGAGGGCGGCTTCCACGGCCGCACGGCGATGACGATGGCGCTCACCAGCAGCAAGACGGTGTACCGCGCCGGCTACCAACCGCTCCCCGCGGGCGTCTTCTACGCGCCGTTCCCGTACGTGCTGAATCATTCCGATTCAGGTCTGCAATTCGTCGATGACGATCATCTTTCGGACTATTGCCTGGCGCGGCTGGAGCACGTGCTGGCTTCGCAGTCGGCCCCGAGCGAGACGGCGGCGGTGCTGCTGGAGCCGGTGCTCGGCGAAGGGGGCTACGTCCCTGCGCCGACCCCCTATCTTCAAGGGCTGCGCAAGCTCTGCGACCGACACGGTCTGCTGCTCATCGCCGACGAAATCCAGAGCGGCTTCGGCCGCACGGGCGACTGGTGGTACCACACCCGCGCCGGGATCGCTCCCGATATCCTGACGATGGCGAAGGGGATCGCGTCGGGCCTGCCGATGTCGGCGATCGCCGCGCCGCGTGAGCTGATGGCGAAGATGGGCCCCGGCATGCACGGCGGCACCTATGGCGGAGGCTCGGCGATCGCCCAGGCCGCCGCGATCGCGACGATCGGCGTGATCGAGCGAGAGAAACTTGCCGAGAACGCTGTCCGCCTCGGGGCGTATCTTACCGAGAAGCTGCGAACGCTGGCGGCCCGCTTCCCCGGCCTACGTGAGGTCCGCGGCCCGGGCCTAATGGTCGGCTGCGAGTTCGCCGCCGGCGCCGCGGGCAAAGCACAAGCGGCGGGGGTCGCCAAGGACTGCGCCGAGAACAGCCTTCTACTGCTGACTTGCGGCACCCACGGCAACGTGGTCCGCTGGATCCCGCCGCTCATCGTCACTCAGAAGCAGCTCGACGATGGCCTGGAAATCTTCGACCAAGCCCTGTCAAAGAACGTAGATTAACCACGACGGGCACGAAGGACACGACGAGTCGACTCTCCCGTTCACCTCGTCGTGCTCGTCGTGTCCGTCGTGGTTCAAACTTTTCACATCTTGATGACCAAGTCGATCCATCTCGTTACCGAACTCCCCGGCCCGCAGAGCAAGATCCTTGTCGCGCGGCGACATGCGGCTACGCCGACGGGGCTCGCGCACTCGACCGGTATCGCGGTCGCCCAAGCCCACGGGGCGCTGGTCACCGATGTCGATGGCAACACGCTGATCGATATGGCGGGCGGCATCGGCATGCTCAACGTCGGACACACGCCCGAGCGAGTCGTCGAGGCGATCCGTGACCAGGCCGGCAAGCTGATCCACAGCTGCGCGCTGGTGACGACCTACGAACCCTATGTCGAGCTGTGTGAGAAGCTCAACGCGGCGGCGCCGGGACACTTCACCAAGAAAACGCTGCTCGCCAACTCCGGCAGCGAAGCGGTCGAGAACGCCGTGAACCTGGCACGCTACTACACGGGACGGCAAGCGGTAATCTGCTTCGACGGCGCCTATCACGGCCGGTCGCAGCTCGCGCTCTCGCTGACCAGCAAGTACGCCCTCTTCAAGAAGGGCTTCGGTCCCTTCAGCGGCGAGGTCTACCGTGTCGCAACGCCCAACGTCTATCGCCGGCCAACCGGGCTCGACGAAGAGGCGTTCATCGATTGGACGATCGCCGAGTTCGACAACGCCCTGGTCGCGCGGGTCGATCCGTCGGCGGTGGCGGCGGTGATAATCGAGCCGGTGCAGGGCGAGGCGGGATTCGTGCCGATCCCGCAGCGATTCATCGAGCATCTCCGCAATCGCTGCGACGAGCACGGCATGGTGCTGATCGCTGACGAGGTGCAGGCCGGTATGGGCCGCACCGGCAAGCTCTTCTCGATCGAGCACACGGGCGTCGTGCCGGACATGATCGTCACGGCTAAGTCGCTCGGCGCGGGCATGCCGATCGCCGCGGTGATCGGCCGTGCGGAGGTTATGGACTCGGCCCACAAAGGGGGCGTCGGTGGCACCTACGGCGGCTGCCCCGTCGCCTGCCGGGCAGCGATCGAGGCGCTCCAGGTGATCCAGAGCCCCGACTTCCAGCGGCGCGCGGACGAAGTCGGCGAGCGGATGCGGCTGCGGCTCGAGGCCTGGCGTGACAAGTTCCCGCTGGTGGGCGACGTCCGCGGCGTCGGACCGATGCGGCTCGTGGAGTTTGTCCGCGACCGCGGGTCCAAAACGCCGGTGCCCGACGAGACGCTTGCCATCATCCAGCGCGCGGTCGCCGGCGGTTTGATCCTGATCCGCGCGGGGCTCTACAGCAACTGCATCCGGCTATTGCCGCCGATCGTCATCACCGACGACCAACTCGACGAGGCGCTGGACGTTCTTGAGGCGGCGATCGCCGGGCAGTAGCCGCTCTCTGCTCAGCGCCCGCACTCCGCAGAAAAGCGAAAGGCTTGGCTACGACGTGCTCGCTCTGCTCCGCGTCCCTCATGGGGCGACTTTGGTTGCGTTTTTGGGAGGGTCGGCAAACCGGTGGCAGGCGCCGTTGCCTCTTGCTCAAGCAGTAAGGCCCAGTCGTGTCACCACGTGGCGGATTCGTAATCTGAAGATTCCGTGCGCATTCTTGACTCTACCCGTTCTTTGTCTATCAAAGAGATCGCGCGGCGGACTCATCTTATCCTTTTTCCCCCGCAGACTTTTCTTCTCGCGTGCTGTCGGACGGGAAGACGCGTTCTTGATAGGCAGTTGAGCAACCGGCCGCTGGCGGCTCGCCGAGCGGCGCGGATCGTTTGCTCGCGTGGCAGAACGCAAGCGGGTTCGTGACGGTTCGTGTCGGGGTAAGCCCGACCGCCGGCTACCGCAAGTCTCGTTCTGCGCAGAGACCAGCCTCCGGCGCCGCGTGGGTCGGCGCGCCGTTGGTTGGGCTTATTCTCCATCCCGACCCCGCTAGTTCCAGGGAGTCGATTCTCATGAAAAGTCTACTTTGGCGTTTCGCCTCGCTAGGCGCCGTGGCCGCTGCGTCCTACGCGGCCGCCGCACCCTACACGCCGGTGGTCCTGCCGCCGGGCGCAATCCCGGCGCTCGGCAAAGGAGTGATCCCGGCCCCCGGCGTCTTTGGCAAGGAGTATTCCCACAACTTCGACCACGACTTTATGGGCGCCCCCGATCCCGAGCAGGTCGTGGCCTGGGACGGCCTCGGCGGCACGCTCGATGGCCTCGACTACTCCGGCAGCCGGGGGCCGAACTTCCCACGGGAACAGGAGGTCGATGCGATCGCTAACCACTTGGACGCGCTCTACCGCAACCTGTACGAACCGACCACCGGAAAGATGGCGGACACGCCCCACTTGCTGTTCTCAATCGACGACGCCGTCGCTGGGTACGGAGGTCCTGTAGGACCCGGGTCCTTCATCCCCGCCGTGCCGGGCGCCTTCGTGCCGCCGAGCGGACCGGTATTACTCTCCAACGGCAACGTCATCGGTGGATCGGCGGACATTTCCGTTGAAGAGTCGGGCTTCTATTCGGGCTACGCCGTCCAGCATCTCTGGACGCCAGCGCCGACGATCAACGGCATGGCCGCGATGCGGGATGTCGATGGCCTCGAGGTCTGGGGGCCCGAACCGGGCGCCACCGGCGACGCCGACAAGTACTCGCTGGACGTTGATGTGACGACCGGCGGCGCCTCGGTATGGAACTACGACATCGGGCTGGGAATGAGCACGCCCTACATCTCGCACGCCATGATCGTCAGCGCGGTGGAGTCCCTCTTGGGAACCGTCCCAACGACGGCGTTCTCGAGCAACGGTGAATTCCCTGGACGAGAGGCGGTGAACCTCGACGCCCTGATGGTGCAGGACTTTATCGGTGACCCAGGGCGCTTTGAGTCGGACCCCGCCGGCGGCTTGGGAAGTGATTCGATCATCTTCAGTATCCGGCAGATCGCCGATCCTGCCGACCCCGACGGGTTCTACGCCACCGGCAGCGAACTCTTCGTGCTCAATGCTCCGGTCCCAGGCGGACCGATCTCAGCGGGCTTCCTGTTCCACGGCGGTCACTTCTGGGATCACACCTACGCGATATCCGACCTGCGGATCGCCGGCGCCAACGCGCTCGCCTATATCGACATCAACGCCATCGAAGCGATCGGCGAGCTCGTCGTGCCCGAGCCCTCGACGTTTGGCGTGACGCTTGTCGGCTTGGCGCTCGTTGGCATGCGGCGGCGAATTTGACGTTAAGAAACGTAGGCGGCCGGCTTGGTGTGCCGGCCGCCTTTTTTGCTTTACTGCGACAAGAAGAGGGGCAAATCCGAGTTGCGGATCGTTTCGAGCACCGTGTCGCCGAGCACCTTACGGGCCAGCAGCGTGCGGTGGCTATTTCCCATGACCAGGAGGTCGGCCTTCCATTCGTGCGCCGCTTCGAGCAGCCCGTGTCTCGGGTCCTCGGGCCGGTAGTCCAACTCGACCGTGATGTCGTGGGCCTCAAAGTAGCCCGCGGCGTGCGCCAGGTGCCGCTGGCGTCGCTCGAAGTCGTCGCCAAACGCCACAATCCGGACGGTCGCCTCCGGCCAGAGCCGCATCTGCACGAAGCGCCGCATCGCTTTTGCCGACTGGGGTGAGCCGCTATAAGAAACCATCACCCGATGGATGGGCCGGTACGCGGGGCCCGTCGCAATAATAGGCCGGACGCCACCGGCAATCAGCTTCACCAGGGCGTCGGCGGGATTGTAGTGGGCCTCGCCGATGACTCCGTACTCGAAGAGGCCACGCAGGCCAATCAGCGTCAGGTCGTGGTAGCGGGCTTGAGAAATCAAATAGTCGAACGGCTCTTGGCGCTCTTCGTGCAGCACCTTGTGCCGCAAACCGGCGTCGTCACAGGCCTTCTCGAAGGCGTCGACCGCCATCGCGACGCGATCGCGAGTTTCAGTGATACGACGCTCACGCATCTCGGCGGCCATGGCGCCCGCGCCCATCGGAACCGGGCCGACGTTGCCGAGGTACGCCGCGTTGACGACCGTCACGCCCGTCACGAGGGCGTCATTCCTGCGCGCTAGATCGACTGCGGTTTGCGTGGCGGCTTCGGTGTAGCAAGAGCCGTCAGTGGCTCGCCCGCCAAGCCCTACGAGGATGGAACGGATCATCGCCGTACTCCTTCGCCGACGAGTGAGCTGCGTCCCCCAACTCCGCTAGCGGAGAAGCCTCTCAACGACCGGCCACGAGGAATTCGAGGGACCGACTTAGACGCCGAAGCGCCGTCCATCTCGAAGCCACCCGCTGCTACCTCGCTAGCGGATGGGTCCCTCTCCTTTGATTATACGCTCTTAACAGAACGAAAGGTTGCGGAATCGTCACGAAGTGACTGCCGTTTCACCCGGTGCGACAGAGTGCCGCAACTAAGAGCGTCTGCTGTGGCCGGCGCGTCGGAAGATAAGCGGAACCGTTATCATCACCATCAGGCACGCGGCCGGCTCGGGGACGGCGAACGCAAGAGCGGACGCGCCGTAATTCGCCGCCCACACCGCATAGTCCGCGCTCGTGACGGATGCGTCGCCGTTGGCGTCCGCCGGGTTGCCCGCGCCAAGCGCCCCCTGGTTGTCGCGATAGACGGTGTAGTCGGCGGCGTCGACCGCACCGTCACCGTTGAAGTCGCCGATCGAACGCGCGTCGAAGACCACATCGGTCGGGTCCCAAAAAACGGTGTCGAGGAAAACGGTCGCGTCGGACGACCCGAAGACCTGGATCGAGTCGAGCGACACGTTGACGCCATCGATCCGTCCGTTGCCGCCGCCGGTCCAGGCCTCCCACTGAGTGTCGAGGTCTAGATACCACTTGTACTCGTGCCACTGGCCGTCGGAGATCACGGGCTTGCGAACGGCGCGGTCGCCGGTCGTCGGGTCGTCCAGCGCGAGCGATACCTGCAGGCCGGGATCGGTGGATTTCAGCCAAAAACCCACCGAGCCGATCGACTCGAACTGCACATTGGCGACCTGCTCCGCCGCATGTTGCGAGCCGTCGTAGTCGCTGTACTTCGCGCCCGCCACATGCCGCAAGAAAAAGTCCCCGCCGATCGATTCGTCGTAGACGATGACGATGCGCTGCGAGCTCGACCCTTCGTGCGCCGTTGTGCTGTCGCGAACGGCGTCGGACCCGGCGAGGTTCGCCGTGGTGCTGCCGGAGAATGTCGGCGAGCGGTGGAAAACCCCTTCGTTGCCGGCGATGATCCCGTCGGACGCCCGGCCGCTGCCGTAGTCGTCAAAGGAAGCAAGCACCTTGCGGCCGTAGGTGACACCCGTGCCGGCGGTCGTCGCCGTGCGGACCTGGATATCGGCGCCGTAGTAGTATTTGAGGATGTCGAGATAGCTCAGCGAGTTATCAGATAGATAGTCGCTGCCGTTCTGCGACATCGCGCCGCGGTTGGGCCAGTTCGGGTTGGTCGGGGTGCCGCGGAAGCCAAGTGGCGTCCCCAGATTGTTCCCGCCCGACAAGCCCTCGGCGTAGGGGAAGGTGACCCATTTCTGAGTCGACGTCGGGTCGGAGTCGCCCGGTTGGGAAATGGTCCCTGGGCTATGGGCGTTGAACGGCCCCGTCGGGATCGATCCGGCGACGTAGAACGCGGCGATGAGCACGTCCGCCTGCGCGCCGATGTTGTCGCGTACCCAGAGGATCTCACCCTCGGTCGCCGCGGCCGCCTCGTAGTGGATCGCCCGCGGCGGCTGGCCGTTGCCGGTGTAGACTTGGTCCGACGTGCCGTCGTTGATGAACCCCTGAAGGTTCATCTTGTAATAAGCGAAGGTCCGCGCGGCGACGGCCTGGGCCTTGAGGGCCTCGAACGACGCCAGGCCGTTCTCGCTCTTCACGACGTTGGGGACGTAGTCGCTCTCGGTCGGCTTGAGACCCCGGCCGGTGACGTTGATCGTCGGGAGCGCCGCGAACTGCGCGGCGGCCTGCGAGGCCAGAGACGCGATCACAAGCGCGACGCGAACGAACGAAAGCAACCTTCGGATTCTGCGCATCCCCAACCCCCGCCAGTTCCACCCTTGTGTCCCCACGCCGAGAGACGGCGGCCCCTTCAGCCTAACGGCCGGTTAGAAGTGGGGCTATCGCGTTTGCGCAAGCTGGGTGGCTCGTTTGGACCGGCCCCGTATCGAATCGCCGCGGCCTGAAGGTCCCACTTCGTGAGTGCGATCAGCAGTAGCCAATTTCGATGAAGGGCCGCGATGAACGGCCGCGACTTTCGCGGCGCGGCCGGTCAAGTGGAGGTTCTGCTGCGTGCCGACCCCGCCCTACCCTTCAGCCGTCGCCGTAAGTGATTAAGCTGTAACGCCTTGGCCGAGTGGCGGAATGGCAGACGCTCTGGACTTAAAATCCAGTGGGGGGCAACCCCCGTACGGGTTCGACTCCCGTCTCGGCTATTACTTTTCAGAGGCTCTTGCAAACCTCTCAGGCGGCGGC
>JBGSJY010000300.1:0-9350 GCA_041741515.1 Pirellulales bacterium | reverse complement strand
CCGCCAGAGGCAGACCGTGTGGTCGGCCGCCACCGTCGCGAGCCGCCCGTCACCGGCGAACCGAGCCGAGCGGACCCAGTCGCCGTGCGAATGGAGGGTGTGGAGTTCGGCGCCGTCGTCTGCGTTCCAGACCCGGACTTGGTGGTCGTCGCCACCGGCGGCGATCTTTGAGCCGTCGGCCGAAATCGCCACCGCGGTGATCACCGGAGAACGACGCTGGTTCTCTTCGAGGCCCGGCAGCTGGAGCACGAGCCGCTCGGCCGGAGAAGACGCCAGCGCAGCGCCGGTGTAAAGCGCTAGCACGAGCGTAGCGAGGGCTCGGGGCGACGAGGTTCGCACGTCGTTTTCTCCCGCAGGGTCGACCGAGAAGACAAAGACTCTTCTTCGGTATCGACGCGCGGGGCGCCGCCGCCTGACTGAATCGGCGGCAGAAAAGGCCATCGGCGCTGCTAGCGACGCCATCGTAGAGCGCGAGCGGCCCCTCAGTTTGAGTCCGCCGGCGCAGACCCGTCGTCCGCCGGCGCAGTCCCGTCGTCCGCCGGTTTCGACTCTGTGTCGGTCTCTGACTCAGCGGCCTCGCCCTCCTCGGTGGAATCGGCGTTGCTCACTTCAACTTCTGAAGTTTGGGCCTCTGACATCGCGGCCTCCGACTCGCTGTCGGAGGCGTTCTCTTCAGTAGCCGGCGCCGGCGCCGCTTCGTCGGCAGCCTCCTCACTGGAAGCGTCATCGCTCGACGCTTCGGTGGCGGCGCCGCTAGCGTGGACGCGTTGCAAGTGCTCGCGGAGGGGGATCTGGAGCTTCTGGTCGCTGTCGAACTTCTCGATGATGTCCCACAGCGGGAAGTCCTCGGGGATCTCTTCGTCGAGTTGCTCGAGGACGTCCTGGTACTCGTAGACGAAGACCATCACATCGTCGCCAGTCGTGCCGTCCTGGTCGGTGAGCGCCGGGAACTCTTCGAAGACATCCGCCCAGCGCTCGAAAGCCTCTTCGTAGAGCGCCTTCGCCGCGACGGGGTCGGCTTCCTCAAGGAACAGCCGCCGCGCGCGGTACAGCAGCGTCCGCGCCGCGACAGCCGGCGTGGATTGCTCGAACTCGGTGCGGAGCGCCCAGTAGTCGTAGTTGGTCGTGTCCTTGTAGTTCTTAATGAACCGGACCAGGGTCTCCTTCTCCATCAGGTCCGCGGCAATCTCTTTCGCCTCCCGCGCCTTGGAGGGCTCGAGCTCGGCGGCCTTAGCGGCGAGCTTGGCGGGAGTCACCTCGAGGGCCTGCTGCGCCTCGTAGTAGAGCTCCGACTGCTTTTCGGTAAGTTCGGCCGCGGGGATTTCCAGGACCGCCTTCTGCTCGGGGGTGAGCTTCTCACGGGCTTCGGCCTCGACCTTCTCGCGCAAGCCGCCGACGATGCCTTCGAGCTCCTTGGACAGCCGCTCGACCTCCTCGGTCAAGTACTCCTGGTCGTTGAAGACCAGAATCTTGCCCGTCGAGTGCTCGATGGGGAGGTTGCCGAATTCGCGCCAGTCTTGCTGGGCGGTCTTCCAGGCCGCGACCGCCGTGTCGAAGAGGCCCTCGTCCTCGATCGCCTCGGCGTAGTTCATCTGCGACTTGGGCGCGCTAGAATAGAAGATCGCCGGGCTCTTCTTGTCGAGGCTCTTGCCGAGCTCATCGACCGAGCGGACCGCCTCGAGATAGCCCTTCTTGCTGACCAGCCAGTTGTCGCGGTCGGCCGGCGGCCGGTCGGCGGGGTGGTACTCGTCGTCGGCCTTAAAGAGCCGGCGATACTGCACCTTCTCGTCGGCGCGGCCAATCTTCTGCCCGAGGACCCAGCCGTGCTCCCACTCGAGGTGCGGATTGTCACGGTTGTAGCCGAGCCCCTCCTCGAGGAACTGAATGCCGCGGCGGACCCAGTAGTAGCGGTCGTGGTAGTCGTCGAACTCAACGGACACGTTGTAGCTGAGGTTCCAGCTCTGGTACTTCCAGAACGTGACGAAGTTCGGCTGGAGCTTGGCGAGCTGCTCGAGCGTCGCGGTCAGGTTGGTCCAGTCCTCAACCTTCTTGTAGTGGTTGGCGTTGTTCCAGAGGAACTGCACCGCCAGACCGCGTAGGCCGAGGGTCGCCAGCTTGATCGTCTCGCTCGCCGGGTCGATCTCTCCGAGGCCCGCTTGGCTGAGGCCGTTCTCGGCGCGGAGCTGCGCGAGCTTGCCCCCCTTCGAGTCGACCGTCGCCGGCGCGCTGAGGAGCGACAGCGGGAACAGCAGCATCGCGATGACGACGCCGTACGTGACTTTGCGGAAGAAGCTGCTGCGACGGTTCATATCGGACGGGGCGCTTGGGTACGCAGACGTTTAGAAGGGAGATGGGGGGATGACTGGGGATAAGGGGATGGAGCTACCGCTCCGATGTTCGATTCAGCTCGTCCGACAAAAATCTATTTTCAATCTAAGAATCTTTCTGTCTCTCACCGAATGGGGTTCGGCGCTAGGGACGGAGCGGCAGCTCCATCCCCCTCATCTCCACCCATCCCCTTATTTCCCTTCCTTCAGCCTCCACAAAGTCAACTTCTCTCCTACGCCTTGGCGACTTCCCGGGTTCGCAGGCAGAAGTAACCGACCACCGCCATGCCTAGAACATACGCCAGCGTGACCGTCAGGTCTTGCAGGACGGCGTCGGTGGGGATTGAGAAACCATCGGCGACGTACCGCACGCGGTCAAAGTAGGTGCTGAAGTCGGGGAGGACGTTCGAGAGGGCTCGCATCGCGCCCTTGAGCACGTCGTCCACACCCTTCATAGCGCTGACGGCGGGGCTCGGCTCGAACGGGCTCATGACGTTCATTTGCGTCACGATGCGGACGAGCGACTCCACAGGCCCGCCGCCGTAGGACTCGCCCAGCGCGATCTGCACGAAGAACGCCCGGAAGAACCCGAGGATGATGAAGGTGATCGCGGTGACCATCGCGATCGGTCCGCTGAGGAAGGTGCTCATCATCACCGCGACGGCGATCACGATCACCATCTGCATCCAGATCGCCAGGAAGCCCTTGACGAAGTTCAACAGCGGGGAGCTCTCGCGAAGCGGAATGAAGCAGTCGGCCTGCGCGAAGCCGAAGTACTGGCCGCGGTCGAGGCACTGGACAACCACCTCGATCCGCCCATCCTCGGTCACCAGATCGTCGAGGATCGTGATCTCGTTCTGATCGGTGTCGGTCTGTTCATTCGAGAATGGCATCGTGTCGATCTGGGCGTCCTTCGCCGGGAAGATCTTGATGGTCGATTTCACGCCGGTGTCAGGGTTGCGGAGCTGGATGCTCCCCTGGATCGCTTGCTCGATGATGCCCTTGTATGAGCGGTAGACGCGGACGATGAGCGAGACGGGCAGGTACTTCGAGCCGTCCTCGTACTCCATCAGCGTCTGGTCGTTGACGCCGCTGAAGGTCCAGACCGCCGAGGCCTGCGTGGCGCCCTGGATAAAGCTCCGGTAGGACCACTCGTTACCGACGCTGATCCCCTTGGCGACGATCACGCCCTGTGGGTTCAGGAAGTGGATCTTGCCCCGCAGCGGCACCCGCGCCCGCAAGAAACCCTCGGCCGGGCCGACTTCGATCCCGCCGGACCCGTCGGACGTGAGTTGGTGGTAGTGCTCGTGGACCGTATCCGTGACGCCGACGCCATCGGCGTCGACGCTGAACGGGTGCGCGTGGAACGCGTTGTAAGAGGTCTCGCCGTCGCGGCCGATCGTCTCGCCGGAAGCGTCGCGGACGGATTCGAGCGTGGACTTATCGACGGTGTGCGTGTGGGCGAGGGCGCCGTTGACGAAGAACCAACTAACGACCCCCATGATCGCCAGCAGCGCCGTGCCGAGCGCCGTGAAGCCCACAATCCGCCCCAGGACGATGTCGATCGGCCGGACCGGCTTGGTCGTCACCGTGTAGAGCGTCTTCTGCTTAATGTCGTTGGGCAGACTGAACGCCGCCAGCACCAGCGACAGCAGCAGCATCAGGTAGCTGGTCGCCGTGGTGACGAAGCTCAGGTAGAGCCGCGCCGGCTCGCGGTTGTTCGTTCCCAGGTACCAGCTCGCGAAGAGCAGGATCATCGCGAACACCACTAGCGCCACCCAAACCCGCCGGCGGAGCGACTCCTTGATCGCCAGCGAGGCCAGGGCGCTGACGCGCCGGGACGACACGCGGAACAGGTCTCCGAAGCCGTCCACCAGCGTGCGGTAGGTGATTTCGCCCGCTCGCACAGGTCCATGCCGCACCAGCGACACGACGAACCCGCCCACGAGGGCGAGCAAAAAGACCGTCAGCACGACGATCGCAAACTGGACCAGCGCGCCCTTGCCATCGACAAACGCCGCGCCGTCGCCGCGCCACAGCCATTGCAGGTAGGGGAGGACTTCGTTCTCGACGACCATTGGAGGGGCTGTCAGCTATCGGGTGTCGGCTGTCGGCCGACGTGGGATCATTCCGAAAGGGCGATCACTCAGGAACCTGGGGGGGCCGCTATGGCGCCGGCGTGGGCGCCGGGGCCTGGTCACTGCCGTCGGCGGCCTGATGGCCGACGACGCGGCGGCCCGGCCGGGCCTCGCTGTCCCGAACGATCGAGAGGAACAGGTCCTCGAGCGTTGTGGTGGGGTTGTCCATTTCCAGCAGCTCGCCGCTGTGCCGCTGGATGACCGACCGCAGCTCGTCCTTGCAGGCGTCGCTGAGGTTGCGGGCGCGTACCTGGGTGACGTCATCGACGGTGAGCAACGAATCGACGCGGCCGAGCTCCTTGAGCTCGCCCTGGTGGAGGATCGCGATCCGGTCGCAGACGTCCTGCACGTCGGCCAAGAGGTGGCTGCACATGACAATGGTTTTGCCCTGGTCGCGGAGCTGGAGGATCATGTCCTTCATCTCGCGCGTGCCGATCGGGTCGAGGCCGCTGGTGGGCTCGTCGAGCAGGATCAGCTCGGGGTCATTGATCAGCGCCTGGGCGAGGCCGATGCGGCGCGTCATGCCCTTGGAGTACTCACGCAGCTGCCGCTTGCGGGCGCGGTCGATGCCGACGAGCTTCAGCAGCGACTGGATCCGCTCTTTGCGGACCTCGGCCGGGATGTCGAATAACCGGCCGTAGAAGTCGAGCGTCTCCTCGGCGTTGAGGAACTTGTAGAGGTACGACTCCTCCGGCAAGTAGCCGATGCGCTCGTTCTTCGAGACGTCGGTCGCCTCTTTGCCGAACACGAGCGCCTGGCCGTCGGTGGGGAACAGCAGTCCCAAGAGGAGCTTGATCGTCGTGGACTTGCCCGAGCCGTTGGGGCCGAGCAGGCCGAAGATCTCGCCCTTGTAGACCGTCAGGTCGAGGGCCTTGAGAGCGCGGACTTTTTGCCGGCCCCAGAAGTCGCGGTAGACCTTCGACAGGGCGCGGGTCTCGATGACGGCTTCGCCTGACATCGGTTCCTCGGTGGATGATCGGGTTGAGTCGCGAGCCGCGGAGGGGCTCGCGAGCTGCCGGACTGTCACGTGATGTAAGTCGGTACGGCGAACAGCCTTACCCACGGGGGCAGGAGCCATCCGCCGAGCCTCCCACTATAGGCGGGGGGCTAGCAGAGGCACAAGCAGCCGGGGGAACCGCCAAGACGCCAAGAGCGCCAGGGAACGCCAAGAAAAACAATGAGACATGATGGACGGGATCGTCAGGGTAGATAGGCGCCCGCCTACGGGGGTTTAAGCCGCTTCCTGGCGATCCCTGGCGCTCTTGGCGTCTTGGCGGTTAAACCAACCGCAGCAGGGCGTACTTCTTGCGGCCGCTGCGGAGCACCACGACCGTTTCGCTTGCCAGATCGGCGGCGGTCAGGGTGCGGTCGAGGCCTTCCACGCGGCGGTTGTTGACGTACGCGCCCCCCTGCTCGACAGTTCGGCGGGCCTCGCCCTTGCTCTTGGCGAGGCCGGCGGCCACCAGGGCGTCGACGATCGGCAGACCCGCGCCGTCGAGCTGGGTCCGCGGCAGCTCGCCCGTCGGCACGTCGGCAAAAATCTCTCCCAGGGCGCGGTCGTCGAGGCCGTCGATCTCGGCGCCGAAGAAAATCTCCGTCGCCCGCTGTGCGGTGGCGAGCCCCTCGGCGCCATGCACTAGACGGGTCAACTCCTCGGCGAGCCGCTTCTGGCTCTCGCGGGCGGCGGCGTTCTCGGTGCGGGAGGCGTCGAGCGACTCGATCTCCTCAAGCGAGACCTCGGTGAGCGTCCGCAAGCAGCCGCCGACGTCGGCGTCGTCGAGGTTCACCCAGTACTGGAAGAACTGGTAGGGACTGGTGCGCTCGGCGTCGAGCCAGATCGCGCCCGACTCGGTCTTGCCCATCTTCGAACCGTCGCTCTTGGTGAGCAGCGGCCAGGTGAAGCCGAATAGCGGGAGCTTTTCGCTCGAGACGCCCATGCGCCGCGCGAGGTCAATGCCGGTGGTGATGTTGCCCCACTGGTCGCTGCCGCCGGCCTGCAGCTGGCAGCCGTGCTCGCGCGCCAGATGCACGAAGTCGTAAGCCTGCAGCAGCATGTAGCTGAACTCGGTGTAGCTGAGGCCCGCGTCACTCCCCAAGCGGCTCTTCACCGAGTCCTTCTGCAGCATGACGTTGACGGGGAAGAACTTGCCAATGTCGCGCAAGAACTCGAGGTAGGTCCATCCGCCCGTCCAATCGAAGTTGTTAGCGAGCACGGCGCCAGAATTGGGCCCGTCGAAATCGAGGAACCGCTCCATCTGCTTGGCGATGGACGAGACGTTGTGCGCCAGAGCGGCCTTGTCGAGCAGGTTGCGCTCGGCGTTCTTGCCGCTGGGGTCGCCGATCATGCCGGTGGCGCCGCCAACCACGGCGATCGGCCGGTGCCCCGCCTTCTGGAACCGGCGCAGGGTGATCAGGCCCATCATGTGCCCGACGTGGAGGCTGTCGGCCGTCGGATCGAACCCCGCGTAAAGCGTCCGCGTCCCGCCGGCCAGCCACGCGCCCAGCCCCGGGTCGGTCGCCTGATGCACGAGGCCCCGGGCTTCGAGTTCTGCGTAGAAGTCCATCTTTTAGTTCTGTTTGCCCGCGAATAAGCGCGAATAAAGGCGAATGGAAGGAAGGGTGGGCGATCAACGTGAAAGCGCCAAACGTTTCGATTCGAGTTTGGGATGAGAACCGAAACTGAGGAAGATTCCAAGCTCTAGGCCGGTCGCATTGAGATAGTTGAGGACTTGAGCTTCGTGCTGCCCGGCGAGGCGATCGATCGCCTTGATCTCAATCAGGATCTTGCCATAGCAGATAAAATCGGCCCGATAGGTCGGAATTAGCGGCTTGGCCGCGGTAGCGAAGCAACACTTCGGGCTGCGCGACGAACGGTATGCCTAAGTCCGTAAATTTGATTGCTAGGCACTCCTGATAAACCGCCTCTAGAAAGCCCGCCCCCGTTCGGTTGTGGACTTCAAAACAAGCCCCCATGATCCGATAGCTTTCGTCGGGATAGAGCATTCTCATCCTTCATTCGCGTTTTATTCGCGCCATTCGCGGGCTCTCCTTCTACCCCCACAAATCCTCATCCTCAAACAAGTCAGCCGCCTTCTTCGCCGCTGGCGGCTTAGTTGCGAACATCGTCGACGCCAGCTTCAGGTCTTCCTGCGTGGTGATCTTGAGGTTCTGCGGCGAGCCCTCGACGATCGTTACCGCCTCGCCGAGGCGTTCGATGAGCTGGGCGTCATCGGTGACGGCGGCGCCAGCCGCGGCCTCGACCGCGCGGCGGTAAAGACCCAGCTCGAACGCCTGCGGCGTCTGCGCGGCCCAGAGGTTCTCCCGGGGCTGCGTCGCGACGATGCGGCCATCAACGACGCGCTTGAGCGTCGCGGTGACGGGAGTCGCCAGGATCGCGGCGCCCGTCTCGACGGCGGCGGCGAAGACGCGGTCGACCTCACCGGGCGTCACCATCGGCCGGGCTGCGTCGTGGATGGCGATGTGCGTCGCCTCGGACGAGATCCTCGCCAAGCCCGCCCGGACCGAGTCGGCGCGCTCGGCGCCCCCTTCGCAGAACTCGACGCCCATGAACATCAGGTTCGCGCCGAACTTTCGCGTAAACTCCTCACGGTCCTCCGGCGCGACCACGACAATCGTCTGGCAGACGTCGTCACGCCCGGTGAACCGCTCGACCGAATGCAGCCAAACCGCGCGGCCGTCGAGCATTACGAACGGCTTCTTGTAAGTTGAATCGCCGAATCGAGAGCTCCGTCCCGCGGCGAGCACCAACACCGCGAACTTGCTCACGACTGGCCTTCCAAGGTCGGCCCTACCGGGCATTTTAGTGAAGTGGTGAACGCCGAGGAGTAGTCGACGAACTCGCCGGCCCAGCTAACGAGCAGCCGCAGAGCTGTGGCGCAAACCTCGCTTGGCATGCTGGGCGTCGCCTTGAGCTCGGTCGCCGCTTGCGACGTGTCGAGCGGCAAATGAACAAATCCGACCCGCGGCGTCTGGCCGGCCGCTTCCAGCAGGTAGTGCGACCAGTACATCGACGCGTTGCAGAGGTAGTCGCCGGCGTGCAGCGAGAGTACCGTCGGGATGCCGTTGTCCCGCAGCCGCCTCGTCCAGTCGCCCAAGGGCAACGCGCTGCTGTAGGCGAGCGGCCCACTGGCTTCGAGCGGCCGCACAACCTCTTGCGGCTCGCCAACGACGCGGCGGGCGTTGAGCGCGAACTGCTCCAATTGAATCACGGCCGAACCCGACGACTGACCGACATGCAGCACCACGTCGTACGACCCTTGCAGGTCCGCCGCGAGGCGTGAACGGACCTCGTCGTAGTCGACCGGGTAGAGCCGGGTGGTGACGTCCGCCGTCGGCGGCAGGTCGCGTGTCAGAGCCTGTAGCGCCAGCCAGCTGGAGTTTTGATCCCAGTTGGCGAAGGGCTTGAAGGCGGTGAGCAGGATTCGCGGCATCGGTTCGGAAAGGTTCGGCGGACGTGTTGGTGGGAGGCGTCTCCGACGCCGATTGCGGCATCTATACCGAAAGGGCATGGGGCGCGGTCTGGAGACCCCGCCCACAGGTTTTATCGATTGCGGTTAGCTAGAGCTTAGCCCACGCAGCCCGCTGATGGCGGCGATTAGCCGATCGCCGGCCTCGACGATTTCCTCTGCAGTCGTAAATCGGCCGAGCCCGATCCGCAGGGTGCAGCGAGCCTCGTCCGGCGTCATGTCCAGCGCCCGCAGCACGTGGCTCGGTTCGGGGTCGGTCGCCGAGCACGCGGCGCCGCTGCTCACCGCCACGTCCGGCATGCGGAGCATCACCGTCTCGCCGTCGAGGCCGGGGAGGGCGATGTTGAGGTTGTGCGTCAATCGAATCAGCCGGCCGGCGCCATCGACCGCGTCGAGCG
>JBGSJY010000299.1:0-10434 GCA_041741515.1 Pirellulales bacterium | reverse complement strand
CAAAGCCGCCTTCGGTGAACGCCTCAAGAACCGCACCGGGCCGAATCAAGACATCGAAGTAGCAATCCGCTGCAAACTGCTAAATCATTTCGTCACCCTCGGCATGCCCCTCTTCACTTGGAGTTAGGCGACAAGGCCGATCGGAACAATAAAACAGATAGCAAACCGGCGCACATCGCCAAAGGGGTGGATCATGACCGCGGATAAGATCCTCTACGCGACGGACTTTTCTCCCGCCAGCACGGCCGCACTTCGCTTTGCTTCGTCGCTCGCGTCGGATGCGGGGGCGACTCTGCATGTCCTGCATGTAGGTGTCTCGCATGCCGATGCTTTCGCGACGACGGCGCCCTACGGGTACACGATTTCGGAAGAAGTCGAAAAGCGCGAACGTGCTGACCGGGCGCAGAAGCTGGATAGCATTTGCCCCACCGTTGAAGGCGTTCGTTGCGAAAGACATCATCTCGAGGGGCATCCTGCCGAGGAGGTGCTCCGGTTCGCCGAGGAGGAAGGCGTTGATCTAATCGTTGTCGGCTCTCACGGCCGGACCGGTCTGTCAAGGATGCTCATGGGCAGCGTCGCCGAAGAGATCGTCCGCCGGGCGGAGTGCCCGGTGCTCGTTGTCAAACACGCATCCTCCTTGGTGGATTGAACGCCAACTCATCCGGCTCACGTCGGTGAGGTCTGAACTTCGATGTGGTGTTTCTCGATCAACCGGTAAAGGGCGCGGCGGCTGATGCCGAGCGTCCGCGCCGCTTGCACCTTATTCCCGCGGTGCTGGGCAATCATCTGCTCGACGTGAGCGCGCTCGACGGCCGCAAGAGTGCCAATCCCCGCCGTAGGGGTGGGTCGAGTGGCGGCGACTGCGTCGGGCAGGTTTCGGCGCTCGATCGAGTGATCGTCCGCTAGGATCTTCGCTCGCTCGATAGCGTTGATAAGTTGCCGGACGTTGCCCGGCCAGGGAAAGGCTTCTAGGGCGCGCATCGCGGCGTCCTCGATGCGCCACCCAGCGCCGGCGAAATGCTCGGCGAGCAAGCCGATGTCTCCGCCACGCCGCCGGAGCGGCGGGAGGTTGAGCGTCATGACGTCAATGCGGTAATAGAGGTCCTCACGGAATCGTCCGGCGGCGACCTCCTCCTCCAGGTCGCGATTGGTCGCGGTGATCAGACGGACGTGGACCCGGCGCTCGGTATTCGAGCCGACGCGGCGCATTCGGCCATCCTCCAAGACGCGGAGAAGCTTCGCCTGGAGGGGCCCGGCCAGCTCACCGATTTCATCGATGAATAGTGACCCGCCGTCCGCAATCTCGAAGAGACCGGGCTTCGTCGACGCGGCGCCGGTAAAGGCTCCCTTTTCATGGCCGAACAGCTCGCTCTCCAAAAGCTGTTCCGGGAGCGCGGCGCAGTTGATCACGATCATCGGCTTGTCGGCGACCTGGCTGGCTCGATGCAGCGCAAGGGCGACCAACTCCTTGCCGACGCCGCTTTCGCCCTGGATAAGGATGGGCTTATCGGTGGGGCCGGCGCGGCCGATAAGCCGGAAAAGCTCCTGCATCGCCGGCGAATCGCCAATCATCCCGTGCGATCTCTTGGCGCCGTCCGAGCTATTGCAGTCGGTCGATCCCCCGTTGTTAGATGCCGCCCGTCTGTCGGAAAATTGGTCGGGACAGCGGCTTAGCTCACTGCGGCCGTCACGCTGCGAGAGAATGCGGGGCCCGAGGGGCTCGGAGATGAATGACATGATCAGCCTCACGCCGCGGTATCGCGATCAACGCCTCAACGAGGCAAGGCTGCCCCTCGGGCGTAGGTCACTGGGGGCGCCGCGTTGCTCGCTGTGCAGGAGTCGCACAGCGAGGGGGACGCCTTGCGGCGATTGCCTTCCGCGTGGCGTCCGAAGGCGGGCGGACGCAGAGAGCACGTGGCGCCGCAATTGCATTGTAACGTCTCGCTGCTCCATGAGTCGAAGCCGGCTTGGAGGGTATCGCGTGCCGAACGCACGCCGGCTAGAAGCACTAACCACTTTTCCACTCGATTTCTCGGGGGTTCCGCCTAATGGCGACCAACTCTGCCTCCTGCGTCATTCTGTCGCCACCCGCCCTCGGCAGCTCGAGCGTCGCCGATCGGCTCGGTGAATCGCTTCGCGCGACGGCCTGGGGGGCGGGGTTCACCGACTTAGCCGTGCGGATCGAGCACGGCTCGGTACACCTAAGCGGAAGCGTTTCGTCGTACCACCTCAAGCAGATGGCCCAGTTTCTGGCCGCGAGGCAGACCCATGGCCTATCAGTGGTCAACTCGCTCGTGGTGCGTTCGGTGCGTTGATCGTTACTCGAGCAGCCCCATCGCCCGCGGCAACCACAGCGACAACTCCGGGAGAGCCGCAATTACAGCGACCGCCCCGATCATCGCAAGGATGATCGGGGTCAGTGGCATCACGACTTCGGAAATCGAGGTCTTGCCGACACCGCAGCCGATAAAGAGGCACGTTCCGACGGGCGGCGTACAAAGGCCGATACACAAATTGGCGATCATCATCACGCCGAAATGCACCGGGTGCATTCCCAGCTCCACCGCCATCGGCAGGAAGATGGGAGTGAAGATCAAGACCGCGGGGGTCATGTCCATAAAGGCGCCGACCACCAACAGAATCACGTTGATCATCAGCAGGATGAACCACCGATTCGCTGACAGGCTTAGCAACGCCGAGCTGACGGTCTGAGGCAGGTTCTCGGCCGTCATCACCCAACTCATCGCCTGACTACTAGCGATGAGAAAGAAGATCACTGAGGTGGTGATCCCCGTCTGCAAACAGAGGCGGGGAAGGTCTCGGAAAGGAATCTCGCGGTAAACCAGGACCGAGAGCAGAAACGCATAGAGCACCGCGACGGCCGCCGCCTCGGTCGGCGAACAGACGCCGCCGAGGATCGCGCCGAGGACGATAATCACTAGCAGTAAGCTCGGCACGGCGTCGAACGCGCACTTCAGTAGCGAGGGCCGCACCGCCGGCTCGTCGTCGCTCTCTTCGGGGCAAATGAAGCGGCAGACCAGCATGATCGCTAAGCCGACCAAAATGCCCGGAAGAACTCCCGCCATAAAGATCGCCGCTACCGATACGCCCCCCGCCACCAGGGCGTACACGATCATGATGTTGCTCGGGGGAATGATCAGCCCCGTCGTCGCCGCCGTTGTAGCGATAGCGACGCTGAGCGGCCGGCTATAACCTTTGCGGGCCATCTCCGGGATCATCATCCCACCGACGCTCGAAACCGCCGCTGCCGCGGACCCAGAGATCGCGCCGAAAAGCATGCAGGTAATCGTGCTCACGTAAGCCAACCCGGCGCGGCGGCGTCCGACTACCGCCGAGGCAAGTCCCACCAGGCGCCGGGCCATGCCCCCTTCGCCCATCAGGAAGCCGGCGAGGACAAACAGCGGGATAGCGAGCAGCGGGAAGCTGGCGATGCCGGTGCTCATCCGCTGAGCGACCGTGTAGAAAGCCGGCCCGTCTCCCATCGACACGAGCGTCAGCACCGCGCAGACGCCGATCGCTACGGCGATCGGCGTCCCTAGCACGAGTAGGGAGAAAAACGAGACCAACAGGATGATGACTTGAGGGTCCACTAGGATCGCGGCGCCTTGGTGAGAGGCCCGGCATCTGCCGCAAAGAGCCGCCAAAGTCGGTCGACGCCCACCATCACCAGCCCCAGCCCGCCGATTGGCGCGGCCAGATAGGCGTATCCCATCGGCACGCCGAGGGCGGGGGTGCTCTGGCCCGCCCGCAGGGTCTCGGTGACTAAGATGCCGCCCCCGTAGAGCAACACCGTCAACGAGAACACGATCACCACAAGTTCACTAAAGATCGCGAGCCGCCTGCGTGTCGCTGCGTCGAGAGTCTCTACAAATACCTCCAGTCCCAGGTGCTCGTGCCGCGCTAGCGCGACGGGGGCGCCGAGCATCGTCAGCCAGATCAACAACAGACGGGCCAATTCTTCGGTCCACCAGCTGGGGGCGTCGAAGAGGAACCGCGACGCTACGCCCCAGAGAACGATCAGCACCAACGCGGCGACGATCGCCGCCAGGGCAAATTCCAGCGTCTGGCACAGCCAACGGCACGACCTCGAAAACTTTTGTTGCATGTAGGCTAATCCTGGGCGCTGATCCGATCCATCAAGTCGCCGACGACGGTCCCCTTGAGTGCGGCGTGCATCGGCTGGACCCGCTCGATAAACGGACCCCTGTCGGGTCGCGTGATGTTCACGCCGGCGGCTTCGACGATCCGGAGCGATTCCGCCGTCTTCTCGCGCCACAGCTCGCGCTGGAACTTGGACGACTCGAGCGCCGCCTCTTCGATCCAGCCTTGTTGCTGGGGGGTCAGTCGTTTCCACCACCGCGTGCTGATCAGCAGGACGTCAGGCACCAGGGCGTGTTCGTTGAGTGAGTACTGCTTGCAGACCTCAAAGTGCCGGCTAGTCTCAAAGCTCGGGGGGTTGTTTTCGGCGCCGTCGACCAGCCCTTGCTGGAGCCCCGTGTAGAGCTCGCCAAAATTCATCGGCGTCGGCGACCCGCCCAGCGCCTTGACCATCTCCAGCGCCGTTCGGCTATCCTGCACCCGGAGCTTGAGTCCTTTGAGGTCGTTGGGCGTGTTAATGACGGTGGACTTGGTGTAGAAGCTTCGCGCGCCCGCGTCGTACCAACAGAGGCCGTGGAGTCCATTCTCTTCGCCGGATTGAAGCAGTTCGGCGCCGATCGGCCCGTCGAGCGTCTTCCAAAATTGAGCCTCATCGCGGAACGCGTAGGGGACGCCAAACACCGCCATCGAAGGGATGAACGCCTCGAGCGGGCCGGTGGACGTCTTCGTCATGGCGAGCGAGCCGCGCTGAAGCAGCTCGATACATTCGACCTCTGAGCCGAGCTGGCCGTTCGGCGATATCTGAACTGTCAGCGCGCCGCCCGACTTCGCGGCGACTTGATCGGCGAACTTCTGTATCGCCAAGTGCACCGGGTGCGACTGGTCGAGGCCGTGTCCCAGCGTCAGCACCAAGGGTCCGCCACCCATGCCGCCCGCCGAGTTCTGCGACCGCTCGACCAGGGCGTACCCGACGGTTGCGAAAAAGGCGCCCATGACAGCGCCGGCAAAGAGTGTTGAAGCGCCGGCCTTGTTCACGACAGATGACTCACGGAAGAGGGCGAGGGGTGACGAGCTACCGGCGACGCCGAGTCCATAGCGTAGCGGCTAATGCGCCTGCCGCTACTAGGCAGGCCGAAGGTTCTGGCACGGCGGCTGTCACCGATGATCCCGCCGTTTCGCCGTAGTTGGCTGCCCAGTCGGAATAATCCAACGGCGTGTAGATCGTTCCCAGACCATCTCGCCAGACCGTGTAATCGGCCGCATCGACGGCGCCATCGAGATTGAAGTCGCCCGGCAGCGATGCGAGGAAATCACTGAGCACAACCGAGTTGGCGTCAATGGTCAACAATAAGCTGCCGCCCCCGATGACCGGCAGGCGGTCGCCGATCGTGTTGTCAAAGGCGCCCGACACTGACTCCGCCACGAGAATCGTGTAGGCGTCGGTTCTCGCTGGCGAGAAGCCCTCAAGGCCGACCAGAAGATCACCACCGAGCGTCGCCGGGCCTTGGGCGAGAATCCCAGTCGCCCCATTGACCGGCGAAATGTCGATTCGGATCGCGCCATCGTTCATCGTTAGTCCGCCGGCAAGCACGAGGGCGCCGGTCGTCGAGCCGGGAACCAGCGTCCCGCCATCGACGGCGAGGTCGAAGTCGGCGGCATCGACGTGCAATTCGCCGCCGGTCAGCGAGAAAGCCGCCGCGGCATGCTTCGAAAGCCCCGGCGTGTGCAGCTCACCACCGCTGATCGTTAGCGATCCCGCCGGGCCAATGGTCGTCAATTCGGCGACCTTGAGCCAACCGCCGGTGACACTTAACGAGCCGACTGCCGTGGCCCCGATGTCGATGAGTCCGGCGTGCTGACCGACCGAATCGACGACTGCCGAACCACCGATCTGTACTTCGTCGTAGCGAGATGGCTGCCAGTTGGAGCTCGTTGTCACGGTCCCCTTACCTTGGATCGGGATCGCAACGCCCCTGACGGCCCAGTTCTGGATTAGTGCGTAGCGGCTGCTCGTCGCGCCGTTGAATTGGATCGGCGCCGGCGCGGGCCAGGCGGCGACGTCGTTCAAGTACTCTTCAAGGTTCGTGTAACCGTCGTCGTCAAAGTCGCCGTTGTTGTCATTCGCCAGGGGGTCGAGCCCGTGTTCGATCTCCCACCAAGTCGGCATCCCGTCGCCACCGCCTGCCTCCTGATCCCAGTCAACGCCGCGAGCGTAAGGAGCGGCGCCGGTCACCGGGTCGGCCCGGTACGACAGCATCTGGCGCCACTCGGTCCCTTCGTTGGGGTCGGGATTGAACGGGTCGTCGGCCCAGGCTTTGATCTTCCCGGTGCCGGTGCGGACTTCGTTGATGAGCCGCGTATCGACGGGGCTGCGATTCCACCAATTGGCGCCGACGTGGTCGAGTACGTTCTGGTAGGCGGTGGCCGCGGTTGTCGTGACGCCGATGTTGACGTCGTACGCCTGGGTTACCGTTGCCGAACTGAGGGTCGCGGCGGAAGTGTCGAGGGCGTCGCCGTCTTTATTGATGTCGCGGAGGTTACCGTTCTGATAGATCAGGTTGGTGCTATTGCCGCCGCCAACTCCCGTACCTCCCGCCCGATCCGTAATGCCGGGATTCGACCCCCCGATCGGGTCTTCGCCCCCGGGACCAGCGAGGTAGAAGTTACCGATGAAGTTGTTGAAGCTCCGCTGCCCGCCGCCGACTTGCGTCGTGCTACCGAGCCAATTGTAGAAGACGTTATTTCGGAAGTCGTTGAAGGGACCCGAACCGACTTCGCTGCCGACCCGCGGCAAGCGTCCCTTCATGTGCGCCAGCAGGTTATTGGCGACGGTGATCTTGGCGCCCGTGCCTGCCTGCAGCAGCATCGCCAGGCCGTGGCCGGTGAAGTTGCCGCCCCCTTCGGCGTCGGCTTGTGGGTAGTTCTGCGCTTGCGCCATTGTCGTGTATTGGATGGTGACGTTATTGGCGAGCTCGTTGGCCGAAATCGTCTCGTCAGTCGCGTAGACGGCCGTGACGTGGTCGATCATCTGATTCGTGCCGCTGATGTCGATCGCGTCGTAAACATAGGAGTCGGGAAAGTCGCCCGGTGTGGGGGCGATCCCGTCTTCGGGCTTGGCGAAGCTTCTCATCCCATAGCCCGGCGCGATGGTGACGTTGCGCAGGACGGTGTTGGCGCCGCCGGCTTTGACGACTCCCCCCATGATGTAGACAGGTCCCGGGGCGGTCTGACCGGCGATGGTCACGTTGCTCCCTAGGCTCAGCCGAGACTGCGTGTCCCAGCCGTTGCCGTGCCCCTGCTCGGCCCCAAAGCGACCTAGCCAAAACGTGCCCGCTACGTCGAAAACAATCGTACGCGGTTGCCCACCGAAGTTGGCGTCATTCATCCCGTAACGGAGTGTCCCGGGCGCGTTGTCGCTGTAGTTCTGGTCGAGCTTGGTGACGTGGTAGACCAGTCCGCCGCGGCCCCCGGTGACGTTCGCAGCCGCCCCGTCCGCGCCGGGAAATGCGGGGATCCCCTGCCCCACCGCTGCGGCGGGGGGCAAAGCAAGCGCAATAGCGGCGACGAGTCGTCTCAAGCACCTCGCCGATGAACAATCAGCCATTCGATTCAAGGAAATAGAGAGATTGGAGGAGACGCCGCGGCGGAGCCGTCACGGTGCAAGTTGTTCTTGGTAGTTTTGTACCTTCTCCAGTCTTATCGACCGAACGGCAGCGGTCGACCGGAGCGTCGGAGGGCTTCGCGATTTCAACCGGCGTTTGCAACCAGACGCTGCTTAACCTCGGCGCCAGCCAGCTGCGAAGGTGCGACAGCCAGTAGGCTGAGTCCCGACCGGCTCAGAGCAGCTTACGGTAGTCGCCCGGCGTGACGCCGAAGGCGCGTTGAAACGCGGCGGAGAGCTGTTTGACCGACGAGAATCCGGTCCGCTGGGCGATCCGGTAGACCTTGGCGTCGGGCTCATCGGTCAACAGCCGCTTCGCCAAAAGCAGCCGTTGCCGCTGCAGGTACTGATAGGGGGTCTCGCCCAGCGAGTCGCGAAACGCGTACTCCAACCAGCGGCGAGACACATCGACGTGCTCGGCCAGCTCTTCAACCGTGATCGGGTCGGTAACGTTATCGAGCAGGTACTCTAATGCCTGACGCAACCGCGGATCGGAGACGGCGAAAGCCGCGGTGGATTCGCGCGATACGACCTCCAGCGGCGGTACCGGCTCGTCGGCGTCAGCGGGCGCTTCGCCTCGAAGGCAGCGGTGCAGTAGCTCGGCGGCGCGGTAACCCTCCAAGGTATCGTTGCGGGCCACGCTGCTGAGCTGCGGCGCGACGTGCTCGCAGATGACTTGCTCGTTATCGACGCCCAGAACCGCTACCTGCTGCGGCGAAGCGATACCGGCCTGCTCGCAGGCATCTAGCACGTGACGCGCGCGGTAGTCCGATACTGCGAACACGCCGACCGGCTTGTCGAGCGATTCGAGCCAGGCGATCAGTTCTTCGTGCTGCTTAATCCACACCTTGCCGATGAAGCCGAAAGTCGGCGTCGCCAAGTGCTTCTGGGGCTCAATGCCGTTCTGCGCCAGCCGTTGATGAAACCCCATCCAGCGCCGCTTGGAGTACTCGACGTCGCGTAGCCCATAGAAGGCGAAATGCTGCAGCCCGCGGGTGAGCAGGTGCTCGGCCGCGATGCTTCCGACCGCCACGTTATCGACCATCGATCGCGGCGACTTGGACTCCGCCAGCGTGCTAGAGATATTTACGACCGGGATCGACATCGCCGCGGCGTGCTCGGCCTCTTCCGCCGTGTTGAGCGCCGCCAGGACGCCGTCGCCCGGCCAGTCCACCAAGTCAAGGACTGACAAGGCCAGCGACTCGGGGGCGATCGTGTAGGTCCAACCGAGGTTGTGCTCGGCGGCGTAGCGGAAAACCCCCTGCATGAAGGCTTCCTGATGGGCCCCCCGAGGGAATGCAAGCGCGATGCGGGGACGTTTCGGCAAAGTCTTGTCGGTCGCTCGCGTCAGAAGAGGGGGGTGTTCGCTGCGTCCTAGGGTTAGCAGCCGGCCTTCCGTCCGACAACGACACACCCCGCAAATCGGGGGCCGTTCCTTGCTAAGTTGGCTGGACCGAAGGTAAGAGTCGCAAAAGCAGTCCCCAGTCTACTTAACCGTCCACGGCGATGGGTCGCCGGCCGGTCGTTTCCGGGTCTTGTAAGGGGTGATCGAGCGGATGCGGTGGACGCCCGGGCGCCCGGGGCCGGGTAATGGGCGCCAGATCCCGCCGACTCTGCCCACCCTTTGGGCCTGCTTTTCCGCCATGGCGGTGGGAGCCTGGGCCCCCCTGTGCGAAACTGGGGGATTATCCCGTCGCTCCTTTGGAACCCCTTTTGTGACGAGTCCGTCGCCAACGCCGGTAGGCGTCATCGGCCTGGGTCTGCTCGGCTCGGCGCTTTGCGAACGGCTGCTGGACGCGGGCCGGGAAGTCCGTTGCTGGAATCGCACGCAGGAGAAGGCCCGTCCTCTGCTCGAGCGGGGCGCGGTCTGGTCAGATAACCCACTGGCCGAATGCGACCAAGTGGTGGTCTGCCTCTACACGTCGGAGATCGTTCGCGCGACGCTCGAGTCCCTCGCCGACGGCGTCCACCAGGGGCTGTTGGTCATTGACGCGACCACCGGCGGCGTCGACGACGCCCGGCGGATCGGTGGCTGGCTCGCCGAGCGTGCCGCCACCTATCTCGAAACTCCTATCGCCGCCTCCAGCGAGCAAACGCGCCGCGGCGAGGCGATCGCCTTCGTCGGCGGCCCGCGGGACGACTTCGACCGCGCGGCGACTCTGCTGGGCGACCTCGTTGCGAAGTCCCATTACGTCGGGGAGTGGGGCGCGGCCGCGAGCTTCAAGCTCGTGAACAATCTGATCCTCGGCCTCAATCGCGCGGCACTGGCTGAGGGCCTGGCGCTCGCCGAGCGGCTCGGACTCGACCTGACGCAGACGCTCCATGTGCTCCGGCAGAGCAACTCCTACTCCGGCGTGATGGATACCAAGGGCGACAAGATGGCCGCACGCGATTATTCGACGCAGGCGAAACTGACGCAACACGCTAAGGACGTGCGTATCCTAATCGACGAGGCCCTGCGACGCGGATTGCCGCTCCCACTCTCGGCGACGCACCTGGCCCTGCTAGAGGTTGGCGAGCGCAACGGGTTGGCGGACGCCGACAACAGCGCGATCTTCGAAGTCATTTCCAAAGGAGAGACGCACCGATGAGTGTTTCTCGTCGAACCTTTATCGTTGGCGGCGCCGCCCTCGCCGGCGCGGCGACCCGCGCCT
>JBGSJY010000298.1:0-6828 GCA_041741515.1 Pirellulales bacterium | reverse complement strand
CCTACGGTCCCTCGCAGCCCCGCCACGATCGCCGTGTCGTTGTCCGCGAAGGCGGGCTCGATGAACTGCAAGTCGGCGGTGAGCTGGAAGGCTTGAGAGATCGCGGCGCTGTAGTAGAGCTCGACGCCATTGACGTCGCGTAGGTCAAACAAAGGGCGGAGAAGGTCTTGGAAGTCGTTGCTGAGCGCGGTGTGAAAATAGCCAACGCCCATCGCGTCGTGAGGACGCTTGTCACTGAATCCCGTGGCCTGAATCGCCACGTTGGCCGACCAGCCGATGGGGCTGGTCTGCTGATCCGCCAAACCCCACATGCTGAGCACGCTGATGTTGCGTTTGGGGTTGCAGTCGTCCATCCACAACGCCTGTTCATAAATGTAGAGCAGCGTGTAGGCGCCCCCGACAGCGGTCGATTGGATCCCCTGATCTGGGATGAAAACAAAGTCGGTCCGGTCGAGCGACGTGTACTCGCCCGTCGCCCAGATGCCGCCGAAGTAGTGGGACCCCGGCAGGCCGGCGACATCTGTGAAGAACCGCACGAAGCCGAGGATGTTGGCGCCGTTATCGAACAAGTTATCGAACCCACTGGTCGTCGCCACGTTACTCGAATCGAAGACGATCACCCCCGCCTGGGGCTGCGTGCCGCGCAGCTTCTGGGCGCCGGCGCCCATGAACGACAGCGGCACGGTCCTGGCTACAGCGACCGGCAGCACCATCGAGACGTTCATGAACCCGTTCACGCCGCGTCCGGTTTGCGGGTAGAGACTGTAGAACAGGTCGAAGCCGTTAAACTTTCCAGCGATCGCCTGAACGTCGTCGGTGACGTTCTGCGCCAGGGTCAGCCCGGTGATGGCGGTGGAGTGCTCCCCTTCTTTTGGGTAGAGCATCGCGGCGTTAACCGGAGCGAAGCCGACCGCATCGAAATTCACGTCCTGACCGAAGCGGGTCTCGGCATGCATGGTCATCGTGGTTCCTTCCCACAGCCCCAACTTAGTGCTGTCGAGGATCAGGAACTGGTCGACCTTGCCGCCGTACTCGAACTGCTGTTCGGCGCCTCCCCCTGCCACCCCTTGGTAGAACTGGGTCGCTTGGCCCAGGTAAGTGACACCGCGGGCCGCCATCGCATCGGACGCCGCCGTTAGGCTCTGCGCGAGCTGATCGGATCTCTCGGAGTGCAAGCAGTAGCCGTAGCCTGGCGGGTCGGGGCAGCAGCAGCGGCATTGCTGCGACTGGCAAGAGGCGGGCCGGACCGAGTCGGGCTTCCCATCGGGCGCAACCCAGTCGCTCGTGGCGAACTGGATGTCGTGGCCGCCGTCGTCGCCGCGCACCCTTGATCCCGAGCCCAATAGCAAGGCCGAAACGAGCACCCCGCGCGCGACGTAGTCGGCGCCCGTACACTCACTCAATCGCGTCATCATCCCGTGGCTTCCTTGCGTGAGTCCGACTTCTTCGGGCAGACCCTGTCGTTTCCTTTTTGCTATCGGCGCTGCTATGGGGGGGCATCACAAATCGGCTCGGCGGAAGGGGCCGTGACTTTTGGGTAGGATAGTCGGGCGGAATGGCCCCCGGCGACGACCTCAACTGGCCTTTCCGTCGCCGTCAATCGCCGTAGCGCGGCCCCAATCACCCCACCGAGGCCGCGACGCGCTTCACAAGGCGGTCGGCCATCGCCGCGATGCGTCGCGCATCGACGGTACCACGGCCGAACTCGCGGAGGATCCCCTCCAAGAGGTCCTCGATCGCATTCTGGCCAAGGTAGTAATCGTCGAGGAACCGCATCCGCCAGTCGGCGAAATTCCGCAGCGGCTGGTGGCCAAGGCGGGCCACGGAGAGAACCTCGTGTCGCGGATCGTTCCGGATCGTCTCGAAAAGGGTGTTGACCGCCGACTCCTCGCCCTCAAGGTACTGCAGGAACATGTCGTTCCGCAGACAGAGGAAGCCGGTGATCCCCCACTCGGCGTTCTTCTGCTGGGCGCGATCGACCATCGACTCCACCTCTTCGCGCATCAGCGAATTGGTCGCGCGACTGACATAGGCCAGCTTGTACACAGCGAGTGCCCGTTGAGGGGACCGCAGAAGAGCCCGAGGCAGCGGAAGAACGCTGCTCTCATCCTCCATCATACGATACAACCGTGCGACGGTCGAGGCGGGCGGGCAGAACCGTGACGTGGCGAGATCGCTCAACGCGTACGGCGTGGCATGGCGGTGTTCAGTCGGAGGCGTTGCCGCGTTGCCAATATCGTTTCGGTAGGCGCGACGGTGAGCGGCGGCTCAATGGGGCGATTACCCGCTCTCGTCAGGCATCGCTGGTCTATTCGTCGGCGGTGAATTTGCAAAGATGGAGTTGCACGTCCTAGATGCCGTGTTTGTCTTCAGGATGGTAGGCCGTACTTTCCCACACATCTCGTTCGACGCCCCGCAGCCTGGTGACGTCATGCATTTCTTGATCGGTCGGCTCCGTAAGCGACTGCCCTGTAATGCTCTGCCGCGCTGATGCAAGTCCGCGTTGCCGGCCTAGAGTTTCGCGAGGCGTAACCGCCTGATAAATCACACCCGATATCCCCCCGAATAATTCAAGAATTCTTGGCGGCCGCGATCGGTTATTCCCCCTCTAATTACTAGAGAGTTGCTTTCGCGGTTTGAGCCGGTTCGGAGGGAGTCGTCCGGTATCGGGCGGCTCATCCAATCACCTTCGGCAGCACTCTTCGCCTCCGCGGAAGCTTGTTCTATTCAATTCAAATTTGCCTCTTGTCGGAGGCAGGGCGGCATTTGTCGCGTTGCCCGCTCTGGACTACATCCCGGAACGATCGCGATGCTCAGCACGGCAACGTTCGCTCTCTGCGGCGTCGCCAAGGGACACACGCATCCTTGGCGATTGACGACAATGGTTCTCGCGGCGAGTTGCCTCGCCTTCTCGAGCGCCGCAGCCCAACAGCGGGCCACGACCCGACCGGCATTTCGACCGAGCACGCGTCCCTCTTTCCAACCGGCGCAGCGCCCGAACTTTGACGAGAACGGCTCCTATGTTGTGATCGGGTACAACGATCTTGGCATGCATTGCATGAACCAAGACTTCTCGCAGCTCTGCATCTTGCCTCCGTTCAACTCACTCCACGCCCAGGTTATCCGCCGAGGCCGAGAGCCGCGGATCATTACCAGTGGCGTCCAGGTGCAATACCGCATCCCCAACAACACATCGTCGATCAACAAGACCAACTTTTGGCAAAACGCGCCGGCGCTTTTCGGGGTGAACCTTGCGCCGAATGTCGGTCTGACAGGCAACGGCCTGCAGGGCGTGATGACCACCACCGGCGCAAACGACTGGGCGGCGACTGGCATCCCCCTGACCCCTATCACCGACAACGGCACGCTCAATCCTTACCAACTGGCGGAGATCGCGGTGATCGCGCAGGGGCAGGTCCAGGCGGTCACCCACGCCGTAGCGCCGGTCTCTTGGGAGATCAGTTGCAACCTCTGCCACGCCCCCGGTATGCCCGGGCCGATGGTCGACGCGGACATCCTTCTCAAACACGATAGGAAGCACAATACGCATCTTTTCGGCAACGGCCCGGCGCTCTGCGCTGCGTGCCACGCCGACCCGGCCCTGGGGACACCCGGCATGATCGGCGTAAAAACCCTCTCGGCGGCGATGCACGCGTCGCACGCGAATCGCATGCAGCCCATCTTCAATATGGGGCTCAACAACGAGTGCTACGCTTGCCACCCCGGCTTCCAGACGAATTGCCAGCGAGACGTTCACTTCGCCAGAGGCATCTTCTGCAAAGCCTGTCACGGCGACATGGTTGCGGTGGGCAACGTGGCCCGCACCCCCTGGATCGACGAGCCGATGTGCAAAAGCTGTCATAAGGCGCGTCAGCCCGAGTTCGACTTCGAAGAGCCCGGCAAACTCTTCAAGGATTCACACGGCCACGGCAACGTGCATTGCGCGGCCTGCCACGGCAGCCCGCACGCGGTCGGGCCCGCCGTCACGCCGCAAGACAACGTGCAGGCCGTCGCGTTGCAAGGACACGTTGGGCCGATTGCTGAATGCACGGTCTGTCACACCACACCGCCGAGCCCGCACTTCGAACACCACTTCATGGGCGACTGACGGAGGTCCTCGCCATCAAGCGCAACACTCCCCACCCTCGCGTGGGCACCTTTGACCCCCCCTCGTCCTTCAGAGGGACCGGTTAGGGGAGGGGGTGCGGGACCCCCGGCGTCCCAATCGACCTCCTTTAACCCCTGTTAGGGTTTGGGGAAGAGAAGCGATTTCGCGGCGACTTAACAACGCTTCCGACCCGAGTCTCCCGAACCAACCCAAAGTCGGCGACCCCGACACCCGACGGGAACCGCCTTCCCTACGACATGACCACAATGTCCTTCGCCACCTCAGGTTCTCGGCGAGTCGCCATCGTCCTTACGGCGATCGTATCGGCGGCGTTGCTTGTCAGCCAGTACGCCGCCGCTCAAAGCCCGCTACTCGACACAGCCGGATTCGATGGCTACATCGCCGGTCCGCTCCAGGGCCAATCGGCCGGCTCAAGCAATTGGGTCACGATCGGCAGCGGCGGCGGTTCCGCCATAGTCGAGCCTGCGAATGGCGTCGACGGCACGTCCGGCGTTCACGTCACACGCGGCGCCAGCTCGAACGACTGGTGGGCCGTCTCCTACAGCGGAGACAACCTCCCGACGAGCCGCTTTGTCTTCGTCGACTGGGACATGCGTATCGCCAACACCAATTCCGAGGCCGCGTACGGCCCTTTTATCGGCGTTGTGATTTACGACGATACGCTGGGCCCTCATGTGCTCGGCGCCCTTGGGGTCGACGCCTCGACGCGCGACGTCCTCTTTGAAGCGCCCGGCTCAGCCGACTTTACCGACACCGGCGTAATTGCCGACGAAGGTTGGAGTCACTACCAGATCCGCTTAGACTATCTCACGCACTCCTATTCGATTGCGGCCGACGGCGCTTCACTCACTTTGCAGCCGCTCGCGTTCGTGAGCGGCGCCTCCGACCACTTCACCGACGCTGACATTGCCGCACTTGCGGCCGGCGCCGACTACGATTCGGTGATCCAGATGGGGACCGCCGACTTCGACAACTTCGTCGTCCGCCAGACCTCTCCTGGCGACTACAACGGGGACGGCCTCGTTGACGCAGCCGACTACACCGTCTGGCGCGACCACGTCGCTGACGCCGCAGCTTACCTTCCCGCCGACGGCGACGGCGACGTCGACGTCGACCAAGACGACTACGACGTATGGAGCACCAACTACGGAGCGAGTGTCGCTGCAGCCGTCGCTTCGACAACCCCCGAGCCAAGCGCCCTGGCGCTTGCCGTCCCGCTCGTACCAATCGCCCTCCGCCGCCGAAGAACGTAGCCCAGCACCGCTCTTTGCGACGATCTCAAGGTTGCGAGGAAAGGTAGGGTGGCGGCGCCGAATACGCCCGGCGTCCAGGGACGAACCGCTCTAGAGTGTAGCCTCAAACGGTAAATGACCCGCCTCTTACACGTTTCGAGAACCGCAAACTGACGCTTCGACGGGCACAACGCTCGAGCCATCATGGTGACTCCCGATCTGTGGAGGTGGGCTTCACTGACGCGAGTTGCAGGAGAGCCGTATCCTCAGGGGTTGGCTCTTTCGATGAGGATCCCGGTAAAGCCCAACTGCAGGCGGTGGCGACGGCCTCTGACGCAGTTCGGTCGATTCGACCGCGAGACGATCCTCCTACTCATGGCTTCGCTGCAGGGCAAATGGACTCCTTTCTCACAGCCCGGCAAACCGGCGTAGATAGTAAACGCCTCGGCGGCTTTCGACCAACGCCAAACCTGCGTCGGCTTCATCGACCTGCGCGACTTCGGCGATTCACGCCGACGCGTCGTAGACCTCGGCAGTATCTCGCTAAGGAGATGTCCACCGACCGCAGTTTCGGGGATACTCGAACCTGCTGAGAACGATGAAGCCTCCGCAGGTTTGGCGGATGTCGAAACCATCCAGACTTTTACGGCTTCAACAGAATCGGAGCCCGCCCTACGTGCGGGCGGCGAATCCCACCGTCGGTTGTTGAAACGGAAAGTCGTTGTGCTACTTTACGATTCGGCGCCTGACACCCTATCCAGCACGACTGCGCAAGCCTGCGGTTGGCGCCCTGCATTTAAAGGAGAGGGAGAAAGTCAAACCTACCAGAGCCAACAGCATCCCGATCGGTTCTGGCAAGCTCGTGCTCGTCGCGTCGGCGGCGACGTAGGCATCGCGCCAAACCGTGTAATCAGCTGCGCCTGGGCGTAGTCGTTGTCGTAGCTAAAACGCAGCCGCGAGGACGCAGGTCCCGTCATCGATCCGCTGCCGCAGCTCAACACATTCGTCAAAGCAGTCAAGGAATGCATCGACGACGACAGGGTCGAACTGTTTGCCGGCTTCCCTTTCGATCAAAAGGCGAGCTTCTTCGGCAGGCATGGCGTCTTTGTAAACACGTTTGGAGGTCAGCGCGTCAAACACGTCAGCAACCGAGGTGATCCTCGCAGAAAGGGGGATCGAATATCCGGCAAGCCCAAGCGGGTACCCGGCTCCGTCCCACCGCTCGTGATGGTGCAGGGCGATCTCCGCCGCCATCGCGAGGAAGGTCGTGTCGGGAGCGGAGCGTACAATCCCTTCCAGCGCCCGGGCGCCAATCAGCGTGTGTCGCTTCATTGTCCTTGCGATGGGTCCGAAACCCTCGCCTTCAGGCGAAACCTTAAGGTTCATATACTAGCCGGATGGAGAATTACCGTTCGGGAGCCCACAGCCGGTATGACCTCAAATACCACTTCGTTTGGGTGACGAAGT
>JBGSJY010000297.1:0-3227 GCA_041741515.1 Pirellulales bacterium | reverse complement strand
GCCCACCTCCAGCGGCGCGGCGAGCGCCGGCGTTCCTGCGACGACGCCGCTGAGTTGCTGGGTGGATCGGTGGTCACGCCCGGAGTCTAGGCACGCCGCTGACCGATCGCAATGTCCGCGAGGCCTCTCACTCCCGCAGCTTGCCATCCGCCGACGCCTGCCAAATCTGTCCCGAGTGGACCTCCTGAGCGGTGAGCCAACCGTCGCCGTGGCAGTACGTATCGAGGCACACGAGATATCCCACGTCGTACCGGACGCCTCGTTTCTGCGACGTATGGCCCACGAATACCCGCTTGCCGGAGACATGGGGCTGGGGCGTGTGCTCCAGCAAGCTCTGCCAACGCAGCGCCTCGGCCGGTTGGCGGTCCATCGGCTCGCCGGCGACGTAGTTGGCGTGCGTGAAAATCGTGTCGTCCGTCTCGTAGTACGGCAGGCAACGGTCGAGGAAGTCGAGGTGCTCCTGCGGGATCACCGACAGATCGCCGACGAACCCGTAAGAGTCGAGCGTCGCGACGCCGCCGTGCTGGAGCCACGCCTGTCGTGGGTACGACCCCCGCAGCGCGCCGAGCATCATTTCTTCATGATTGCCGAGGATCGGCGTGAGCCGTCCCGACGCGTCGAGTTCCAGCAGCGTATCGATCACGCCGCGCGAGTCGGGGCCGCGGTCGACGTAGTCGCCGAGCGTCACGACGCGGTCGTCGTCGCCAAGCTCGATCGCCTCCAGAATCGTCCGCAACGCGGCGTTGCAGCCGTGGATGTCGCCGATCGCGATGAGTCGGGACATGGGACGGTGGGGCAGGGCGGGGCGCGATACGATCCGGGGTCCCCTTAAGCCTAATCCCGAATCGAGAAGTCGGAGAGCCCCCCGTTCGTTCGTCGTGCGAGCCGCGCGACGTCAGTCCGGGGAGTTAAGCGGGCGCCCGGGTTCCTCCCCGGACTGACGTCGCGCGGCTCGCATGGAGCCAACTCCTTCGTTGGTCTCCCCCTTTGCGCCCCCACTGCGATGCGTGAGGCTTGTAAGACCACCACTGCCAAGGACCTGCGATGAAAGCCTCCGACCTGTTTGTCCGCGCCCTCGAAGCGGAGGGCGTCGAGTATCTCTTCGGCATCCCCGGCGAGGAGAACCTCGACCTGCTCGATTCGCTGTCGCGATCGACCATCAAGCTCATCCTCACCCGCCATGAGCAGGCCGCCGGCTTCATGGCGGCGACCTACGGCCGCCTCACCGGCAACGCGGGCGTCTGCCTCTCGACGCTCGGCCCCGGCGCCACGAATCTCGTCACGGCCGCCGCGTACGCTCAACTCGGCGCGATGCCGATGCTGATGATCACCGGCCAGAAGCCGATCAAAACTAGCAAGCAGGGCCATTTTCAGATCATCGACACCGTCGGCATGATGCGCCCGCTGACCAAGTTCACCAAGCAGATCGTCGCGGGAGACAATATCCCGTCGCGCGTACGGGAGGCCTTCCGCCTCGCCGAAGAAGAGCGCCCGGGCGCGGTGCATCTGGAGCTGCCCGAGGACATCGCAAAGGAGCCCACCAAGACGCCCGTCATGCACGCCAGCCGCGTGCGTCGCCCGTCGGCGGACGAGAAGTCGATCCGCTTGGCGGTTGAGTTGATCGAAGAAGCGAAGCGGCCGCTCTTGCTGGTCGGCGCCGGCGCCAATCGTCGGCTGTGCTGCAAGATGCTCCGCCGCTTCATCCATCAGACGGGCCTGCCGTTCTTCAGCACGCAAATGGGCAAAGGCGTCATCGACGACTCGCACGAGTTGTGCCTCGGCACGGCCGCGCTGTCGGCGGGCGACTTCGTGCACCGCGCGATCGACGCGGCCGACCTGATCATCAACGTCGGCCACGACGTCGTTGAAAAGCCGCCCTTCTTCATGACGCCCGGCGGCGTCAAGGTGATCCATGTCAACTTCACGACCGCCGAGGTCGATCCGGTCTACTTCCCGCACGTCGAAGTCGTCGGCGACATCGCCCACAGCGTCTGGCGGATGGGAAACGACATCCGTCAGCAAGAGCACTGGGACTTCGAGCGGTTCCGCGAAGTGAAGGCCGCGCTGGAGCAGAACCAGGCCGAACACGCCGCCGACGACCGCTTCCCTGTGACCCCGGCGCGGCTGGTGGCCGAGGTCCAGGCGATGATGCCCGACGACGGCATCCTCTCGCTCGACAACGGCATGTACAAAATCTGGTTCGCCCGTAACTTCAATTCGCACGAGCCCAACACGCTGCTGCTGGACAACGCGCTAGCGAGCATGGGCGCCGGCCTCCCCGCGGCGATGGCGGCGCAGATCGTCCACCCGAAGCGCTTCGTGATGGCCGTCTGCGGCGACGGCGGCTTCTTGATGAACGAGCAAGAACTCGAAACGGCCGTGCGACTCAAGCTCAACCTCGTCGTGCTGATCCTCAACGACTCGGGTTACGGCATGATCAAGTGGAAGCAAGAAGCCGACGGCATGACCAACTTCGGCCTCGACTTCACAAACCCCGACTTCGTGAAACTAGCCGACGCCTACGGCGCCCGCGGCCACCGCGTCGAATCAACGGCAGCCCTCCGGCCGCTCCTAGAGAAGTGCCGCGACACCCCGGGCGTAGACGTGATTGACTGTCCGGTGGATTACTCGGTAAACGTGCCGCTGCTGAATGAAGAGATCAAGGAACTGGCGGCGGCTTTGTAAAGATTCACCGCGGAGTGCGCGGAGGACGCGGAGAATGGAGGTGTATCATCGGCGTTGATTGCAGCTTGAAGCAGATCGACGATCTGTCGCTTGAGTACTTGCTGCAGAATCCTCATGCAGCGGCTTACCTCTTTGCAGAAGAGGTTGAATCGATGGACTCGACGCAGACGGGTACAGACGCGATTCCACTTGATCCCTACACGGGCGAGCCATTAGTGGGGTCAGCATTCCCAGAAGGGATTCTCACCAATGGGCTATCGCTGGGTTTAGGAAGAGATCGGTCAACCTTACATAGGCTTATTGCAAGCAGCAATCCAATGCCTACCCTCGTCGAGCGATTTTTGTCTTTGGCTGCTTGCGATGAAGCGATTGACGTGGAGGACGTAGGAGTGTTTTACGCCTATCGATCCAAGACGACGAAAGCCATCGCAGAAGAAGCCTCTACGATTGACCTTGAGCAAGTGGCTCATCGGTTGAGAACAGAAGCTCTAGCCGCGACGACACAAGCAGCTGATGTTGCCGACTCTACAATGCGTTATCAG
>JBGSJY010000296.1:0-2736 GCA_041741515.1 Pirellulales bacterium | reverse complement strand
CGTCACGTCCCCGCGACGCACCAACGCCTCGTTGTACGCCCGCCAGTTCGTCACCCGGTAAACCAGCTTCCTCCGCCCGCTAGCAACCGCTGCCATCGCTCGCTCCGTCGGTCCTGATGAGATGGGACTCCGTCCGACGGCTCTTTACGCGGCGTTGGTGGGGGTTGTTCGACAAGGCCGGACCAAACTAAACTAAAGAACACCATCCATATGCCGTAACCGACTCCCTGTGCTTCGCGATCGGCTTCGGGCTTAATCAATCCGACTTGTTCGAGCACCAGTGGTGTCAGGAAAACTGCAACGTACAGGGCGAGTGTATTCATTATTTAGCCCCTTACAGCGACGACAAGACTCCGTTCAGTCCTTCAAAGACATCAAGAACTCCGCGTTCGACTTCGTCTTTCCTAGACGCGTCGTCAGCAGGTCCATCGCGTCGGTGGGATTCATCTCCGATAAGACGCGACGGAGGACGCTCACCCGGCGATGCTCTTCGGGGTCCATCAGCATCTCTTCGCGGCGGGTGCCGCTGCGGTCGATGTCGATGGCGGGCCAGATCCGCTTATCGACGAGCTTCCGGTCCAAGAAGATTTCTTGGTTACCCGTGCCTTTGAACTCCTCAAAGATCACCTCGTCCATACGGCTGCCGGTCTCGATCAGCGCCGTGGCGATGATCGTCAGCGAGCCGCCCTCTTCTACTTTGCGGGCCGAGCCGAAGAACCGCTTGGGACGCTGCATTGCGTTGGCGTCGAGGCCGCCGGAGAGGACCTTGCCGCTGGGGGGGCACTCCGAGTTCCACGCCCGGGCCAGCCGTGTCACCGAGTCGAGGAAGATCACCACGTCGCGGCCATATTCGACCATCCGCTTGGCCTTCTCGATGACCATCTCCGAGACCTGCACGTGGCGCGACGGCGGCTCGTCGAAGGTGCTGGAGATGACCTCGCAGTTGGGGCCTTTGACCTCCCGCTCCATGTCGGTGACCTCTTCGGGCCGCTCGTCGATGAGGAGCATCATTACGTAGGCGTCCGGGTAGTTCTTCAGGACGCTGCGCGCCATCTTCTGCATCAGGATCGTCTTGCCGGCGCGCGGCGGGCTGACGATCAGACCACGCTGGCCAAAGCCGATCGGCACGATCAGGTCGATGACCCGCATCGCGACCTCTTCGGGCGTCGTCTCCATCGCGATCCGCACGTCGGGGTGAACCGCCGTCAGATCGTCGTAGGGGATTTTCTTGGTGAGCTTGTTAGGGTCCTCGCCGTTGATCGATTCGACGCGGAGCAGCGCGAAGTAACGCTCGTTCTCCTTCGGCGGCCGGATGGTGCCGGAGACTGTGTTGCCGTTGCGGAGATTGAAGCGGCGGATCTGGCTCGGCGAAACGTAGATGTCGTCCGGGCAGGAGAGGTAGTGGTAGTCGGGGCTGCGGAGGAAGCCGAAGCCATCGGGCAGGATCTCGAGCGTCCCCTGCCCCACCATCATTCCCTGGAGCTTCACGCGCTCTTTGAGGATGCGGAAGATCAGGTCCTGTTTCTTGAGGCCGGCGGTGTTCTCGACTCCCTCGCTCTCGGCGATCTCCAGCAGTTCTTGCGTGGAGAGCTGCTGGAGCTCGGCGATGTGGATGTTCTGGTCGGGCTCGGTCGCCTTGGCGATCGCGCCGCCGCTACGCCGGACGCGCTCGGCCGCCTTGTCGAGCTCTTCGGCAATCGATAGGGGCTCTTCGTTGTCGAGCTGGCGGAGCAGTTCTTGGTCGATCTGCTCGCTAGGGGCGCCGTGCCTGGCGGGGCGACGCAGGTGCGGCCCGCCGGTGCCTGACGGGCCGCCGCGGGCGCGCATGCCGCGGAGCGGTCCACGGCCCGATGACGTCGCGCCACCGGATTCGTAATCGGAGTCTTGATCGGGAGCGTTATCGGCCATGACGAGGGCTCCAAGCGCCGCGCAGCGTCAGCAATCGGTCTTGCCCGCCGGCGGGCAGGGAAAGTGGGAGCTGCACGGGGCTTCGGGGGGAATTTCCGACACGGACGGGCCGGGCAAACGCCCAAGGCCGGCCGATCCGGAGAGGTCGAGGTGGGATTTAGGAGTAGGAATGGTTCGCCACACGGGCGGGCAGGACCACCGAAACGAAGCGGGTCGAATCAGTGGGAGCAGCGGGGTCGGGCCCTACGGCCTTCGCCAAGACGAAGACCCGTCGGGGGGCATCAGGCGGCGGGCGAGAACTGCCCGCCGTCCCGACGGATTGAGTATGCCAAACCCTTGCTGCCGTTGGTAGCGAAATCGGCGGTTGGCGAGAGGGATTTGAGGGAAAAGGCAACCGCGCGGCTTGTGCGGTTGACCGCTCAGTCGGCAGGACCGGCGGGGTTTGCGCACTTTTGCCAGATTCGATCCACCGCAACTCTTGCCGCGGACTCGTTGTCGCCGGGGATAACCTCGTCGGCGGCCGCTTGTTTCTCCTGCACGGGCATCTGAGACGCTTCCCGACGGGCGAGCTCCTCAGCCGACCATCCCCGTAGGGCCGCCCTCTGCCGGCGGATTTCCAGCGGCGTATCGACGAAGAGCACCGCGTCGCACTCATCCGCCCACCCGGCCTCAAAGAGCAGTGGGATATCGAGAACGGCGATGGCAACGCCACGCTGGGCCGCCGCTTCCAGCTCCGCCCGCAGCCGCTCTCGCACCCGCGGGTGGATCAGCCCCTCCAGATAGCGCCGCTCGGCGGTCGCCTCGGGGCCGGCGCCGAAGACGCGGCGC
>JBGSJY010000295.1:0-5305 GCA_041741515.1 Pirellulales bacterium | reverse complement strand
CGTCACGTCCCCGCGACGCACCAACGCCTCGTTGTACGCCCGCCAGTTCGTCACCCGGTAAACCAGCTTCTTCCGCCCGCTAGCAACCGCTGCCATCGCTCGCTCCGTCGGTTCTGATGAGAAGGAACTCCGTCCGACGGCCTTTTACGCGGCGTTGGTGGGGGTTGTTCGACAAGGCCCTTATTATCCCTTATCTTCGAATAGCCTCTACAAGAAACGCGGCCTCACGAAAGGCTATCCCCCCATCCCCACTCACCCCGTATCTCCCTTCCTAACGCGTCCCCCATGAACCCCGCTGACGAACCATCGCTGCTGTCCGAGTACCCTGGGTCGGAGGGGCTCGACGATTGCAACTTCGAGGACATCGTCGAGCGGATCGCAGACAAGTGGGTCGTCCAAGCGGGCGTCGAGCGGCTGTTGCTGCTGCCGCCGGACCACACGCGGCTCTACTCGCAGGCCGGAAGGATCACCGCGGCGTTGTGGCGGCTGTTGTCAGACCGCGTTGCAATCGACGTGATGCCGGCGCTCGGGACGCACCATCCGATGAAACCCGCGCAGCTGCGGATGATGTTCGGCGAGGAGATTCCGCTTGAGCGGTTCATCGCGCACAACTGGCGTGACGACCTCGAGCCGCTCGGCGTGATTTCCGCGGGACGACTCAGCGAGCTCTCCGGCGGGCGCATGACCGACCCCGTCGAGGTTGCTGTCAACAAGCGGATTGTCAGCGGCGAGCACGACCTCGTGTTATCGATCGGTCAGGTAGTCCCCCACGAGGTTATTGGCTTCGCCAACCACAGCAAAAACGTCTGCATCGGTTGCGGCGGCGGCGGGATGCTCCATCAATCGCACTTCCTCGGCGCCGTCTGCGGCATCGAGGACGTGCTGGGCGTCGCCGACAACCCGGTCCGGCGGCTGATGAACCAAGGATTCTACGAGTTCGTGCGGCCGCGCGCCGACGTGCGGTTTTTGCTCACCGTTGTCGAAGACAAGCCGACCGGACCGCAGCTCGCCGCCATGACCGCCGGCTCGGGGACGGCGTGCTTCGATTGGGCCGCCGCAATTTCGGCAGACAAGAACCTCAACCGTGTCGACCGGCCGATCTCGCGCTGTGTGGTGCGGCTCGACCCACGCGAGTTCACCTCGACGTGGCTCGGCAACAAATCGATCTACCGCACCCGTAAGGCGATGGCGGACGGCGGCGATCTGATCGTCCTCGCGCCTGCAATCGACACGTTCGGCGAGGACAAGACGATCGACAAGCTGATCCGCCGCCACGGTTACTGCGGCACGCCGGGGACGCTCGCCGCGCTGGAGACCGACCCGGAGCTCGCCGCCAACCTCTCCGCCGCCGCGCACCTGATCCACGGCTCGACCGAGGGACGCTTCAACGTCACCTACTGCACGGGCGACGGTCTGTCGGCCGAAGAAGTCCGCAGCGTCGGTTACAACTACCGCCCCTTCGCCGAGGCGATGGCGGCACTGGGCGTCAACGAATCTACGCCCGACGGCTGGCAAGACGGCCCCGACGGCGAGCCGTTCTACTTCATCCGCAACCCGGCCCTGGGGCTTTGGACGGTTTAAGACATTTGCCGCAGATGGATGCAGATAGAAATCGCCCAAAAGGGACATCTGCGTTTATCTGCGTCCATCTGCGGCTACTTTCTTGCAGCGGCGAGGAGGTTTGCGAAGCTCGTCCGGGCGATCGCTTCGGGTGTCGGTTCGTACTTGAAGACCTCAACCGAAACCCAGCCATCGTAGCCGGTCGCCTTCAGCGCCTCGTAGATCGGCGGGAAATCGACTTCGCCCATGCCGGGGCCCAGCAGGTTCGGGTCATTGGCGTGGAAGTGGGCGGTGTGGGCAGAGTTCTGCTTGACGATCTCGCCGATCGGCGTCGGCTCGCTGGCCATCGCTTTGATGTCGAGGTGCAAGCGGCACGCGGGGGAACCGAGCCGCTCGGCGAGGGCAACAGCTTCGGCGGCCGTGTTGAGGAAGTCTCCCTCGGCGGGACCGAGAGGTTCGAGGGCGAGCGTCACGCCGCGGTCCTCGCACACGGGCAGCATCGCGCCCAGCACGGCGGCCGCATGATTGGTTGCTTCTTCGAGCGAGACGCCCGGCAGCAAGTTGCGCTGCTGCGGCGAGCCGAGCACCATCACCTGGCCGCCTAGGTCCGCACAAAGCGCCGCAAGCGCCGCCAAGTACTCGGCCGTCGCATGCTGCACTTTTGGGTCGGGCGACGTGAGGTAGAAGCCTTCGGTCTTCGCTAGCAGCCAATGCAAACCCACGACTTCGAGCCCCGCGTCCGCCGCCGCGGATTGGATCCGCCCACGATCGGACGCCGACAGCTGACGAACGTCTTTGAGCTCGCCGGCGCCGGTCGCCGCGTGGTCTCTCAGCGTGAACGGCGCTATCTCGACGCCTGTGTAGCCAATCTCCGCGGCCAAACGAAAACCGTCGGCCAGCGGACGGTCGGCGAAGGTTTCGTTGCAAATGGCGAATTTCATTACGAGAAGTGGTTGAGGTTAGACCTGTGGGAGGCGTCTCCCGACGCCGATTGCGGTAACCATTCCAATACGGCATGGTGCGCGTAATCGGGGTCAGGAGACCCCTCCTACATTTGATCAACTAGATAGCGACGACCTCGACGGGCTTGCCGCTCTCGGCCGACTCGTAGATCGCACGGATCACCGCCAGCGACTTCCAGGCTTCGGCGCCGCTAACCGCCGAGGGCCGCCCCCCGTCGATCGCCGTGAGGAAGTCGGCGATGTTGCGGGTGTGGTTCGAGTAGTCTATCGCCATCGGATCGGCGCCGCCGCCGGCCCCCTTCTTGCCGCCGAAGCGATCGCGCGTCGCCGCGTCGTCAGTGTTTTCGTCGCGGAACTTCCACGTCACGAGTTCTTGCTCATGGATCTCGATGGTGCCGTCGCGGCCACCGAGGTGGAACCGCATTGCCCCGCCCGGCCACATCGCGGTCGATCCGAGGATGACAGCAAGGGCGCCGTTCTCGAAACGGACCGACGCGACAGCGGCGTCCTCGACCTCGATCAGCGACGCGTCATGGCCACGCCGGGCCGTGTAGCCGAAGGCCTCGACGACGCACCCGGCGCCGGAAGCCTCGGCAAGCCACAGCATCGCATCGATGGCGTGGATCGATTGGTTGATAAGGGCGCCGCCGCCGTCGAGTTCCTTAGTCCCCTGCCAACGCGACGGCGCATAGTAAGCGTCGTCACGCCACCATGGAACATAAGCCGACGCCACGCCGAGCGAACCGAGTCGCCCCGCCGCGGCGGCTTCGTGCGCGGCCATCACCACGGGATTGAACCGCTGCGGAAAAATGCCGCCTAGCGTCGCCGTTGACTTGGCTTCCGCCTCGATCATCTGCCGCGCGCGGTCGAGATTGATCTCGATCGGCTTTTCGCACAGCACGTGGATACCACGCTCAAGAGCCGCGAGCGTCGGTTCGAGGTGCGCGCCGCTAGGCGTGCAGATCGTCACAACGTCGGGCTTCGCCTCGTCGAGCAGCGCCTCGTACGAACCGTACCACTCGCCGCCGTACTCCTCGCAGAACTTGCGGCCCTTCTCCTCGGTACGGCAACTGGCGGCGACAACCTCGGCGCCGTCAATGTCGCGGATCGCCTTGGCGTGCATGCCGGCGATGGCGCCAACGCCGATAATGCCGATGCGGTGTTTCTGCATATCTTTAAGGCGGTTAACCACGGAGCCACAGAGGGCACTGAGAAAAACACAGAGACGGGATTCACTGGATCAACAGGATAAGGCCAGAGGCTGCCTGCCTCTCGATCATGTCCATCCCGTCAATCCTGTCACTGTGCGTCCTCCGTGCTCTCGGTGCCTCAGTGGTGAATTATTTAGGAAAGGTCGTCAGCCGTTTTCAGGTCGTGCGTCAGTCCGAGGTATCCCAGAAGATCGGTGAGTGAGCGCAACGCGATCCCCATGCCGTCGGCGCCGCTGTAGCCGCCGAATTGCCCGCCGCCCTTCACATGTGGCTCTAGGTCCAACAGCACGCCCGGTAGGCCGATTTTTTTCATCCGTTTGAGAACGGGGGTAGCGCCATCTTCGGCGAGGTCTCGCAGCACCCGCTCGTAAACGCCACTGCCGCGGCCAACGGGGCGGTAGTCGCAAAGGGCTCCTTCGTCGATGTGTCCACCTCGCGAGGCCGTCTTGATCGGTCGGTAGTCCTTGACGTGAATCCAGCCAAGCCCCGGCTTCATCGCTTCGTACTCGGCAAAGCACTCATCGGGCGTGAAACCCTGCGTCAGCAAATTGCCGGCGTCGTAGATCAGCACCATCGCCGGGTGATTGACCTGCTTGTGGACCTGCTTGAGGAGCTGTCCCGTCTGTCCGACGAGGTTCGCCTCGACCTCAAGACCGAACACCAGACTCGCGGCGGCGCAGGCCTCGGCAATTTGGCCAAGCTGATCAACGACCTGCGGCAGGTGATCGCCGGGCTCGGTCCCTTTCGGGTGGTAAAACGAGAACCCGCGGACAAGCTTCGTCCCTAGCGACGCTGCCAGATCGCAGGCCTTCGCGACGTCCTGCTTGAGGTACTTGTCGAACGGGACGAACTTGTTGGCCGTCCCGTCCTCGACGTCGACGAGCTTCACTTTGCCGATCGGCGAGCCGAGCGTAGCGACCTCCAGGCCGAAGTCCGCTAGCAGCTTCGCGAGGTGGGTGACCTCTCGCTTGGAGAGGGCCATGACGTTCTTGACGCCATCGCCAAGTTCGATGAATCGCAGCGTGCAGCGCCGCAGGCCCAACGCGGCCATGGCGGCCAGCTGTTCCCCGGCGAGCTTGGACGAGGAGGTCTCGTCGGCAAAGCCGCTGAGGAGGATGTGTGGTGTCGACATCGGCAGGGGCGTGGCGGGGCAGGGGAAAGGGCAACGAGACCCGACAGTTTCACCATCCGACGCCGCACCGTCTACCGCCGCGCCGCCTCCGTTGTGAGTGCAAGCGCCTGGATAGGCCGAGGGACGGCTTCACTCCGGCCCGGTAGCTGATAGAATGCGGGATCGGACGCTGAGAGGCGTTCGGGCTTCCTGGGGGCGAACTGGGTTCGACCGGGTTGTCGAAGCGTGAGTGGCGTGTCGTGGTTGATCGGTGGCCCACGTAAAAAGCCGATTACACACCTTCAATTGCCGAAGGTAACTACGCTTTGGCTGCCTAGTTAACGCTAGGCCATAGCCAACGTACCCCCACGGGCCGCCGGAGCCTGTGGACGGAACGTATAACCCCCTCCGGATCGCTTGCGGGTCAACCCTCCGGGCACGCCCGCTGCTAACTGAAGTAC
>JBGSJY010000294.1:0-4851 GCA_041741515.1 Pirellulales bacterium | reverse complement strand
CAAAGCCGCCTTCGGTGAACGCCTCAAGAACCGCACCGGGCCGAATCAAGACATCGAAGTAGCAATCCGCTGCAAACTGCTAAATCATTTCGTCACCCTCGGCATGCCCCTCTTCACTTGGAGTTAGGCGACAAGGCCGATAATAAGTGGAAGTGCGGCGTTTAGAGTTGGATCAGCAGTTGTTTGGACCATCTCCTTATCCCCAATCATCCCCCACATCTCCCTTCATCAAGTGTCCTTCAGAAGAAGGTCGGCAACGTTGCCGTAGAGGAGTCGCTGGGCGTCGCGTTCCACCATTTTATCGGTTATCGTCAGGCCGGCGTCGGCGAGTTTTGCATACTGATCACCCAAAACCGCAGCAATCGCCCGGCGGGAATGGTCCCACTTGTAAATCAGCTGCTCTAGCACGCGGCAGTCCGAGTGCTGCGGAATGAACGTGGGGCCGAGGAGTTCGAGCCGCATCCTTGTGATCTCGTCGATTAGCGATGGATTGTTGAGGAACCACCAGCAGCCGAACGGCGTCAGATTGGCGAATTTTCGAGCGGTAACGGCCAACTCGTGCTGGTTCTCACGCGATAGCATCGTCACTAAGAACCGGTGGTGGGGGAACTCGCGGCACAGGTGGGCGACCGACGCGACATCGGCGGCGCCAACCGTATCGCCCGCCAATCCCGCCGCGGGGTTGATCTGCCGAGTGACGCCGATCATCAGCGCCATCGGCAGGCCGTGCTCGCCGCAGACGGGAAGGATGGCGTCGGTCAGGCAGCGGACGCCCTCGTCGGTGCTCGGGAACCGCCACGTCGGCGGCAGGCTCACCGCGCAATAGACGGGCCGCAGTCGGGCGATCCACTCCTCGAGCATCCGCCGCACTTCATCAATCGCGCGCGCCGACAGCTGCTGATCAACGTCGTAGCCCCAAGAGCGAAGGCGTGGCACGGCGTGATCCCACTCGGTCACCAATGCGTCGAACCGCAGCACCGTCGGGAACCGCGGGTCGGCTCGCAGCGCGTCGGCGTCCGCCAGCCAGCGCTCGCGCTCGTTGTCGTCGAATAGGTCGTTGGTCATCGTGACTTTCTCAACGCCTGCTATCTCGAGCACGCGGTCGATCTGCGCGTCGGGCGCCTGCTTCGCAAACCACTGCCTGTAGCCGTCGAGCGTCGTCTCGTCTGGATCCAGTCCCAGGCACGTCAGGGTTGTCACGATTCCGCGGCAGGCCTCGGAGAGGGGCGTCGCCTCGATAAACAGCTTTTTCCAGATGAGATCGGCCTGGTCGGTCTTCCCCAGCGAGTAGAACCGCTGCGGGGTGAGTCCCTCCCCGGCGCCTTCCCGGAGAACCTCGGCGATCAGGTAGTGATAAGTCAACAGCTCGTCGATGCCCCACAGCATCAGGCCGCTGGGATCGTGATCGACCCCCTGTCCCAGCGACGTGCCAAAGGCGGGCGTGTAGAGGTGGGTATGGAAATCCCAAACAGCCGTCTTAGCGACGGTCTCTTCGACCGACATTGCAAGATCTTGGCGGCTGATTTCGCTAGCGGGCATCGGCTTTGTCGGTCGGGGAGTGCGCTACGGGTGGCGTCCTGGGGCGTCTGCGTACAGACTATCCGGACCCGACGCCGGGCGGTACGGCGTCCCCTGCCCTACCCTCTTCCTGGAACACGAGTCCGATGGCGTCGATCTTCGATCTTAATGGCCGGGTGGCAGTCGTCGTCGGCGGCACCGGCACGCTTGGCGGTGCGATGGCCGACGCTCTCGGGCAAGCTGGCGCCCGAGTCGTGGTCTGCGGCCGGAACGAAGAACGCGGTCAAGCGCGCGTCGCCGAACTCGGCACTTCGGGCGTGGACGCCAAGTTTTTCAGCCTCGACGCGCTGGACCCCGAGGCGTCCGCCGAGACAGCCGCCCGCGTCGAGGCCGACTTCGGCCCTGTCCACACGCTGGTGAACGCCGCGGGCGGCAATCGGCCGGAGGCGACGCTCCCTCCCGGCGCCGACTTCTGCAAGCTGCCGCTCGACGCGTGGCGCGACGTGTTCGACCTCAATCTCGTTGGCGGATCGCTGCTCCCGTCGCAGGCCTTCGGCCGCAAGATGGTCGAGCGCGGCGCCGGCTCGATCATCAACATCGCATCGATGAGCGGAATGATCCCCCTGTCACGCGTCGTCGCTTACTCGGCTGCGAAGGCGGCGGTGATCAACCTGACAATGTTCCTCGCCCGCGAGTGGGCCGAGCGCGGCGTCCGTGTCAATGCGATTAGCCCGGGCTTCTTCCCCGCCGACCAGAACCGCCGGCTGTTGATGAACGAGGACGGCAGCTATACCGAGCGTGGCCAGCAGATCATCCAGCACACACCGATGAAGCGATTCGGCCGCGCCGAGGAGCTGGCCGGCGCCGTGGCGTGGCTGTCGTCCGACGCCGCGTCGTTTGTGACGGGTCAAAACATCGTCGTCGATGGTGGCTTCTCATCAACAACGATCTAACGGGGAAGAATCGAATTCCGCGCAGAAACCGGGAAGCGCAGAAGACAAATTGAAGTCGGACCGGCCTCGGTCGCGGGGCCGCGCCACTGAACTGCCCCGGTTGCCGCCACTGGCGGCTGGGCAACAGCCAAGGACCCGTAAGCAATCGGCCGAGGCGATTACCGCTAGATGTACGCTTCGGCTTGCCGGAATCGTTCACGGTAGAAGAATCGCTGCCACCAACCGACGGGAGCGAGGTGCGGGTCCGTGAGCGCGACCTCGTGGTGCTTACCGGTCCCAGTTACCACCAGCACCCGGTCGCCGTCGAGCAGTTCCTTGACGACCCAGTGCTTGTCAACGACGTAAGAGTACGTCTCCCCCCGCGGCGCTGCCGACACGTCTTTCGCCCGCGGCCCCGGCGAAGCGCTGTGCTTCTGTTTGCGGTAGACGACCCAGTCGCCCGGCGATAGTCGCTTCAAATCGGCCACAACAGGCGTCGGTTGGGGGCGTGTCGATAGAGAACTAGTTCTCTTGGTAATTTTATTACAAAGACTATCGTTTCAGATTTAGAACGGCAATGTCGAAGGGCATGTTCAGAAAGCCTGAGTCAATTCATCGCGACGGCCTCTCCGGGCAAAAGCCGACAGCGATCGAGACGTTTGACGCTCAATCTCCCGCGCCGATATCTTGGCCGTAGGCTCGCTGCAGCAGGGCGCGTTCGCCGGCTTCATGTTGCAGCAGCTCCCTAGAGAACCGATCGAGTTCTTGCTGGACCCTCGTCCACCAAGCGTCCGACTCCACTCCCGATCGCACCAGCGCCCGGAAGCCTTCGAGCGATTCGAGGAGGGGATCGTGCTGTGACTGCAGTTTGCTGGCCGTGTCCGCCAGATGGGGCGAACGACGCAAGGCGTCAGCGAAGTAGCCCCCTCGTTCCTCGAGCTCGAAGTGTTCGACGACTTCCATGGCGAGCTTCTCGGTCAAGTCTTGAACGGCGTTGTGCTCACGCTTGGCGGGGGCGGAAGCGGCTCGCAAGGCGTCCAGCAGCGCCCCCAGGTAGAGATGATCCTGCTCGATCGCCTCGACCCGCTGTTGACCGGTACTGGGAGAGTCCATCGTTCACCTCGAGGTTTTGGCCGTGCCATGGAAGACCCATAATGTGGCAGATCCGAGAATTGGTATTGGCACTCGAAAGGACTCAGTGAAAGTCGCTATTCCCTCTAACCGCAGCGCTTTGTGCAACCTTCGCGCCAAGCTCTTTTCGGCTGAATAATTCAGCGGTGGAAACGAGCTGATGGAGACGAGAATGGGCGATTCCGCACAGCTGGATGCGCGGATCGGCGGCGTCTCGGCTCCGAAGCGGGCGATTTCAAGAGCCACTGGCCGGGTACGGATTTTGCACCGAAGCTTTGCTAGATAACTGATTTTTCCCCATGGCTCCGACTAGATGGGGGGCTTCGTCATGACCGCGTTCCGATACATCCTCGCGCCGCTCGACTTTTCCTCGAAGAGCGGGCGTACGCTTGAAGCCGTCAAGCAACTGGCGACCCCGGGCGTGACGCGGGTTTGTTTGATGCACGTCGTCGAGGCGGGCCCGCACGCGGAAGACGCTCGCCTTGCCGCCTTCTTCAAGGGCCTCGAGGAAAGCGCGCGACAGAAAATCGCCGCCAGCTCGGTCTCGTTGCGTGAACTAGGACTCGAAGTCACCGAGTGTGTTGCGACAGGTCGGCCTGCACGGCTGATCATCGACGAAGCTCAGCGATCGGGCGCCGATTTGCTGGTGCTCAGCTCGCACCCCTTGGGAGAAGGCGTCCAGGACGTTCACCATTGGGCGACGGTCAGTTACCAGGCGGCGATCTTCTGCCGCTGCCCAGTGCTCCTGGTCAAATAGGTTATGAACTAAAGGTAGGGGAATATCACGACTGTCAGCAGTATCTGCATCCGACACGTCGATCCGGCGGAGCCAGACGAGCCGATTCAGGTCGCAGCCGCGAGTTTGCGGGACAGTCAACGTCAGACACAAACTTGTCAGGCTAGTGAGCCTCAACGACACTCTCACTCTGCTCGTCGAAGAAGTTAGCCAGATCGGCGGGCTGATCTAGCGAGATGGGCCGGCCAGCCTACTGGCGACGCCGGCCGCGGGCCTACATACGACGAAAGGTTGATGCCGAAGGTCGCTAATTGATCGTCGCGATAGCTGGCGGGGGCCGCTTTAAGATCGGAACGGCCTTGTCGAACAACCTCGCGAATTGCCGCGTAAAGAGCCGTCGGACGGAGTTCCTTCTCATCAGAACCGACGGAGCGAGCGATGGCAGCGGTTGCTAGCGGGCGGAAGAAGCTGGTTTACCGGGTGACGAACTGGCGGGCGTACAACGAGGCGTTGGTGCGTCGCGGGGACGTGACG
>JBGSJY010000293.1:0-9010 GCA_041741515.1 Pirellulales bacterium | reverse complement strand
ATGTCGAAAGCCGCGCAGGCGTTTACGTTCTCAGCAGCGTCGGTTGGAACGGCGAACAGACATTCTTGATCTACCCCCCCTGTAGGGACCAACTGCAGGCGTGAGAAGAAATCCCCAACCCGCCCAGGGTAATAGCTCCTCGTCCCGTTGGATCGGTACCGTAAAAAAAGCGCCGCACAATCAGTGAGATGCTAAACACTTCGCCAGACGTCACAGCAATCGAGCTGGCAGCGTAAGGACCGTCAGGAAGCCCTACCTATCACTTCGCGGCGATCGCCAGCTTCAAGCGTCGCGGCACTTCAAGACCTTGGAGTCGGTATACCGACAGACCCCCAACGAATGTGCTCACAGTACGCTTAGTCGCTGCCGTTACGCTCGTTGCGATGGGCCAATGCTCCGCGCTCGCTCAGATGACCGTCACGTTTGTAGGCAACAATGGTGTGATGCTCGAGTCGGCTGCTGGCAAGGTACTGATCGACTCGCTGTTCGCCCACACTGACGCGTTCTGGACTCGTCTTCCGCCCGCCGACCGAACTAAGCTCTTCGCCGCGCAGGAGCCCTTCGATGGAGTGCGATGGTCCCTGACGACGCATAACCACCCCGATCACTATAGCACCGCAGCGGTGAACTCCTTCTCGGCTGCGAGCCCGGCAACCGAGTTCTTGCTCCCGCCCCAGGCGCGCGGTCCGTTCGCCGCTAATCCGCGGGTCCTTCAGTTTTCGGTTCCGTTCCAGACTGGTTCGCAGACCTTTAGTTCACCGGGCATCGAGATCGAGGTCTTCCACATGGAGCATTTCGATCAGTTCGGGAACGACTTCTCCCGCGTCCAAGACTACACCTACCTCGTCTCAATGGGCGGGGCCAAGTTGCTCCACCTGGGCGACGTCGACTTCATCCCACAAAATTTCGCCGCGTTCAATTTCGCGGAGCGAGGAATTGACGCCGTGGTCCTGCCGACTTTCAACATGCTTATTACCGCGGAGAACCGAGAACTCATTCTCGATACGATCGCCCCCGGACAGATCATCGCCACCCACCTTCGTGCTGGAGTGCTTGCGAATGAGTTGGCGAATGTCCGCCAAGTTTACCCGGATGCCCTCATCTTCACTCAGCCTCTGATCGATACGGTGGTCTTGGGCGTCCCCGAGCCATCGTCGCTTGTGGCGGCTAGTGCCTGTCTGAGCGGACTCGGCGCCGTGTCGCGGCGCGCTCGCCGCAGGACTCAGAACGTGTCTTCAAATTGCCTGAAAGGCTAAAAACCGCTACGACTCCGCCTACTTGGTTCTCAGGTCAAGGAAGACGGAGCCGTAGCGATGAAGCGGAAGGATTATCCCAGCGATTTGACGAGTGGGCAATGGCGAGTGATCGGGCGGTTGCTGCCGCGTCGGTCGAAGCGGGGCCGACCACCTGTCGATCGACGTGAGGTGCTCAACGCGATTCTGTACGTTGTCCGCACCGGCTGCCAATGGCGGCAGCTGCCGCACGACTTCCCGAACTGGAAGACGGTGTACACCGTCTTCTGGCGTTGGCGAAGAGCCGGCGTCTGGAAGCGGGTCCACGATGCGTTGCGCGAGAAGGTCCGCAAGGCGACGGGCAAGGGCCCAACGCCCACCGCGGCGATCGTCGATAGCCAAGCGATCCGCACGGCCGAGGGGGGAGATGAGCGGGGCTACGACGCCGGCAAGAAGATCACCGGGCGCAAGCGTCACCTGGCGGTCGATACGCTCGGCATGGTGTTGGCGGTGACGGTGCACGGAGCCCATTGGCAGGACCACGACGGGGCGGTCTTCGTGCTGCTGGCTCTCAAGGAGCAGTTCAAGCGGCTGAAGGTGGTGTTCGCCGACTCGGCCTACGGCCGAAACGGCCTGCCCGGGTGGGTCACCGAGACCTTCGGCTGGCTGCTGCAAACGGTGCTACGACCGGTGGGGTTCAAGGGTTTCGTCGTCCTCCCCAAGCGGTGGATCGTCGAACGGACCTTCGCCTGGCTGATGCGTTACCGCCGCCACAGCCGCGACTACGAACGGAATCCGCAAACCAGCGAAGCCATGATCCACCTCGCCATGACCAACCTCATGTCTCGCCGGCTGGATCGGATGAAAGCTATTTGAAGACACGTTCTCAGTGAAAATCACGGCTTTCTAGGACAGGTAAGTTTTGCGACGTTTGTCATGAACGACGCGAAGGCATCACGATCCTCACCGAGAACCTCCTGCAACAAGCTTCGCAACGCATCGGAGTTCATTCCCCTTTCGTTACGCGGGCGAGCGGAGCAATGCCGCGTCCCCACGTGACCACGCTGGCGCTGAGGAATCCGATGTCAAAACCATGCTTGCTTGATTCGCTCGCAGGAGCGTCGCGACACCAAGAAGGCGGGCAGCCTTGCCGACCCGTCTTGTGCATCAAGACGGGCGTCTTCTTCGGGCGCCAAAAAGCACTGTGGCGTGCGACCATGCGAGCCGCCAGCCACATCGAACAGTAGTAACCCACGATCCACGGTCTCGCTGATCCGCGCCGCGACCATCCACCACTACGGCCACGATACACCCATAGTGCGCTCTCTTGACTCCAGAGGCCCTTCAAGAGGTCGTCCTTGGGCTGGAGCGACACTGCCCCATCAATAAAGTCGATGGGAGCTGACGAGTGTTCGAGCGGACCCGCATGGCGCCGTTTCGTTCCACCTACTCGTTGAACAGCATCTCAATCAAATCAAAGAAAGCAGCCGGGCCCTATTAGGGCCCGGCTGCATGCGTATCGTCTTGGTAGTCTCCCGGCGAGTTACGCCGATCGCTTCCGTAGGTAGCCAAGCAGGCCGACGCAGGACGTTAGTAGCGCTGCGGTCCCCGGCTCGGGGATCACCTCGAAACCAATCCGCAACACGGGTGTTGAGGAGCTAAGCAAGCTGGAATCGAACGTATAGCCAGGAGCCGTTACCAGCCCATTGAAGGCGGCGAGGTCGGCAAAGTTGAACTGCACGGTTTCATTCTCGTCCTCGCGTAGGGCGTTGGTGCCCACCGCCAAGAAGGCGGCGTTGAGCGGGTTCTCGGTTTCTGATCCGGCATCCCAGATCTCGTCCGCATTCTGGAGAATCTCACTGAGGACGAAGTTGCCCGCCGCATCGAAGATCTCGTACTCCATCGGGTCGTCGTTGCCAAGAAAGTGGTCATTCGAAGGGACAACCATCGTGGCAAACGTGAAGAAGCGATTGGCTGGGTTGATCTCGAAAATCGCAGACGAACTCTGGCCGGGGAGGAAGGGATTGATCGTGGGGCCGAGAACACTGCCCAAATCAGCATTGGGTTCGGCCGCCTCAAAGGCAGGAAACCAAGCCGACCCCGAGCCGCCTTCGGCAATTGTTACGATTGGCGCCTCAGCGATCGAGGCGGCTCCCAGTAGCGAGGCGGTTTGCCCCTCGTTGAACGAGTCAAAAGTGCCATTGCCGAAACCAAACCGGAACGGCGCCAAAGACACGCTGTTCTCCGGCGCTAAGTTCTCGACCGTGATCCGCACTTGGACCGCTTGCGCCGTACACGCTACCGCTAGCAAAACTGAAAGGGAGCCCGCTACTCTCATCGATCTGTTGCAAATCATCGAACCTCTCCTCCGTTGGTGAAAACTCGCCGCCTCAAAAACGACTGCGTGCAGTCGGGAAACCAGCACGGACACCGAACTGAGCGGCGACCCGAGCCCCGCGCACTCGACGACGGCAGCGAGTTAGACGTAGAGGAGGCGTGGCGATTACAAAAATTCTGGCGACGCCCGTGGATGGCTCTCCACTGCGGCCGCGCCGGAGAAATGGTTACGCTCGGCGTCATTCGTCGAGGAAGACGCTAGCGTTGTGACCCCGCCGCCTTATGCGATGGAGCGAAACGTTAAGCATCGAGCATCGCCGGGACGACTGAACCGAGAAGAAACAGTTTGCCGCTGCCACTTTCACTCCTGCGTCTCGGCTTGACGAGCCTCGATAAGCAAGCGCTTGATCTGTGCCCGTCGCTCGGCGGACAACTTAGCGGCGCTATCCGACCATTTCTCGCGGAGGGCATCGGGCAGGCACGCAATCGCATCGCGGATCAATTTGGTTTGTCTTTCAAACCGCTGGCAGGCCGTGCACATTAGCGTGTGAAGACGCAGCGACCACCGCTCGCGGCGAGTCAAGTCTCGGTCGAGCGATTCCGAAATAAGGCGGGACGCTTCGCGGCACGACAGACCTAGGAGCGGGATTCTTTGCGACGATTTCACGACGCTCCCCCCGATTCGCTGCTGAACCAATTCTTCTGAAGGCATTGCCGCAGTAGCAGCCTCGCCCGATGGAGACGAACGGCCAGATTCTGCGGCGTGACGCCCGTCTTTTTGCTCGCGTCGTCAACGGTGGCCCTAGCGATCTCTCGCATTTGAAACGCTTGAGCCAGTGGCGTCGGCAAGCCTGATAGGCAGCCGTGAAAAACCGTCCAGAATTCTGCGTTCTCGGCCAAGTCCCGCGGAGTCGACTTCCAATTGGTTGATGAGGTTGTCCACTTGCCCTTGTTCGTGAACGCGCTTTCGACACCGGCGTGGGACTGAGCGTCCAGATCAGTAGAACGAGCCGACTTGCGATGGTGGTCGGCGATTTTGCGCCGCAAGATGGCGACCAGCCAGGTGCCGAACGACGATTTGCCGTCGAATTTAGATCGGTGTCGAAACGCGGTGAGGAACGTTTCCTGGACAAGGTCCTCGGCGAGTTCGTGGTTCGCCACCCGACCGCCCGCGAAACGCAGCAAGGCATCGCCGTAGCGGTCAACCCAGTCAGCAGGATCGCTAAGCTCGGTTGGCATTGGCGCGGACGGTCGTGGACGTGGGGGCATATGCCAGGGCCATGGCGAGTTCAAGGTCTGCACCATTAGACGCCGTGGGGCTATCGCGATTACAAGAATTCTGGCCGTCTTTGCTCCCTGTGGGCAGCCCGCGAAAAACGAAGGATTTAGTCGCCGAGCGGTTGATCGAGGCGCGTTACAATTCCCGGAACGGTCCCTCCCCACTCCCTCCGTCCGCGCCAAACGCTCCTGCCTGCGGCGCCCAAGTCCACCGGTCACGAGTGTCCTCCGCATTGCATGCAGGCGCCGGGATCGTGATCGGCGGCGCCTTCGACTGCTCGCAACCGCGCGGTCGCCCACCAATTTGATCTAGGAGCACCAATCCATGCTGAGATCCGTCCCCAGCCCTTGCTTCGTGCTGATCTGCTTAGTCATGTCTTCGGCGTATGCCCAAGAACTGCCGGGTCCGGATTTGTCCGCGCAGTTGGCTGAAGCCGCTCGAGGGTCGCAGACACGTCTGCCGGCAGAAACGCTGCAGGCCATGAAGCAGGCGATCGAAGAAGTGCGCGCGACCGGAATCGAGAAATCCGCCAGGCAAGTCGGTGACGCTGCGATTGACGCTGAATTAATAGGCTGGAACGGCGAAACGGTTCAACTCAGCGAACTGTGGAACGACGGGCCGATCGTGCTCATGTGGTATCGCGGCGGCTGGTGCCCCTACTGCAACCTGCAACTTCGCGCGATGCAGAGATCGCTGAAGGAGATCGAGGGCGCGGGCGCGAAGCTCGTGGTGCTCACCCCCGAATTGCCCGAGAAAGCCAAGGAGACCGCCGCGGCGAATGACATTGACTTCGTCGCTTTGCATGACGCAGGCAACGCGACCGCACGAAAGTATGGCCTCGTCTTCGAGCTGGCCGAATCGATTGTTCCCATGCACCGAGACCGCCTCCGGCTGGCAGAGTACAACGGAAGCAACGCGATGGAGCTTCCTCTCTCGGCGACCTATGTGATCGGCAAGGGTGGACGTATCACGTACGCCTTTCTCGACGCCGACTATAAGCGGCGGGCCGAACCTGCGGACGTGGTGGCCGCTGTCCGCAAGCAGACCGACCGTTAGGGGGCGAGACCACGGGGACGGGTCGGCGCCACTCCGCAACATTGAGAGAGGCCCACCCTCACCAGCAAAGCCGAGGGGGGTATGGAAACGATTGATGAAGGTTTGTGGATGGGCCGCTGTTGCAAGTGGCTGGGGAGTCAGCCACGGAGCGCGCGCCACCGCGGCTTAGCGAGGAATTCTAAGCGGGCCTCTTCTTCGCCGTTGGCGATGGAGTGGGTCTCGAGCTGCTCGACCTGCCGCTTCTGACGCACGCCTCATGCCGGTCCCCTCCTCCCGTGCGTTTCCCGAGCAGCAGCGTCGAGCGGTCGTGTCCTTCTTGCACCAGCTTGAGGGCGTCTTGGAGGTGTTCGATCTGCGACTGTAGCTGCTCGCGTTCGCGCAGACCTGCCCGTGGACTGGTCTGAGACCGGTCGGGCAGAGCGGCTCGGCTCGGCGCCAAACCTGCAGAGGCCCGGCACGCCGATGGTTGTTTTCGAAGCGACCAAATCAGCTGAGAAGTGAAACTTCTCGGCGCAGAGAACGATGAAGCCAAAGCAGATATTGGCGGTTGCGAAAGCCGACCAGGAGTTTGCGACCTCGGCGGCGCAATCGCCACGCGTCGCAACGAGGTCCACGGCATTGCCCGGGAAGAAGTCGTCTGCGTGAAATGCGGTGCCCCCCGGGCCCTCGTCTTCCTCGACGACCAGACGCCTACGGGGTTACGCTCCTGACTGAAAAACCACCGGCTGGAAGCCGGTGGGTTCAAGCGTTTCGTGAGCTACGGACTGAAGTCCTTCACTCACGAGGGGTAACCCGAAAGTTGTCGTCACCGTCACTCGGTTCGGTCCCGTCTTGGCCGCGGATGTACGCGGCAATCGCCTCGTCGGTCACATTACCGCTGGACGCCACGAAGTAGCCCCTCGCCCAGAAGTGCCGGCCCCAATACTGCTTCTGTAAGTGCCTGAACTCCGCCATCAGCTTCCGCGAACTCTTGCCCTTGATGTACTGCATCAGCTTGCTTGGTGACACCGTCGGCGGGCACGACAGCAGCACGTGCACGTGATCCGCGGACACCGCCCCCTCCAATATCTCGACCTCGTTCGTCCGGCAAACCTCTCGCACCAGCTCTCGCACCCGAACTCCCACCGCTCCGGTCAACACCGGCTTGCGGTACTTCGTCACCCAAACGAAATGGTATTTGAGGTCATAGCGACTGTGCGCTCCCGAACGGTAATTCTCCATCCAAGTAGTATATGAACCTCAAGGTTTCGCCTGAAGGCGAGGGATTTAAACCCATCGCAGGGACATTAAGACAATAGCGTCGACTAACCTAGTTGTGTTCATCTTGCTTTCAGCGGATATTTCGACGGGTTCTCGATGGATTCGATGCTCAAATCAACATCAAGATCGGGCCAGTAAAAATGACCCTCGTTCTGTTGGATGACGTTCAGGACGCTCCCAATCGGTGCGTTCTTGAACCAGGGGAAATCGTCGTGGGGCATGAATAGTTCGCGCTCGCCGATGAGCAGCCACAGGCCGTGCTTGGAGATGTGCGTGACCTCAATGTCCGAAGAAGTTGTGCCATGCTTGTTTGAACTCATCATGGTGCCTTTCGATGATGATCTCGATCTGTTTTAATTGTACGCTCGAAAACCGGTAGTGTCTTGCCAGTTCGATCGCCGGCTCCAGCCAGAACTTGGCCTCACCTTCGGGGCTGTAGACGTGGACATGCGGGCGGGGTTCTTCCCTGGAAAAGAAAAAGAATCGGTAACCTCCTTCCCGGTGTATGGTTGGGCTCATGTGAAACTCCTACTGAAAAATCGCATCCGCGTTGTTATCAAACTCGAAGCTCGGGCGGGCGAGGATCTGCGGGCGTCTGGCGGCGAAGTTGATGACCAGGCCGACCATGATGAAGGTAAAGAGCATGGACGATCCGCCGTAGGAGATGAGCGGGAGGGTGATGCCGGTGATGGGCATCAGGCCGATGGTCATGGCGATGTTGATGGTGGCCTGGGTGAAGATCATGCCGCCAAAGCCGACGCAACTGATGCGTGCGAAGGGGTCCTTGGATCGCGCGGCGACGAGGAGGATGGAGCCGACGAGTACGCCGTAAAGCCCCATGACGCCGATACCGCCGAAGATGCCCCAGCGGTTGACGATGACGGGGTAGATCATGTCGTTGTAATCAAAGGGCAGGTCGTTGTAGTCGATGATGGTGGCCGAGCGTTCCTTGCCGTAGCCGGTGGCACCGCCGGCGGCGACCATGCGTTTAGCGACGCGCTGCTGGTAGCCCTCGCGTTGAGACATGCGGTCGTCGCCGATGAGCTCGAAGTACATCGACTGGATGCGAGCCCGCTGGTGGTCCTTAAGCACCTGCATCGAGTCGGGCGCGTAGATAGCGATGGCGGCCACGACGACCAGCACCGCCGACGCGATGCCCAAGAGTGCGCCCAGGTGCCTGAGCTTGGCCCCCGCGGCGACCAGCATGACAAAGAGCGTAGGCGCAAAGAGCAGGGCCGAGCCGAGGTCCGGCTCCTTGAGGATGAGCAGGACCGGGACGAACATGATGCCAAAGGGCACGAGCAGGCCGATGAGCGATCGGTGATTGCCGCTGTAGCGAAGGTACCACGCGAGGGCGAGGACGAAGGTGACCTTGGCCATCTCCGAGGGCTGGAAGGACATGAAGCCGAGGTTGATCCACGCGGTCGAGCCGTTGCGGATGGGCACGATCGAGCGTGGCACGCCCGGCAGGATCACAAACGCCAGCAGCGCGATGGCGACAACCAGGAGCGGATACGCCATGTGCCCGATCCAGCGCGGGCTGGGCAACATCGCGAAGACCATGGCAGCCGCAGCGATGGGCAGCCAGCGGCCACGCTGCACCAGCGCGTGCTCGGGCGAGACGGTCTCGATCGCCGAGATGCCCAACCAGGCGAGGATCACCGCAGCGATCAGCGCGTACCAACCCGGGTGCGGCCGAAGCAGCGTGCGCAGGTGTCTGAGCGCGAGTTGTGTGATCGAGGATTTCATCAGGGTTCGTAATGACGGGCGGGACGCCCATCCCACCTAGGGCAAATGACGTCAGCGGGTCGGGGGCCAGTCGAGGTATTGGTGGCGCTGAAGAGCG
>JBGSJY010000292.1:0-2672 GCA_041741515.1 Pirellulales bacterium | reverse complement strand
GCCACGGGCATGGTCGATGTGCGGGGCATCATGCGGTACCTCGTCGAGCACTTCCCGAACACGATTTACAACCTTTCTCCGAAGTCTTCGCGGGCGACCGCCGAGCGCGAGGGCGCGTAGTTCGCCCCGTTTGCTGACTTCACCTTGTTTTTGCTGACAATCGAACAATGTCTACCGTTGCTGAGAAGCCCGTCGAAGAACTCGTCGAAGCCACCGTCCGTTTCTGCGGCGACTCTGGCGACGGCATGCAGCTCGCCGGAACGCAGTTCACCACCACGTCGGCCCTCGTGGGCAACGATGTGGCGACCTTCCCGGACTTCCCGGCCGAAATCCGCGCCCCGCGCGGCACGAAGGCGGGCGTGTCGGGCTTCCAGGTCCACTTCTCTAGCAACGCGATCTACACCCCCGGCGACATCGTCGATGCGCTGGTGGCGATGAACCCCGCGGCGTTCGTCACCAACATCGGCGACCTCCGCGACGGCGGCATCCTGATCGTCAACGAGAGCGCCTTCGACAAGAAGGGCCTCGAACTCGCCGGCCTCGAAGGCAACCCGATCGAGGAAGTGGCCCTGCACCAATTGGAGCAGAAGTACAAGGTTTACAAGGTCGATATGACCAAACTGACCCGCGACGCCGTCAAGGAGTTCGGGATGGGCGTGAAGGAAGCGGACCGCTGCCGCAACTTCTTTGCGATGGGCCTGATCTTCTGGGTCTACGGCCGCCCCCTCGAGCCGACGCTGCGGTTCATTGAGGCGAAGTTCGGTAAGAAGCCCGAGATAGCCGGCGCTAACCGCGGCGCCCTGTTGGCGGGCTACAACTACGGCGAGACGGTCGAGGCCTTCGACACGCAGTTCCACGTCCCCAAGGCGGAGCTGAAGCCGGGCAAGTACCGCAGCATCATGGGCAACACGGCCCTGTCGTGGGGTCTGATGACCGCCGCGAAGCTGTCGGAGAAGCGTCTCTTCCTTGGCGCGTACCCGATCACGCCGGCGAGCGACATTCTGCACGAACTGTGCAAGCACAAGAACTTCGACATCGTCACGTTCCAGGCCGAGGACGAGATCGCCGCAATGACCGCGACGATCGGCGCGTCGTTCGGCGGTTGTATGGCGATCACCGCGTCGAGCGGCCCGGGCATCGCGCTGAAGGGCGAAGCGTTCGGCCTCGCGGTGATTATGGAACTGCCGATGGTCATCGTGAACGTCCAGCGTGGCGGCCCCTCGACGGGCCTCCCCACCAAGACCGAGCAGTCGGACCTTTACCAAGCGGTCTACGGCCGTAACGGCGAGTGCCCGATGCCGGTGATCTCGGCCCGCTCGCCGGGAGACTGCTTCTACGTCGCTCAAGAGGCTTGGCGTCTAGCGGTTCGCTACATGACGCCGGTCATGCTGCTCACCGACGGCTACATCGCCAACGGCTCCGAGCCCTGGCGGATCCCGAACTTCGCGGACCTGCCGAAGATCCCGGTCTCGCACCCGGAGGCGACGGACGGTTCGGAGAAGTACCTGCCGTACACCCGTGACGAGCGTCTGGCCCGTCCGTGGGCGATCCCCGGCACGGCTGGCTTGGAGCACCGCCTCGGTGGTCTCGAGAAGCAGGACCGCACCGGCAACGTCAGCTACGACGCGGCCAACCACCAGCACATGATCGACACGCGGGCGGCGAAGGTGGCGAACATCGCCAACGACATCCCCGATCAGACGGTGGACGGCCCCGACTCAGGCGACCTGCTCGTGATGAGCTGGGGCGGCACCTACGGTTCGTGCCTGTCGGCGACGCGCCTGGCGCGCAAGCAGGGCAAGAGCGTCGCCCACGCCCACGTCCGCTACATCAACCCGCTGCCGAAGAATCTCGGCGAGTTGATGGGCCGCTACAAGAAGGTGCTGATGCCCGAACTCAACTCGGGCCAGCTCCGCACGATTGTCCGCGACAAGTACCTGGTCGACGTGATCGGCTTCAACAAGATGCAAGGCCGGCCGTTCACGGTGGCGGAGCTAGTAACGCGGATTGGCGAAATCACTGGTTGAATTAACGTTTCCAAATGAGAAGGAGATAGGGGGATGTTGGTGATAGGGGGGATCGCAAGCGGATTGCGTCCCGTTAACAACTAATCCATCTGTTGAGTACTTGGCGTAGTATTTCAGAGGTTAGTTAGAGAAGCCTTCACCAGTTACCTGACTTATCTCCCCTATCACCAACATCCCCCTATCTCCTTTTAACAAGTCCGCTAAGCGGAACTCCGGGACTAGAAGAATGTCTGTTGAATTGTCCCTGCCTGTCCTCACCGACAAAGACTTCGCCAGCGATCAAGACGTTCGTTGGTGTCCTGGCTGCGGTGACTACTCCATCCTCGCGCAGATGAAGAAGGTGATGCCCACGCTGGGCGTCCCGCGCGAGAAGATCGTGTTCGTCTCCGGCATCGGCTGCTCCAGCCGGTTCCCGTACTACATGAACACCTACGGCCTGCACACGATCCACGGCCGGGCGACCGCCGTGGCGACGGGCCTGAAGACGGTACGCCCCGACCTGATGGTCTGGGTCATCACCGGCGACGGCGACGGCTTGTCGATCGGCGGCAACCACCTGATGCACTGCATCCGGCGGAACCTCGACCTCAACATCGTCCTGTTCAACAACCGCATCTACGGCCTCACCAAGGGGCAATACTCGCC
>JBGSJY010000291.1:0-3511 GCA_041741515.1 Pirellulales bacterium | reverse complement strand
CCGGTCGAGTCGATCGTCCCGCCGATCCACGCGCCGCCGACGGCGGGCGGGAGGTCCATCGCGCGGATCAGCGGCGGCATCGCGAGCATCATCACGACGGTAAACGCCATCGACAGCCCGATCGCCAGCGACAGCTCTTCCTTCTTCGCCCGGCAAGCCGCGGCGGTCGCGATCGCGGCCGACACGCCGCACACCGACATGTCTGCCGAGACCACCATGTTGAGCGAAGGCGACTCGACCCGCAGCACGCGCTGACCGAACCAGAACGTCGTGCAGAGGACGATCGGCGTCACGATCCAAGCCACGGCGATCCCCGGCAGCCCCAGCGCCAGGAGTTTGCCAAGCAAGACCTCCGCGCCGAGCAGCACGAGGCCCACCTTCATGTACAGCTCGGTCCGCACGGCCGGTCGCACCCACTGGGGCAATCCGATCGTGTTGGAAATCAGCAGCCCCAGCACGATCGCCCACAGCGGGTAGGCAAGTCCCCAGTAGTTGAAAGTCTTCTGCTCTTCACCGAGATACGCGAAGAGTGCGAGCAGGTAAACGGCCGCGAACGCCGGCAGGAAACGCCTGAGCAACGTCCCGTCCGCCAGTCGCGAGGCGGCGCCGAACGTGACCGCCAGAATCAGCGCCGCGCCGGCGATGCCGATCGTTCGCACGCCAAACGCAGCTAGGGGCGTAGCGTCCCATGAGCCTGGCGTCGCGAGCCACGGTTTCACATAGCCGGGGTCACCACCGCCAGCGAGGACGGCAACGAGTGCGACGACTAACAAGAGCCCGCCGAACAGCACGGCGAGCCAATCTTCGGTGAGTTTGGGCATCAAAGCATCGGTCTTGGGCGCAAGCGTGCGTGGAGGCGCCGTGAATACAGCCTCTCTACGCAGGTCTTATCGCCGAACGTGGCTGGCCACAAGCGCGGCGAGACCCAGCGCCATGAGCACCGACGACGGTTCGGGAACGGCGCCGCTCGTCGCCGTGGCGCCGTAGTTGTCGGCCCACTCGGCGTACTCGGCGGGCGTCCCCGCTTGGTCGCGCCAGACCGTGTAGTCGGCGGCGTCAACGGTCGAATCGCTGTTGAAGTCGCCGGCGAGGCTATCGCCGGGGACCGAAATGACGAGCTCGTAGGGCGCCTGCTGCAGGTGGTCGCCGATGAACGAGAAGTCGGGGTAGCCCGTCACTCCGAAGGTAAGCGTGCCGCTGGCGGGGACGGTTCCTTCGATCAGCGAGAGGGTGCCGCTTCCCTCGTCGTCGCTCTGCGTGATCTCGAAGCCCGATTCGTCGTACCAAGCGAGGACCGTGTCGATGGCCGCGCCCGACGGATCGAAGGTCTCTGCCGAGAACTCGACGCCGGGTGTCAGCCCAGTGAACGTAAAGAAATCGACATCGCCCGCCCCGCCGCCGATCGTATTGTTGACCTCGACGTTGTAGTAGCCGTTCAGCCAGTTGAAGTCGCTGTAGCTGTACTCGTCAACGACTCCCGGCGAGAGCGAGCCCGTCACCGTGAACGAATCGACCTCGTCGTCGAAGAAGTCGAAGACGGTCACCGTCGCCGAGTAGTCTCCCAGCTCGCCATGATCGCCGAAGAACCCCTCGTCGGGATAACCCGAGACCGCGAAATCAATCTGTCCGCTGTTGGTCGGGATATTGTAGAGGGCCGAACCGCCCGAATCGGACCAGGGTCCGTCGTCGTCGCTGTAGAAATCGATGTCGCCGAAAAAGCCACGCGAGCCGACCACGGTGTCGGGGAAGCCGCCACCGATCGGTTCGCCCAGTTCGTCTTGGACGATGAGTACGCCGGGCGGCAGGATGGTCGCCTCGAAGATGTTTTCATTGGGCTCGGCCGCCGAGGCGGTGGATAACAGCGCCGCGAGGGGCGCCAAACCAATCGCCAAGCGCGCCGCCAATCGTCGGGTCCGCATCGTCGAATTCTCCCAAGTGGTAAAGCTCTCGCCGGGGCTCCCGAAGGAGCGACTGCCGGGGCTCCCGAAGCAGCGACTAGTGGCCGGGCCGATTGTAACCCGAGAGATCGGCCACACGTGCGCAATCTGGCGGGCTTATCCCCTCTGGCGGCTGCCCGCATTGGCGCCGCGTTTGCTACCTCCGGTGGGCGCGTTTGCTACCTCCGGTGGGGTAGAAACGCCCTCACGCCAACGGAGATGAAAACTGTGTCCCAGCCACCCCGCGAGCGGTTCCAAGACCTCCTGGAAAGCTTCTCCGTTGGAATGCTTGTCACCGAAGGCCCCGGCGGGATGCTGACGGGGCGACCGATGAACGTCGCGGCGATCGACTCCGACGCCGATGTCTGGTTCTGCACGCAGGTCCACTCGCCGAAGACCGACGACATCGAGACTCATCCCGACGTTTTGGTCGCCTTCCAGGATAGCGGGCGGTATCTGACCCTTAATGGTTCGGCTGAGATCAACCGTAGCCGTTCGAAGATCAATGAGCTCTGGAACGAGTCATGGAAAGTGTGGTTCCCCGACGGCAAATCGGACCCGAGCCTCGCCCTCCTGCACGTTAAGGCGTCAAACGGGCAGTACTGGGACAACAGCTGGATGCAGGGCTTGAGCTACGCAATCCGCGCCGGCCAGGCGTACTGGAGTGGCGAGCAGCCCGAGGTCCCCAAGGACGTGAACGCGAAAGTACGGCTTCCCTAGATCTCTGCGGTTAAATCTCTGCTGCGCTACCTCTCTGGTGCGTAGTGGCTGGAGTTCCTCCTAGGGACGGGAAGCGTGTCTTTCTTCAAGGAGGTGGGCCATGTCCCCACTTGGGCTGCTTCTGCTGATTGTACTTGTCATGTTGCTGCTCGGTTCGGTCCCGTCTTGGCCCCACGCCAGGAACTGGGGTTACGGGCCCAGCGGCGGACTGGGACTCGTGCTCGTGATCGTGCTGATCCTTGTCTTGATGGGCCGGGTCTAACCGCTAGGTGGTTACGCTTATCATGAGGCCGCCCGGGGGCGCCGTCTCCGGGCGGCCTTTCTCGTGCGCAGAAGCGTTAACCCGCAGCAAAACCGAGCGAAGTCTCCGGACTAGAATCGACGACTTCACAGGCCGGCTGTGGGTTTCCATTCCTTGGTTCGATCGGTTGAGGCGCCAGCGTGTCGATGTCCTTCGTGCAAGTGTTGGGGATGGCTGGGATGACGCTAATTGGCGCGGGAGCCGCGGGAGCGGTTGTTGGCCAGGCCTCGATCGATGCGCTGATTGCGGAGCGCGAGTACGCGAAGGCCGAAGCCCTGCTCCAATCGCAGATCGATGACCCCGACGCCCCAGTCGTTGGCGACGCGGCTATTCAGCTCGAGAAACTGCGACGCACGCGGCGTGAGTTTTCCTTGACCGCAGCGGCGATTCTCGAGCTGCTCCAAGAGGCGATTCCCGACGCGACCGCGGCGGACGTCGCCGCCTGGACCAAGTCGGGCGACCTCCACCACCGCGTCATCGACGGCGAGCTGCGTTACTTCCGCCGCGGGGCGTCGAACCTGCCACGGCTCAACGAGGACGCCAAGCGCCGCCG
>JBGSJY010000290.1:0-5194 GCA_041741515.1 Pirellulales bacterium | reverse complement strand
ATCGCCTGGGCGTCGAACGCCGACGGCTTGCCGGCGATCACCTCGGCGGCGATGCGGCCCTCGTAGGCGGCCTTGTGGGCGAGCATCGGGTCGCCCGCCACGTCGCCGATGGCGAAGATGCCCGGATCGCTGGTGCGTTGTTGCGAATCGACCTCGACGAAGCCACGCTCGTTGACGGTGACCTTCGTGTTCTCCAGGCCAAAGCCCTTCGAAACGGGCCACCGGCCGATCGAGACCAGGACGCGGTCGAACTTCACCGTGTCGTTGAGCTCGGGGCCTTCGATCTGGACCTCGACCTTGTCGCCCACGTCCTTGAGGCCCGCCACCTTGTGGTTGAGCAGGACGCCGGCGAAGCGTTCTTTCACGCGCTTGGCGAGCGGCCGCACCAGGTCGCGGTCGGCGCCGGGGAGGAGGCCGTCGGCGAGCTCGACGACGGTCACCTTCGAGCCGAGCTCGTGGTAGACCGTGCCCATCTCCAGGCCGATGTAGCCGCCGCCAACCACCAGCAGCGACTCAGGGATGTCCTGCAGCGCCAGGGCGCCGGTCGAATCGAACACCCGCGGCGAGCCGATGTTGAGGAACTTGGGCATCGCCGGCACGCTGCCCGTCGCGACGATGCAGTAGTCGAACGTTAGCTGTTCGTCACCGACGATCGTCGAGGCGCCTTTGCCCGGCTCCCCTTGGCCCGGCTCCCCCTTGATGGGCTCCAGATTGAGGGTCTTCGAATCGACGAAGACGCCGCGAGCGTGGACCCGCTTCACCTTGCGCGCCTCGGCGAGCTTCGCCAGGCCGCCCGAGAGGGTCGCGATGACCTCGTCTTTGCGGGCGCGGACCTTGCTGATGTCGATCGTCGGTTTGGCGAACTCGACGCCCCAGTCGGCTAGCTCCTCGGCTTCGGAAATCACCTTGGCAGTGTGCAGCAGGGCCTTGCTGGGGATGCAGCCTCGCAAGAGACAGGTGCCGCCCAGGCGCGGGTCGGCTTCGACAATGGTCACTTCCAGGCCAAGGTCAGCGGCCAGAAACGCTGCGGCATAGCCGCCGGGTCCGCCGCCAAGAACTACCACCTGAGAGTGCATCGTCGAAACGGGTCCTGTAGCGAGGGCGAGCGGCCGAAGTTGGGGACACAGCGGTGGGGGCACATTAGGAGAGACGCACCCCGAGCGGGCGACGTTCGGCCTCTCTCCGATCCGGTGGTGTCCGGCGGGAGTAGAGTCGGCTTATCGACGCTGCCGCGAGGGCGGGCTGAGCCGGCTATGACGATTCTGTGTCCGTCGGCGTAAATCCATTCCGCCCAAGCCGTTACAGCCCCTAGAGTTTACCCACGGCGCCGGGGGGCACAATGGGCTGCGAAGGCCGGACTTTCCGCCGCCGTGCGGACGGAAACCGCCCCCTCCGACGCCCCCTATTCGGCGGGCGCCAACTGATAGCTGACAAACGCCACGCGCTTTGAGTCGGGCGACCAAGAGGGGACGTTGATCGTCCCCTGCCCGCCGAAAAGCGTCGCCAGGACCCGCGGCTCGCCCCCTCCGGCCGGGATCACCCGCAGCTGGACGTCTTTATTGGCGGGGTGTTCCCTGACTTGTGGCTCATACGATAGGTAGACGATCCATTTCCCGTCGGGCGAGGGGTGAGGAAACCAGTTCTGGCGGTCGTCGTGGGTGAGCTGTGTCGGATTGCCGCCCCTCGGCGCCTCGATCCGCCAGACGTGCATCGAGCCGGTGCGGATCGAGTTGAAGTAGAGGTAGCGGCCGTCGGGCGAGTAATCGGGCCCGTCGTCGAGGCCCGCGGTGTCGGTAAGGCGGCGCTCTTCGCCCCCCTCGACGGGAATCGTGTAGACGTCGTAATCACCGTTCCGCTGGGCGCAGTACGCGAGCGTCGTGCCGCCGGGCGACCAGCCGTGCCAGTACGACGGCGCCTCCTCCGTGACGAGGCGGGGCTCCTCACCCTGGGCGACGCCGGTCGACGGCAGGACGTAGATCCGCGATTGCCCATCCTTGCTGGTCTGATCGCTGATGACGATCTGCTTGCCGTCGGGCGAAAGGCCGTGGTCGTTGTTGCATCGCTGCGCGAACCCGGTGTCGATCGCCGACGGCTTGCCACCGCCGACCGGCAGCCGATAAAGCTTTCCTTCGCTGTTGAAGACAAAGCTTTGGCCGTCGGGCGCCCAGTTGGGCGCCTCGAAGTGGCCCTTCGTGTGGTAAACGACGCGCCGATCGCTCGAGGCGATGTCGATCGTCTCGAGCGTGCTGTGCAGCTCCAACTCGCTCTCCGGCACGTCCTTCGATCGTTCGATCGACACGTTCGAGAACTTGGCGGTCTCGAGCCGAGCGTCGTCGTGCGAGCAGACGCCGAGGCCGACGTAGAAGGGGCCCTCCAGTTCCAGCCGCATCACGCCGCCCGCTGGGTCGAACGCCTCGCCCACGCCAGCGACCGACATCGAGACGTACTTGCCGCGGCGCTCGATCCGCAGCCGCGCAGGAGCGGCGACGTTCGACTGAATCTCGTGGGTCGCATCGCCGCGGGCGGCGCGGCATTGAAGCGACGCCAAGCCATCGCCGTGCAGCGCGGCGCTGGCGTGGGCCGATTCGGCGTCGAGAGTCTGCCGCACCAGTAGGCACGCCTTGCGGTGCTCGTGCTCGCCGTTGCCGACCCACTTGATGTCGGCCGAGAGGCTGACATCGCCGCCATCGACCTTTTTGTAGACGAAGTGGAAGGCGTCCTTGCCGAACCACATATTCTCCCCGCCGCCGGCGACCGTGTAGACGCCATTCGTCAACGCAGCCGAGCCCGTACGGCCGGGGCCGCCCACGTCCGACTGTCCGTCGAAGGGGCCGAGGTCTTCAGCGGACGCCCTTGCCGAGACCAATAATACGACCATCAACATGGGCGAAGCTCGCATGTTCTCTTCCCAGAAGGATCACAAGAGGAGGACCGGGTCGGCGCTCCCCGGCAAGCGGTAACTCTAACGCACGGCCCCACGGAGCGAGAGAAAAACGCCCCTTTGGCGGCTCGACGTATCGTCATCGGTGGCCGATCTAACAGGTCCGCGTGCTCTCTCTTCTCGACACGAAACGCATCCGCTCAGAACGGGACGTGTCGCAGTTGCGCTGAGAGGGCGAGCACGAACCCGTAGACCAGCGCCACGGTGGCGAGCCACAGCCGCCAGCCCTCGATCGACTCGGACTTTTGGGTCACGAGCGCCGACCCCAGCACCGCCAGGCTCAGCGCGTAGAGCGGCGCCCACTGCCAAACGGCGAACGCGGGGTGGGTCGCGGCGCCCACGCCCATCCCCGCGGAGAGGACGGCGGCGAAGACGAGGCCGACGCGGCTGTCTTGGTTCGAGTCGACGATCATGGCAAGGATCCAGCGACGGGGGTCGAATGGGCTCAACGGTAGTAGAGCAGTGTCGCCCGGGCGAGCGCCTGCTGTATCGCCAATTGGACACACATCGAGGTGATCAGAACCAGCACTTGGCCGAGTCGGAACCGGTGTTTCCACGGCGGATTGACGTCGGCTGTGGCAGAGAAGGCCTTCGCCAATTGCAATGAAGATATCAATGCGTAGCCATTTCCCAACCACGACGACTCCGCCGCCTTGGCGGCCCCGCCAAATCCAAACGCCGCAAACAGCATTGAGCAAGTGATGGCCACCTGCTGTCGTTCGGATAGCATCACGCGCCTCCCAGTCGGTCTCCAATGCCAACGGCGGCGCCTCGCAGCCACTCTTCGGCCGTCATCCGCCGTTTGCCGGCCGGCTGGACTTCCAGCAGCTCGACGGCGCCGTCGCCGGTCGCCAAGACCAGCCGCTTGTCCGCCACGAGCACCTCGCCGGGCGGGCCTTCACCGGGGACCAGAGCGACGCGGTCCACACTCAGTCGCAACGGTTCTGTCTTCTGGTGGGGGCCCTTGGGCTGAGAGACGAGCGTATAGGCGCGCGGCCAGGGCTGCAGGCCTCTTACTTGGTTCTTGATCGCCTGGGAGGGCCGCGACCAGTCGATGAGGCCGTCTTCCTTCTTCAGCCGCGGCGCTTTGGTCGCCAGCGACTTGTCCTGCGGTGTGCCGCTCGCCGTCCCGTTAGCCAGCTCATCGACGACGCGCAGCGTGACCTCGGCGCCGAGTCTCGCCAGCCGCTCTTCCAGCTCGCCGGAGGTCTCGTCGGAACCGATCGGCGTGCGGACCTCGCCGAGGATCGGCCCCGCGTCGAGGCCCGGCGTCATCTGGATGACAGCGGCCCCCGTCTCGGCGTCGCCATTGAGGACCGCCCACTGCACCGGCGCCGCGCCGCGGTACTTGGGCAGCAGCGATCCGTGCAGATTGATCCCACCGAGCCGCGTGGCGCCGAGGGCCTCGGGCTTGAGGATCTCGCCGTAGTCACAGACGACGAGCAGGTCGGCCTCGTAGCCAGCGAGCTGCGCGACCGACTCGGGCAGGTTGACGCTCTCCGGCTGCCAGAGCGGCAAGCCAAGTTCCTCGGCAGCCGCAGCCATCGGAGAGGGCGGTTCCCCTTTACGCCCCCGCGGCGGCCGCGTCACAACGGCCAGCACCTCATGCGCGCCACTCGCCACCATCGCCCGCAGCGAAGGCACAGCAAACGGCCCAGTTCCTAAGGCAACAATCCGCATGCTTTCTTATTTGGGAAGGAACCGCGAATAAGCGCGAATGTTCGCGAATTGGAAAAATAGAAAGGCCCACGAATCACACGAATCTTCTCAAATAGAGATTCGTGAAAATTCGTGTGATTCGTGGGCAAAAATCATTCGCGATCATCGGCGTCGATTCGCGGTTCCTAACTAACAACGAGCGGCTTCGAGTTCGATAAGTCTCGCGACGATCGCTTCGTGGCTTGGGGCGTCGCCGGTTTTTTGGCGGCTCTCCCAGTCCATTTCGAGCTCATACAAATCGTCATCGACCTCGGCCCGTTCGGTCGGCGTCATCTTGTCGATGAACAGGATGCCGTCGAGGTGGTCGGTCTCGTGCTGGATGACGCGGGCGAGCATACCATCGACGGTCTCGTCGATCTCGTTCCCGTCGAGGTCGTACGCCTGCACGCGGATCGACGTGTTGCGGATCATCGGACCGCGGACCTCGGGGAGGCTCAGGCAGCCCTCACTCATCGTTGTCTGGCCCTTCCCCTTGGAGAGGACCGGGTTGAGGAACACCCGCTCGTGCTCGGGCTGGTCGGGGTCGCCCGTCAC
>JBGSJY010000289.1:0-2737 GCA_041741515.1 Pirellulales bacterium | reverse complement strand
TGGGTAGCCCAGGTTCTTGAACCTGGGTCGCCGCAGGCGACAAGAAGCTGGGCTGCGAGTGGACGTGGCGAGACGCGGCGATCGCCTGCTGGTGCTTCTTGTGGCTTCGCCACCCCGGTTCGAGAACCGGGGCTACCCGCTCATCCCCTCCGGGTGTGAGCATGCCACCCGCCGCAGGCGTATTGAACCAGAAATTGCGAGGAACGTGGCCGTGACGTACTTGTTCAACCAACCATTAAATCCACTGGTAGCCGCCCTCGCCTTCGCACTTACGGTAAGTCCATTCACCGTGATGGCTGACGCGTATGGCGTCGAAACTGGTTACTTGGTCGCAATTGAAGACGCAGCCAGCGCCACTTCCAACGGCCCCGAGGAGGTCGTCTACGACTCAATCAGAGACAATCTCTTTTACGGCCAGGGATTGGGAAGTAGTGACGAGGTCGGGGAAACGATTCATCTGAGCGGTACGGCGAGGATCGTAACGGCCTTCGATGTAGCGTTAGGCGCCAATACCTCACCCCCCTTCAAGCTCAAGTTCTACAATCCCGACGGTCCGAATAGCAGTCCCGGCTCACTGATCTGGGAAAGTCCGAGCCGCAATTACCCGCTAGACCCGGGTGCGTTCAATCGGAAGATTCTCACGTTCAACGTCCCCAACGTCGAAGTGCCAGATTCTTTCGTATGGACTATAGAACTCCTCGATCGCAGCCAAGGTAACGTGGTAATTGGGACTATCGAGAACAACAGGCCCCCTATCAGGCCCCCTCTGGTAGGCCAGGCAGGCGTCCTCTGGGAGGAACGCCCGTCGACAGGTTTCTTTACAACGTTTACTCTCTTCGATCTTGGGGCGAGGGTCACCGCCGTTCCCGAACCCACCGCCGCTGCTCTTCTCCTGGCGGCATGCGCGGTGGTTGCACTGCCCTGTCGATTACGTCCATCACGTCGTCACTGATACGATCGAGGTGAAGTTGCACAATGAGCGCGTGGCATGTCCACACGCGAAGCGGATGGGCATGCGGCAGTGGGGTTAATAACTGACTTTGCTTCACATGCTCATCCCCGGGCGGTGTGAGCATGTCACCCGCTCAGTTAAGGCGTCGACGTCTTGATCGCGTCGGGCTTGGGCCGATTAAACGCGATCAACGCCGCAAGGGCCGCCCACGGCGCGATCCGCGTCGGTGCGTAGAAATGCAGAATGTAGTTGGCGCTGTAGTATTCCGCTAAGGCGGGGGTGTCCATCGAGTCAATGCACCACGCATAGAAGTGGGCGCTCACGAAGGCGCCGGTCCAGCCGAGCACCATGACGGCGCTCAAGGTGTGGCGGAGGAACAGGGCGCCGAGGGCGACCCCGTAGGCGGCCAAGAAAATGGCCGAGTTCCAGCGACCGGGCACCTCGGCGACGTCGCCCTCCGTCGTGTGAATGACGCTCCCTTCGCTCGTCGCGGCATCGTACGAGAGGAGGTACACCGCGCCGACCATCGAGTCGCGAGCCCACTCACTGCGGGATTGCCAGCCGGTCCAGTCGGAGAGGACTGCTAGGCCAACGGCTCCCAGGCCAATTAGCACTCGGGGGATCCACAGGCGGAGCGAGCCGCCTTCGATGCGTCCGTGTTGGTAGGCGATGAGTATTCCGGCTGGAACGAGGGCGCAGCCGACGCCGCCAAGTAATCGCCACCACCATCTCATGCCTGGCGCCTTGGGTGCGAAGACGCCGAATAAGAGGGCGCCGAGCGAGTTCAGCAGCGCAAGGACTTGCGCGACGTAGATGGTCCAGTGCGATGAATCGGCTTCCATGGCGCACTTATTAGGTGAGGAATTGACGAAGCAGGTGGCGTGCCTACACGCGAAGCGGATGGGCACGCGGCAGTGCGGCTGATGAAGGTCGGGGATTCCCTGCTCATCCCCCCGGGTGTGAGCACGACACCCGCCGTAACTACGCTGCGCTGGTTACGGCCTACAACTTCCTTGGCGGCCCCTGGCGCTCCTGGCGTCTTGGCGGTTCCATTACTTCCGCAGGCCCATCTTTTGGATGTCTTCGGCGGTGAGTTTGGTGTGGTCGAGCTTCTTCGGCAGCGCTTCGACGTGCGGGTCGGCCGACGTGGGGTGCGGGAGTTTGGGGAGCGGCGTGGTCGCGATGACCGGCTCGCGGCGGATCGAGAGTTTGCCCAGGCCGATGTCGCGGATGTCTTCGGCGGTGAGGAGGCGGCGGGTCTCGGCTTTCTTCGACGTGGCGGCGAGCTCGTCGATCGCCGAGGTCTTGGCGGCCTCGGCGGCGGGCTTCTTTGCCGCGCGGGCGGCGGCGAGGATCTCTTCGGTCGTCATACCGCTCGGACGGGGCGCTTTGGTTTTTGATGCGGGGGAAGAGTCGGTTGGTGTGTCAGCGGGCGGCGCCGGTTTCTGGCCGCGGGCGGCGGCGAGCACGTCGGCGGTCGATAGGCTGGCCGCGGGGCTGGTGCGTTTGCCTTCGGCTTTGGCCCCTTCTACTCTAGCCTCACCGGCCGGCTGCTGAGGGGGTTTCTTGACGCCGCGGGCGGCGGCGAGGATGTCGGCCGTGCTCTGGCCGACCGCGGGGCTGACGCGTTTGTCGCCCTTCGAGGCGGTGTCGCTCTTCATAGGAGTCTTAGTCGCGGGAGTCGTCATCGCGGGAGTCGTCATCGCGGGGGTGGGCGTGCGGCCGGCCGCGTCGGGTTTCAGTGAGGTTTTGGCGCCGCCGCGGATCGCGGCGAGGACGTCCGCG
>JBGSJY010000288.1:0-4627 GCA_041741515.1 Pirellulales bacterium | reverse complement strand
CGCGGCGATCGGCGCCGCCGCGATCCTCACGACCGCGCTGGCGCGCGGCTGGCTGCTCACGCCGCAAGAACGGTCGCAGATCACGACGACCGCCGTGGAGCGTCTGAGTCGCTTCACCACTCGCCTCGGCACGAGTCCGTGAGGAAGCGGCCAGCTTTCAGACGCCTGCCGACTGACCCCTGATTCCTGACCACTAGCTGACAGCTGATCGCTGACCGCTCCCCCGCCATGCCCCGCCCCACGACGCCCCTCCCCGTCCTCTTCGTCCAGACCAGCATGCCGGTCGGCGGCGCCGAGACGCTGCTGGTGAACCTGGTGCGGCGGATGGATCGGCGCGTCTTCGCCCCCGAAGTGGTTTGCCTGAAGCAGCGCGGGCCGTTGGGGGAACGACTCGCCGAAGAAGGGGTTCCGGTCCACTACGGGTTGCTGTCGGCCAAGTACGACCTCGGCGTCTTGCCGCGACTTACGTCGCTGATGCGGCATCGCCATTTCGGGGCGGTAGTAACCGTCGGCGCGGGCGACAAGATGTTCTGGGGCCGGCTGGCCGCCCGCGCCGCGGGAGTGCCCGTAATCGCCGCGGCGCTGCACAGCACCGGTTGGCCCGACGGCGTCGGCCGGCTCAATCGGCTGCTGACGCCGATCACCGACGCCTTTATCGCCGTCGCCCAGCCGCACGGGCGGTTCCTCGTCGAGTTTGAGAGGTTCCCCGAGGCGAAGGTGCGAGTCATCCCCAACGGGGTCGACACCGACCGCTTCGCCCCGGCGCCTCACGCCTCGGCGGTTCGCGACGAGCTGGGCGTTGACCCGACGACGCCGCTGGTAGGAATCCTGGCGGCGCTGCGGCCGGAGAAGAATCACGACCTCTTCCTCGCCGCCGCCAGCCGCATCCGGCACGCCGTTCCTGAGACGAAGTTTGTCGTTATCGGCGATGGCCCCGAGCGACCTCGCATCGAGGAGGCCGCGACCCTGCTTGGGCTCTATGACCCGACCGATCCCCGCTCCTCGGCGCTACGGATGCTCGGCAATCGCGACGACGTGCCGGCGGTACTGGCGGCGCTCGACGTGCTTGCGCTCACGTCGCACAACGAGGCGAACCCGGTCTCGATCCTCGAAGGGATGAGCTGCGGATTGCCGGTGGTGGCGACCAACGTAGGGTCCGTGTCGGAGTCGGTTGTCGAGGGTCAGACGGGCTACCTCGTGCCGGCGGGGGACAAGCGGTTGCTGTCCGATCGCATCATCGAACTGCTCAACGAGCCGCTGCTCGGCCGGCGGATGGGCGCCGTGGGCCGCCAGCGGGTGATCGACCGGTCTTCGCTCGACGTGATGGTCGGCGGTTACCAGCGGCTTTTCACCGATCTCTACCGCCAGAAAACCGGCCGCGACCTCACCGCCGCGACCAAAGCGCCGGCGGAGCGAGGCGCCCCGATTGGCGTCTGACGGGCCGTCCCGCTCAGTTGGCCCCGACTCCCCAGAAAGCCTGGGAAACGACATAGACGCTGATTCCGCTGAGGTAGCTCACCAAGGCCAATCCCGAGATGTTCTTGAGGTACCAGAGGAAGGGGATCTTCTCGAGGCCCATCACCGCGACGCCCGCCGCCGAGCCGATGATCAGGATGCTGCCGCCGGTGCCGGCGCAGAAAGCCAGGTACTCCCAGAAGAGCCCGTCCTGAGCGAAGAAGCCCGACTCCGCAATCGGGTACATGCCCATGGCGGCGGCCACTAGCGGGACGTTATCGACGATCGACGAGAGCGCGCCGATTAGACCGCCGATGATGAGGACGCCTGTCTCGGTGTCCGTGCCGACCGATTTGTCGAGCATTATTGCGAGGTCTCCGAGGTGGCCCGCGGTCTGCAGCGCGGCGACCGCCAGCAGGATGCCGAGAAAGAACAGCACGCTGGGCACGTCCACCCGACGGAGCACGTGAGCGATCGCGAGGTTCTTACGCAGATCGCTGGTCTTGCGGCGGTGCAGGGTGTCCACCAACAGCCAGAGCACGCCGAGGCTGAGCATCATGCCCATGAACGGCGGCAGATGGGTGATCGTTTTGAAGATCGGGACGAACAACAGCCCGCCGACACCGGCGATCAGCACCATCAGCGTGTCGGTTGTCGTCAGTTCCACCGTCAGTTCGCCGCCGTCAGCGCGTTTCGGACGTTCGAGGCTCCCCTTCATCACCATCGACAGGCCGACCAGCGGCACAAGTAGCGACACCAGCGATGGAAAGAACACCTTGGTGATAATGGCGTCGGTCGTTACCTGTTGACCGATCCACAGCATCGTCGTCGTGACGTCGCCGATCGGCGACCAAGCGCCGCCGGCGTTCGCAGCGATGATGACGACGCCCGCGAAGAGCCACCGCTGCTGCTTGTCGGAGATCAACTTCCGCAGCAGCGAGATCATGACGATCGCCGTCGTCATGTTGTCGAGCACTGCCGACAAGAAGAACGCCAACCAAGCGACAATCCACAGCAAGCTCCGCGAGCTCTTTGTCTGGATCCGATCGGTGATCGCGTTGAATCCGCCGTGAACATCGACAACCTCGACGATCGTCATCGCCCCCAGCAGGAAGAACAGGATCCCGGCGATCTCCGAAAAGTGCTCGAGCAGGGCGTGTTCACCCGTCTCGTGCGAGACGCCGCTCAGCATGTAGAGCGTCCAACAGAGCACGCCCGTCACCAAGGCGGCGGCCGCCTTGTCGATGCCGAGCTGGTGCTCGAAGACAATCGCCAGGTAACCCAGGACAAAGACAGCCGCAATGAGCAGGTACATAGTTTCAACGGGAGGGGACGGCCTGAGGCGGATTGCCAACCAGGGGTGGGGCATTGATTAACCCTTCCCCGCTGAGCCGCGTCAATGGGCTCGGGCGGTGGGCGCCGCCACACGCCGCACGTCGAGCCGGGCGGAGCGGCTTTCCCGCTTCAATCGGAGGAACCGGAGCCCTGCCGGCAAAGGGGTTTGGCCTCGGTCGGGGGCCTGCCGCTCGAAGTCTCCCAGACGGCGCGTCATACTAGCGGGTCTTGCCCTCCAGGGGGGCCGCGCTCCGCCGACCCGCCGACGATGTCCTTCGCCCTCACGCTCACCGACTGGTTCCTCACCGGCCTCGCCCGCCTCATGAGCGGACCGCAGGTGCGTTGGATCGACTGTCAGCCCGACACCTGCCAACGGGTTTACTTCGCCAACCACACCAGCCACATCGACCTAGTGCTGGTCCGTACGGCTTTGCCCCCAGCGTGCCGAGAAGTGACCCGGCCCGTCGCCGCCCACGACTACTGGAGCCAGGGCTGGCTCCGCCCCCACCTGGCAAAGGCCTTCAACGCGATGCTCATTGACCGCAAGAGTGTCAAGGTCCACCAGAGCCCGATCGACCTGATGCTCGCCGAGATGGGCGACCGCTACTCCGTGATCATCTTCCCCGAGGGGGGCCGTTCCGACGGGCAGCGGGTCGGCGAGTTCAAGAGCGGGCTCTATTACCTCGGCAAGAAACGGCCCGACATCGAACTGGTGCCGGTCCACTTGCACAACATGCACCGCGTGCTGCCGCGCGACGAGTACCTGCCGATCCCCTTGTTGGCGACCGTCACCTTCGGCCCGCCCATCTGGCTCGAACAAGACGAAACCAAGAACGACTTCCTCGCCCGCGCCCGCCAAGCCGTCCTCCGGCTGGCGCCCAGGGAAGACGAATGAGAGAGGCTGGAAGCTAGAGGCTAGGGACTTTGCTTCCGACCTTCCTGCCGCTGACCACCCGAACCTCGCCTCTAGCCTCTAGCCTCTAGCCTCTCCCCAATGCCTCACCTCACCAACTGGGCGTTCGCCGCGGTGGTCGTTGTCCTGTTGGGGCTGGCGACCTTCGTTGGTTGGGGCTTGGGTCGGCAGCCGCAGTGGGGGCTTAACCCGGCGGCGATCGACGCCTTCAACCGCCGCGTACGTAGCTGGTGGGTGATCTGCACCCTGCTGGCGATCGCGCTACTGAGCCCGACGCTCACGGTCGTCTTGTTTGGCTTGATCAGCTTTGCGAGTTTGCGTGAGTTCATCACGCTGACGCCGACGCGCCACTCCGACCACCGCGCGCTCTTCTGGGTCTTCTTCTTCTTCCTGCCGTTGCAGTACGTGCTGGTGGCAAACAACGCCTACGGCGCGTTCGCGGTGATGATCCCGGTGTTCGCCCTGGTGTTTATCCCGACGCGGATCGCGATCGCCGGCGACCCGAAGCGGTTCCTTGAGCGCGTGGCGAAGATCCAGGTCGGCCTGTTGATCTGCGTCTACAACCTCAGCTACGCCCCGGCGCTGCTCTACCTCAAGGCCCCGGGGCTGACCTACAGCGCGAACGCCCGGCTGCTGTTTTTGCTGGTGCTGTTGTCGCTGCTTTCTGAGGCAGTACAGTTCGCCTGGAGCCGGCTCTATGGCCGCCACGTGATCGCCCCGTCGATCAACCAGAGCCGCACCTGGGAGGGCTTCCTCGGCTCCTCGGCAACGATCGCCCTGGTGGGCGCCGCGCTGCACTCGGTCGGCGCGACACCCTTCGCGACGCTCTGGCACGCCGCGGTCGCTTCGCTGCTGGTGGCGGTGATGGGCTTTGCCGGGGCGATGACCCTGTCGGCCGTCAAACGCGACCGCCGCGTCCAGGAC
>JBGSJY010000287.1:0-1605 GCA_041741515.1 Pirellulales bacterium | reverse complement strand
GTCGAGCGTCTGACGCGTCCCGGCGACGGCGGCGAGCGGATCGGCCCGCTCCCCTTCCCCGAGCTGCTCGTCCAGGGCTGGCTCAACACGGGCGGCGCGCCGCCTCCGACGGCCGAGTCGCTCGAGGGGCGCTACGTCGTGCTCTACTTCTGGTCCACCGACTGCTTGCCGTGCTTGCAGACGCTGCCGTCGCTCGCTCGTTTTTACGGGCGTTGGCGTGACCGCGGCGTCGAGATCCTGGCGCTCGCCTCCGACCCACCGTCGCGGACGGGCGCGGTCGAGGCCGCCATCCGCCGCGTCCAGGGGATGGACTGGCCGGTCGCCTACGGCGCCGGCATGGTCTTCAACCAAGTCGGCGCGGACTCGACGCCCACCTATGTGCTCTTCGACGCCAACGGCGTCGGCGTCTGGCGCGGCCATTCCGTCGAGGGGCTCGAAGAAGAGCTGACGCTGCGGTACTGAGCGGCGGCCGGTTCGCTCGAGCTGTCGGATGGGAAAGTTTGCTCGCGCTTCCCTCCGGTCGCTGACCAGGATTATGCCGGGGCTAGCAGCTTGATTTTCGCGAATACGCCTATGAGAAGCGTTAGCGCTCTTTGTCCCCCTCCTCCGCTTTCGGGGGAGGCCGCTTTGCTAGGAAAACAGGGGGGAGGGGGTGGAACCCGGGTACCCGCTTCAACACCCTCCCCCCTTTTTACCTAGCAAAGCGGCCTCCCTCTGAAGAAAGAGGGGGACGAATGGCGCTGACGCTTCTTGGATGAAACCAGCATAGCCAACTTCGCCTCGCTATTCCTTGCATAATCCTGGTTAGCGACCGGAGTGCATCGGGTACCAAGCCCCCCACTCCCTCCCCGCGAACCTCCCACGCTAGGCGAGGGTCCCCCGTTCGCTCTAATAACGAGTCGGGGTGCCCCTTTTTTGCGGCCCGCTGTGCCCCTCTCTCCCCGCCTGCCGTCGTGTCGAGTTCCCTCCTCCAGTCGCCCGGCACGCTGCGGCCGCTCTTGCGGCTGTCGGGGCCCGTGCTGGTGGAGCAGGTGCTGCACCTGACGGTGGGGCTGTCGGACCTGGCGATCACGGGCCGGCTGTTGCCCGGGACCTCGTACGTCGCCAGCATGACGCTGGTGATCTATCTGCTGTGGCTGGTGGGGATGCTGTTCGCGGTGATCGCCAGCGGCTCGACGCCGCTGGTGGCGCGATTCACCGGCGCGGGGCAGCACGGGCTGGCGAATCTGGCGACCAACCAGTCGATCACGATCGGCTTGGTGTGGGCGGCCTTCCTGATGGCCGTCGGCTTCCCGATTGCGGACGGCGCGGTCGGGATGATGGGACTGGAGGGCGTCTCCGCCGAAGGCGCGACGCGGTACCTGCGGATCGAGCTGTGCGTGCTGCCGGCGATCATGGTCGAGCGAGTCGCGATCGCCTGCCTGCGCGGCGCCGGCGACACGATGAGCGGCCTGTGGGTGATGCTGCTGGTGAACGTCGTCAACATCGGCGTCAGCTATTCGCTGGTGACCGGCGCCGGCGGGCTCTTCCCCTCCTTGGGCTACGACGGCGTGGCGCTGGGCACCGCGGCGGGCCACCTGGTTGGCGCGGGCCTGCTGCTGGCGA
>JBGSJY010000286.1:0-6671 GCA_041741515.1 Pirellulales bacterium | reverse complement strand
CGACGGCCACCGCGTGGCAAGCCGCAGCGAGCCGCAGGGCGCCGCGGACGCCGAGCTTGGCGGGGACGCTCCGCAGGCCGACCGACTTGTCGTACTCGTAGTCCTGGCAGGCGTAGAGGATGTCGAAGCCGCCCACCCAAGCCAGCACCGCGGCGCCGAGCACCGCGGCGGGCAAGAGGTCGAGCGGATCAGCCAGCACTGCCTCGCCACGAATCGCGATCCAAGCCGCGATCGGCGACATCCCCAGCGCCGCCCCCAGCCAGAAGTGCGCGAGCGACGTGAAGCGCTTCGCGTAGCTGTAGCCACAGAGCCAAGCGAGCACGGGGACGCTCAGCGCGAGTGGCAGCCAGTTGGGCAGGAAGAGCAGCGTGCTGGCGATGAAGCCGAGCGAACTGAGCACGGTGAACGCCGTGACGGTCCCGACGCTGAGGATCCCTGCGGGCAGATGCCGCTCCGCGGTGCGCGGATTAGCGGCGTCGAGCTTGCGGTCCACGAGCCGGTTGAACGCCATCGCGGCGCTGCGGGCGAAGACCATCGAGAGGAGGATACCGAGGAGTTCTTGCCATCGCACATCCAGCAGATAAGGCTGACCGTCGATTGTGCCATGAGATATCTCGACCAAAAAACGAGGCAATGGACCTGCGGCGGGGTAGAAGTCGCTAGCCTCCCCGGTGTTACCAAGTTCTAAGGATCGGGAACGCCAAGCCATAAGCGCCGCCAGCAGCGCGAACGGCAGCGCGAACAGCGTGTGGCTGAAGCGGATGAGCGACAGGAGATGGGCGATTGCTTTGAACATACAAACGACTCACGCAAAGACGCAAAGGCGCGAATAAGGCGCGAATTGAAAACCTTTGCGTCTTTGCGTCTTTGCGTGAGTCATTCTGCCCCCCAGCGCTTCACGAGCGCATTCCGCACGCCGAGTTGGTCGCAGATCCGCGCGACGATGAAATCAACGAGATCCGCGATCTCCTTCACGCCGTGGTACCAGCCGGGCGACGCCGGCAGAATCACGGCGCCCGCTTCGGCCGCTTTCCGCATGTTGTCGATGTGCGTCAGCGAGATCGGCGTCTCGCGCGGGACGAGCACCAACTTGCGGCGTTCCTTGAGATGCACTTCGGCGGCGCGCTGGATCAGGTTGCTCGCCGAACCAATGGCAATCGCCGAGAGTGTCGTGCCGCTGCACGGGACGATCGCCATGCCGGCGCTGAGGAACGAGCCGCTGGCCATCGGGGCCATGAAGTCTTGGTGGTGGTAGTAGCTGAGCGCGCCGCGGCCGGGAGCTGCCGCCTCCGGCTGAGAATTCTGGAAGAAGGGGAAGCGATCGGGGGCGATCAGCGCTGCGTCGAAGTCGTTAAGGTCGAGCTTCACTCCTAATTCCTGTTCGATCACCGCGGCGCCGCTGGGGCTGATCGACAGGTGCACGTCCCGCCCCGCACGCAGCAGCACGTCCACCAGCCGAACAGCATAAGCCGCGCCGCTCGCGCCGGTGACGCCGACGATGATAGGGAGGTCGCTCATTACTTCTTTAAACATCTAACCACGACGGACACGAAGGACACGACGAGTCAACCGTTACGGACGATCCGTCGTGCTCGTCGTGTCCGTCGTGGTTCAAATCTTTTCGCCCACATAGAGCGTTGCGATGCCGAGGGTTAGCGGGTGATAGCGGACGTTCGCGAGGCCCGCGGCAGTCATGCGTTGGGTGAGTTGTTCGTACTCGTAGAAGCCCTTGACGCTCTCGGGGAGGTACTCGTACGCGGCCGTGCTGTTACGCATCACGGCCTGGCCGATTCGCGGGAGTACGTGGCGGAAGTACCAGCCGTAGAACGCCTTGAACGGTTGCCAGCGCGGGGTGGTGAACTCGAGCACCGCCACCTTGCCGCCGGGGCGGCAGACGCGGGTCATCTCGCGCAGGCCGGCGTCAGTGTCGCTGACGTTCCGCAGGCCAAACGCCGCCGTGACGAGTTGGTAGGTGTTGTCGTTAAACGGCAGGGCGTTGGCGTCGGCCTCGACCCATTCGATGCGACCGTTGACGCCGCGCTTGGCGCCCTTCTGCTCGCCGAGGGCAAGCATCTCGGGACAGAAGTCGGCGGCCGTGATGCGGAGGCGCCCCTTCGTGGCCCGGTCGTACGCCAGGGCGAGGTCGCCCGTCCCCGTACAGAGGTCGAGGATGGGCGCCACGCCGAGCCGGCCTTTGAGGACCGGCGGGACGATCCGCGTGGTGCGCCAGCGCCAGTAGCGATCAACGTTGCCGCTGAGGAGGTGATTGAGCAGGTCGTACCGCGGGGCGATCTCGCCGAACATCCGCCGCACGCGATCGCCCGACTTGTCGACAGCGGCAGCGGGGTCAACCGAGCCAGCGGGATCGACAGCGGCGGCGGGCGTGGACATGGGCGGGCAGGGCGGGCGGGGCGAATGCGGCGAGAACCGCGGGAACCGACCTAGTTTAACCGCCAAGACGCCAGGGAGCGCCAGGGATCGCCAAGGAAGGGTAACTAGACAGGATCGACGGGATGAACAGGATTGCAATGAGCCTATCCTGTCGATCCAGTACATCCCGTCCGCTTTTTCCTTCCTGGCGAACCTTGGCGCTCGCGGGCGACTTGGCGGTTCCCGTCTTTCGTACCTAACACCGTGTCCAACAGCCTTTCGGTCCATTACTTGCCGCAGTTTGTCGCCGAGACCGACCTTGCCGGGGCGACGGTTGTTGTTATCGACCTGCTGCGGGCGTCCACGACGATCTGCCAGGCCCTCGCCTCGGGGGCCCGCGACGTGACGGCGTTTCTGGAGGTGGGCGACGTGGTCCGCGCGGCCGAAGGCTTGGACCGGGCCGAGCTGGTGCTGGCAGGCGAGCGCAACTGCACACGGATCGAGGGGTTCGATTTGGGGAACTCGCCGGCCGAGTTCACGCCGGACGAGGTCTTCGACCGCCGCGTTTTCTTTACGACGACCAATGGCACCCGGGCCCTGCAGCACGCACGGCTGGCGGCGAAGGTCGTCGTGGGGGCGGCGGTGAACCTGTCCGCAGTGGTGGACGCGATCGCCGCGGACGAAGCGGTGAATCTGCTCTGCGCGGGCACCAACGGACACGTCACGCGCGAGGACCAGCTCGCCGCGGGGGCGATCGCCAGCGAGCTGCTGACGCGCGGTCCCCGGGAACTGAACGACCAAGCCCGCCAGGTGCTGGGCGAGTGGCAAGAGCTGCTGAACACCGCCAGGGCGCTGGGCCGCAGGCCGAGCGAGCAATTTACGCTTGAGCTCCACGACACGGCCGGCGCCAAGAACCTGCTGGCGATCGGCATGGAGTCGGACCTGGCAAGCTGCGCAGCCATCGACACCCTCGACGTGGTCCCGGTCTACAACCCCGCCAGCGGCCGCCTCACGCTCCTTTAGCCGAGTGGGCCCCCCTCTAGCCTGCGCGAACGCTCCGCTAGACTGGCGGGTCTTCTTAGTCCCCCTCCCCACAAGGGGGAGGGGATACATCTTCCTCACGCCTCAAACCTCACCCCTCACAAGCGAAGCGCCCTCCCATGGAAATGGAAAAGCTGGTCTCGCTCTGCCGCAGGCGCGGCATCCTCTTCCAGTCGAGCGAGATCTACGGCGGGCTCAACGGCTTTTGGGATTACGGCCCCTTGGGCGTCGAGCTGAAGCGCAACGTCAAAGAGGCGTGGTGGCGCGACATGGTCAGCGCGCACGACGACCTGGCGACCCTCCCCGGCGCGCCGAGCCCCTACGAAATGACGGGCCTCGACTGCACGATCATCATGCACCCGCAGGTGTGGAAGTGCTCGGGGCACTTCGATTTGTTCGTCGATAAGATGGTGGACTGCCGCGAGACCAAGAAGCGTTACCGCTACGACCAGGTCCGCGGCCGCTGGGTCGAGGCGAAGGGCGAGAAAGTCTTCGTCACCACTGTCGCCGAGGACGAAGGCCCGGAGATCGAGCGGCGCGCGCTGAAGCACTTCAAGATCCGTTCGAAGGACGCCGACCAGCTCGCGTGGGACGGCGCGCTGACGACGCTCGACAAGATCGACCTCGCCGACTTCGGCAAGGCGCTCGCGCCCGAGGCGAGCGAGCTGGGCACGTTCACCGATCCGCGGGACTTCAACCTGATGTTCCCGACGACGATCGGCGCGCTCGCCGGCGAGGAGGGCCGCGCGTTCCTCCGCCCCGAGACCGCGCAGGGAATCTTCGTCAATTTTAAGAACGTGATGGACAGCACCCGCGTGCGGGTGCCGGTGGGAATTGCACAGATCGGCAAGAGCTTTCGCAACGAGATCACGCCGCGGAACTTCACGTTCCGCTCGCGTGAGTTCGAGCAGATGGAGATCGAGTTCTTCTGCCACCCGAGCCAGTCGGCCGCCTGGTACAAGTACTGGCGCGACCGGCGCATGAAGTGGTGGCAAGAGATGGGTCTCGCCGGCGACCGGCTGATCCTCCGCGATCACCACCAGGACGAGCTGTCGCACTACTCGACCGGCACGGCCGACATCGAGTACGCCTTCCCGTTCCTCCCCGAGGGAGAGTACGGCGAGCTAGAGGGGATCGCGCACCGCGGCGACTTCGACCTCCGTAGCCACATGGAGGGGAAGCTCGACCCCAACAGTTGCCCGCTCACGCTGCAACTGGGCGAAGACGGCAAGCCGGTCCACAAGGGCTCGGGCCGCGACCTGACGTACCGCGATGATATTACGAATGAGCGGTTCACGCCGCACGTGATCGAGCCCTCCGCCGGCGCCGACCGGGGCGTGCTCGCGCTGCTGTGCGAGGCCTACACCGAGGACACAGCGCCGGACGACAAGGGCGAGGACCAGACGCGCGTCGTGATGAAGTTCCACCCGCGGATCGCGCCGATCAAGGCGGCCGTCTTCCCGCTGGTTAAGAAGGACGGCATGCCCGAGGTAGCCCAGGACCTGTACCGGGCGATCAAGAAGAAGTTCCCCGCGTTCTACGACGAGAAGGGCGCCGTGGGCCGCCGCTACCGCCGCCAAGACGAAGCGGGCACGCCGTACTGCATCACGGTCGACGGCCAGACGCTCAAGGACAACACGGTCACGATGCGCGACCGCGACACGCTCGAGCAGGTGCGGCTAAAGCTGGACGACGTCGTGGCGGAGATCGAACGCCGCGTGACGGGGGAGTAGCCGCCGATGGACGCAGGTAGACGCGGATGTCGGTTGGTGGATTGACTCAACTCACCAGGAAGCATCCGTGTTCATCTGCGTTCATCGGCGGCTAACTCTTTTCATCGCAGCCGCGAGGCCAGATACGCAGAGGCTATTTGGTGGCTGGCGTAGCCGATTGTGGGTAGGCTGTAGGATTCTGCTTACTCGGAGACTCTTCTATGTGGTCATGGTTGCGCGGCAGTCTTATCGTGTTGCCTTGCTTGCTCGCCGGTCCGGCGCGCGCGGTGAATCCAGCATTGATGCCGGGTGACGCGTTTTTTCACTCCACGCTCACGGCAGAGTCGTTGGAGTCGTTCGGCGACAAAGGCATCGGCTTGGAATACGTCTATCCGCCAGGGTCCATGGCATTCTGTGGATACGCGGGCTTTGAACGATTGGAGGTCGTTGGCGACACTGCCGCGATCTCAGAGAGCGTTAAGGCTGTCTACCGTGCTTTGCGTCGTGATTTCGAGTTGGAATTGCGAGTCGACTCGGCCGGGAAGCAAAAAGAGTTGAACGGTTTTGATCTATTCGTGTATCCGAAGGAAGTTCGTTGGTCACGCAGTACAGTTGTCGGTCTGAAGTACAACGAAGACTGGGCGTCGCTTCCGCCTGAAGCGGCAGAAGGTGGCAGTAGCAGGTCGCGAATGCCTGGCGCCAAAGCTGAGGCGAGGTACACCACCTTCGTAGAAGGAGCCCCCGCGGTTCTCCTCGACTGGCAACACGGCGAGAAAGTTCCTGCGCTCGGCGTGCGATATTCGTCGGGCCTCGCATGGGGCGTACCCGGCAGTCGGCTCGAAGCGGCGGCAACGATCGACGCCGAGGACATTCAAGTCATCATCACGCCCAATAAGCTCGAAGACATCTTCATTTGGATGACCCAGTCACCTGAGTTCGATGACATGTCCTACTCGCAATTCTTTTCCGTCACTTCCGAAGGGGTGACGCAGTGGCATTCGGGAGATTGGGATCTCAGCGAGGAGGGATTGGGGGAACTGAACGCCCTCCCTTGGTCGCCCAATGACAGTAAACGGGCCGCGACCGGAGAAGAGTCTCTCTCGGACGACGAATAGCACTGGAGAGCTAAGTCTGGCGACTAATCTCGCGCAGGCGATTCCGTCGGAAGTTGCATCGATCGTTCACGGGTTGTCTGCGGCAAACGAGGCCCTAACGCAGCCGTGATGCGAGGTGGTCGAGTTGGCCGCGGAGGTTGCCTAGCAGCATCTCGGCCGGGGCTTCGCGCGCCAGGTCGGCGAAGAACGACGAGGCGGACGGGTTGTTGCGGGCGGCGGTTTCTTCGGTCGCGCGGCGGAGGCGGCGCAGCTCGTCGTGCATTAGCGACAGCTTGCCGGCGGCTTGCCGGGCGGCGTTCCACAGCGACGAAAGCAGTTGCAAGAGGCCGATGATGAGCAGGCCTTGGCCGCCCAGCGCGGCGGCGACAGCCGGGTTCCATAGCTCCTCGCGGCCGCCGATGAGCGACCACGCGCCGAGGCCGATGCCCAGGCC
>JBGSJY010000285.1:0-2479 GCA_041741515.1 Pirellulales bacterium | reverse complement strand
TCCCACCGGTGCAGGGCATGCCCGCCGGCGCCGCGCTGGCGACGCAGCCTCCGCAGCCCACGCTGCCCAGCGCGAACAATCAGACACTGCCGCTCCCCGCGTCGATCCCGCAAGCAAACTACGAAGACGGCTCGACGACGGTGACGTCGCCCAAGATCAACGGCCGCATCCCTTCGCTGCAATCGGCCCTTTCCGAAACGACTCCTATCAACCCAGCCCCCGCCGCCCTGGCGGCGCCCGCCGCCACTTCCGCGTCCGGTTTCGCCGTCGCTTGGCAGGCGGTCGAGATGGCGCTGGAGCGTGACGAGCTGACCCGCGCCCACCGGATGCTCTCGCAGTGGCGCGCCGAACCCAACCTCACTGCCGACGAGCGCGCCAAGGTCGAGGGGCTCCTCAGCCAGCTCGCCGGCTCGGTCGTCTACTCCGATGAACACCGCCTCGAGCCGGCTTACGTCGTCCAGCCGGGCGACACCCTCGCGACGATCGCCCAGCAGTTCGAGGTCCCCTGGCAACTGCTGGCCAAGATCAACGGCGTCGCCGCCGTGGACGCCGTCCAGCCTGGCCAGCAGCTGAAAGTCATCCGCGGCCCGTTCAACGCCGAGGTCGATCTGGCCCGCGGCGAGCTCGTGCTGCTGCTCGACGATCGCTACGCCGGCCGTTTCCCGGTCACCGTCGAGGGCCAGGCGCCGACGGTCGGCGAGTGGCGTGTCGGCCAGAAGCGGCTCGACGCCCCCAACCAGCCGGTCGTCGGCGAGGGGCAGAAGGTCGTCATCGAGAACCCCTCCGGCGAGCAGGTCGAGCTCAGCGCCGGACCGACGCCCCCCTTGGGCGCCCGCGGCCGACTGACGATCGCCTCCCGCGACATGGCGGACGTCTACGATATCCTGTCGGTCGGCTCGGCAGTGACCGTGCGGCGGTGAGGCAGCAGGCCGGAGACTTGAGTGGTGAGGGTTGCGCCGCAATCCTTATCGGGTAGGCTTCGTAGGGCGGAGATTTTGAGGCTTGAGACTCGAGTTGTGAGGGTTGCGCTGCAGTCCCAATCGAGCAGGCTGCGCAACCCTCAGGTCTCAAGCCTCAGGCCTCAAGCTCCCTCCCCCGTCCCCCGTCCCTAGCTCTTCGCCCCTCGCCCCTCCCCCGATGTACGACCGCGACGCGCTCGCCAAACTGATCAAGAACGCCGCTCTCGAGTTCGGCGACTTCACGCTCGCCTCGGGCAAGAAGGCGTCCTACTACCTCGACTGCCGGCGCGTGACGCTCGACGCCCGCGGCGCGCGGCTCATCGGCGACGGCATGCTCGACCTGATCGGCGAGATGCGCCTGAAGATGGGCCAAGGCCCCAAGCTGGTTGGCGGCATGGCCATCGGCGCCGACCCGATCACCGCCGCCATCCTCACCACCGCCGGCATCCGCGGCTACTCGCTCCGCGGCGTCATCGTCCGCAAGGAGCCCAAGGAACACGGCAAAGGCAAGCAGGTCGAAGGACCCTACGCCGCGGGCGAGTCGATCGTCATCGTCGAAGACGTCGTCACCACCGGCGCGTCGAGCCTTAAGGCGATCGAGCTCTGCGAGGCCGAGGGCCTCAAGGTTGAGCGCGTGCTGGCGATCGTCGACCGCCTCGAAGGGGGCCGCGAAGCGTTCAAAGCCGCCGGCTACGAACTGACGACACTGTTCACGGTTGAGGACCTTGGGGTGAGGAGTTGAGCAGGCAGAGGGCAGCGGGCAGACGGCAGGACATGATTGCGAGCCGTTCCCGCTACGCCGCGAAGCGGCGTCCCACTTTACTGCCTGCTGCCGTCTGCCCGCTGCCCACTCTCGTATGGAAACGAGTCTCCACCAGCAACTCAAAGCCCACTACGCCGGCGATGACGGCGAGGTCGAGGTGCGGCGCGGGCGCTACCGTATCGATGTGGTGCGGGGCGACCTGTTGATCGAGGTGCAGCACGCGGGGCTCGCCGCGATCCGTGACAAGGTCCGCAAGCTCTGTCAGGAGCACCGCGTGCTGGTGGTGAAGCCGATCGTCGCCCGGCGGCGGATCATCAAGCTCGACCGCCCCGGCGGCGAGGTCGTAAGTCAGCGCTGGAGCCCCAAGCGCGGCTCGCTGGTCGACCTGTTCGACGATCTCGTCCACTTCACCCGCGCGTTCCCGCACCCGCGGCTGACCCTCGAGACGCCGCTGGTGGAAGTCGAGGAGGTCCGCTGCCCCGGCCACGGCCGAAAGCGACGGTGGCGCGTCAATGACCACGTCGTCGAGGACCAGCGGCTGTCGAGCGTCGGCGAAGCCTTGCGCTTCACCACAGCGGCCGACCTCTGGCAACTCGTTCCCGGCAAGCTGCCGAAGGAGTTCGACACCGCCGAGCTGGCTGCCGCGATGGGCTCGCCAAGATGGATCGCCCAGCGCGCCGCCTACGCCCTGCGTGAGATGGGCGCCGTGCGGCAAACCGGCAAACGCGGCGGCGCGTGGCTCTACCAACGCATCGGC
>JBGSJY010000284.1:0-9576 GCA_041741515.1 Pirellulales bacterium | reverse complement strand
CTCCGCCGCCCACCGCACTTCGCTGATGGGAATCGTGAGGCCTCGCTCGGGGACCGGGAGCGGCCTCGTGTGGCAGATCGCGTCGAGGTCGCCGATGCCTCCATAGCCGCCGGTCCACTCGTGAAGCCGAATCCAACCGTTGCCCAGGTCGGCGGCCCCTTCGAACGCGTAGATGCGTCCGGACTTCAGCTCGGCGAAGTACGCCCAGCAGGGGTCGTCGCAAGCTTTGCCCAGGACTCCGGGCAGACTGGACCGCCGCCAAACTTTTGTCGTATCATCCATGAGTGCTTTTTCCCTTGCCCGGTTTCGGCCTGCCAGCCACCGGGCTTTTTTGTGTCTAGCGGTTGGTTCAGGCGCGATCGGCGAGCCGACAGGACACGCCCTCACGCATGACGCGAGCTTTCTCGTCGGGGTGAAACCGGACGAGCTTCGGGCCCATCGGCACCGTCGCGATCAGTCCCTCTTGAGCCCACTGCCAAACGGTCCGTTCGCTGACGTTCAGCGCACGGGCCATCTCCTTGTAGGTGAGGAGTCGTCGCTCCCCCTCGCCAGTGAGCCGGCCTCGCATCTGCAGGCCGCCGGCCTTCAAATCGACACTCATCGCATTGCCTCATCGCTTGTGAGTTGGTTGCAGCGTCGCTCGGGTGGCTGCGAAGAGGGAAATCCTCCGGTGATTCGTTACTCAACAAAGCGGAAATGAAAAAAAACCGCAGGGGCTTACGCCCAAGCGGTTTTTTGTCGTTCAGAATCCCGGCTGAGTAATGTTACTCAGCGGCTGAGTTACGTTTCTTCTTCGCGTGGCCCTTCGTTAGACTGTTGTCGCTGGCCAATTTTCGAATGTGCTCGACCGACTTGTTGGTCGCGCGGACAATCTCGTCGTAATCGACGCCGCGCTTGAGCATGTCATAAGCCTTTTGGACGTCCGGGTTGCGAAAAACCGGCTCAGTCGGCCGCTCAAGCGTCGAATCGCCAGTCGCCCGGTACGCTTCTTTGTAGAGATGCCGCTTGAGCGACAGAGCCACATCGACGGCGTCGGGGTGTTGCTCGCTCAAGGCTAGCCAAACCTCGGGGCCTCGCGCCTCGACCTTCTCGGCGGGCCAATCAATGAACCACCCCCCCTGCTCCCGATCGACGAAGCTCAGTAGCTCCAGAGCGTATTCAACCGTGAGTTGTGAGTAGGAAGCGCTGAGCCTCCCAGCGACTTCGGCCGGGTACGGATTAACTTCGTGGAGGGCGTGACAGACGTCATCTTTTGTTTGCGAAAGCTTGTCGCACGCACCCCACAGCCTTCGATATCGTTCACATGCCGCCGCGATCGACTCGTCCAAGCTGCCGGGTGGAAACTTGTAGGGCAATCGAGGCTCCATAGCGCGATGCTCAACGGCGCCCGCCGCCCAAGCCAGCTGAATTACAGCGTCAACCACCGACTGCGCGTCTTGATAGGCCGCGATCACTTTCGCCCGCAACTTGCGCGTTAACTTCTTTTCCGCCATGCGTCACCCTCCAGGTAATCGGGCCCGGCCGCCCGCCGTCGCCCCTGGAGGGAAGCGACGACGGGGAGCCGACGGCGGGAGCTACCCGCCTAGCCCGTAGGTTCATGATTTCATTCTACCGGGGCTCAGGCGGTGAGTCCTGCGAGCCGTGCAACACCCCGTGCAACACTTTGGCGAGAATCGCCTGAAACTCCGGGGAATTAGCGAGTAGTTCGAGCCCCTCCCGGGCTACTCGTCACCCCCACTAAACCCCGGGAAACACTGGTTTTCTCGGGGTTTTTGGGTAGGGGGGGTGCAGCATGTGGAACGCATTTCGGCCCGATTCCGCCCCTATTACTCCGCCCCCTGCGTCACTCCTATCCGTCGCCATGTGCTCCGGCGTCCCACTCCGATAGTTCCGTCTAGCAATCTCTTCCGTGTGGCCTAGCCAAGCCGCGGCGACGTGTGAAGGGAAGCGGTCCGCGATACGTCGGAGGGAGCGATTGACGTGTCGCCCCCTGTCGGAGCGCTGCGGTTCGAACCCGACCCATCGCAACCAGTACCCTATCAACCGCTTAATCTTGAGATCCAAAACACCGTCGATGGTTGGTCTCCGTAGGTAATCATCTTGTTGCTATCCCCCATTAGGCCGCTCGAGAGAGGGTTACGCTACCTGCGTCTGCCGGCGGTCGCTTCTGCGTACGATGGTCGGGATCTGCGTCGGTCGATACGGCCTGAGCAGGTTTCGCGGCGTAGTCAGGCTGAAGGCTAGAAGTTACTGCAGTTTACCACATGCCAGGATGCTACCTCCGCTCCACGGCATCGGGGCTTACTGCGTCGCGTCTCCCTCCGCAATGGTCGATGCCGCTCGGTAAGCGTCGGGGTCGATGTCGTCGCCAATCCAAGCGACGTGGCCATCGAGGTAAGCGAACTGCGCGCCGCCGGGATGGTTGCTGCCGAAGGCGCCGTTTTGGCGGTAGTAGGTCGCGCCGGCGCCGGGCTGGGTGTTGAGCGGATTGGTCGTCGTCCGCAGGCAATCGGCCTGAGCGAGCGCGTAGGTCCACGTGTTGGACGATTCCCAAGTGTCGGCTAGGACGACTTCACCCACTGCCATCGTGCCGGAGAGTCCGTCGGTCACCTGATGAACTTTGTGGCGCGTGACGTAGAGAAACGGGCCGTTGTTGTTGTACCTCACGTGGGCGATGGGATCGCCCGCGCCGAGCGATCCCATGACCAGGGCGTAGCTTCCCGTCGCGGCGACGACCGGGTCGTAGACGTCGCTGAGTTCTTTCGACGAATCGCTCGGGCAGACGTAGACGTCGAGACGCTCTTTGATCCCCCGGCACTTTGCTTGGTCGGCGTACCAGCCGAGGTCATCCACGTTGCGGTTCCATAGTCCTCCAACTTCTATCGAAAGCCGATCGTAGAGCGCCTGCTCTTCGATCTGGGGCAGGATCGAAACAAGCCCGCTGGCGGCGGTGCGCTTCTCGGTCGGCAGGCCCGGCGGGCAAGCGGGGATGGCCAGCGTGTCGCCGGTGTCGTCACAGCCAACGCGCCCGGGGGGGAGCGTCGTGTGGTGCCCTTCGTAATTGACGATCGCCAACCCAACCTGGCGAAGCCGATTTATACAGCCCGTGCGTCGGGCCGCTTCGCGGGCCGCTTGAACGGCCGGCAGCAGCATGGCGATCAGCAGGCCGACAATCGTGACCACTACCAGCAGCTCGATCAGGCTGAAGCCGTGGCGGGCCGGACGGCGGGGCGCTGCGGAAGGCATGAGTCAGCTACTCCCCGGCGATTAACGGTACCATTGCAAGATCGAAGAACCATCGCGACACAGTATATAGTGAGCGCGGATGGAACGACGGCAAGATAATCCACCGAACCGCGACAACGCCGCGCCGCCGCGCGACGCGGCGGCCGACTTTGCCCAGTGCTACCGCGACGCCTATCCACGCTTGGTCACCATCGCGGCGGCCGTGCTCGGCAGGCAGGAGGGCGCCGAGGACCTGGTGCAGAGCGCAGCCCAAATCACGATCGCGAAGGGACGGCGACTGGACGGCGGCGCCGCGATGGTCCGCTGGTTGGCAGGGGTTGTACGCCACTGCGCCCTCAACCAACGGCGCCAGACCCGCAGCCGACGCACGTTTGCGACCGATCCCAAGGACATGGCGTCGGTCGAAACAAGGCCCTCGCTACACGCGACCACGCCGGTCCAGCCTCAATCGGGGGAGTTGCAGGCTGACCAAACGGATTTCGACGATCGCCTGACCGCAGCCCTGGCCGAACTGAGCGATGACGCCCGGTGTTGTTTGCTGTTGCGGACAATCCACGGGCTGTCCTACGACGAGATTGCCGAGCTGACCGGCCTGCCGCCCGGCACCGCCATGAGTCATGTCCACCGGAGCAAAAGCCGCCTGAGAAGCCGTTTAGACCCCGACCAGCCGACGCTGGCGTCTCCCGAGTCGGTGGCACAATTATGAGCGAATCCGACTCTATCATCGACGCCGACCCCGATGATTGGCGGGTCGAGCGGCTGCTCGATGGCCTCTCCAGCGTTCCCGAAAAGGACGCGGTCCGAGAGAAGCTCCGCGCCGAGGGGCTGGGTGGTGACGTCGCGCTGCATGACGTGATCGACTCCGCCCTGCGCCGGCGGTTTCCCGTTGTGGCGGCCCCCCCGCAGCAGGTTGCCGAATTGGTCGCCGCTGCCGAGCACGCACGTTCTGCGGCCGGCTGGCGCAGTGCGGTGATCGCCGCAGCCTCATTGGCGGCGATGGTGCTCATCGCCTTTGCTTGGGGACAACGCGGCTCGCGTGACATGACACCCTTCTTCGAGCCCGCACCGCTGGTTGCCTTGTACCACGAGGCGGTCCAGCAGGGTTTCGAGCCTTATTACGAGTGCGAGGACCCAGAGCGTTTCGCCGCTGTGTTCGCTAAACGCCAGGACCAGCCGCTGCGGCTCGATGAGATGTCCCCCGGCAGTCGGATGCTGGGGCTTTCTTATCCCGGCGGCCTCAGCCGCGACACGACTGCGATGCTCTGCAAGGTCGATGGGCAACCGGTAATGGTATTTGTCGACCGACTCGACGCCGACCAGCAATCATCCGCGATCACCGCCGCAGGCGACGGGCTGCGCGTTTTCCGCTCAGAACTCGCCGGGCTGGTGCTTTACGAGGTGACTCCCCTGAAGGAGTCGCGGGCGGCCCCCTATCTAGCGGCGCCGTAGCAGGCTGCCCCTTCGTTGGTGGTGCACGACCAATTGGCCCCGCTCTTTTTTTGCAGCACGTGCAATCGACTCGCCACGCCGCGACACCTGAAGGGTGTGCCGGAGTTAGTCGCGCGAAACTCCGGCGCCGGCGCGGTCTCAATGGCGTCGCCGACAGACTTGTCCGACCCCTGGCTTGTCCGGCCCCTGGAACAGGAGAAAGCGCGTGCGTCCCCTACTATCCATCGCTGTCATTGCCTTTGCCGCCGCAACGGCGGGCGGGGCGTTCCCCCGTATCGCCCTGCAGCCGATCAGCGAGGGGGAGATTGTCTCGCCCGTCGCGATTGTCAACGCCGGTGACGGCTCAAACCGGCTATTTGTCAACGACCAGCGTGGCACGATCCACGTCTTCGCCGGCGGCGCCCTGCAGGCGACGCCCTTTCTCGACTTGTCGGCGAAGCTCGTTCCCGAACGGCCCGGTTACGACGAGCGGGGCCTCCTTGGACTTACGTTTCACCCAAACTTCGGACAGGCTGACCTGCCCGGCGCCGACAAGTTCTACGTCTACTACTCGGCTCCTCGGCCGGGGGGCAACCCTAGTGATCCGGTCAATCCGACCGACCACCAAAGCGTCGTCGCGGAGTACTCGGTCCCTTCACTCGGCGCCAACACAGCGGATCCGCTTTCCGAGCGTATTCTGATTACGTTGGACGAGCCACAGTTCAACCACAATGGCGGTAACCTGGCGTTCGGCCCCGACGGGATGCTCTACATCACCGTGGGCGACGGAGGCGGAGCCGGCGACAACGAAGGAGGTCACACCGGCGGCGGTCCGGGTAATGTGCCGGACCAGGTGACCGGCAACCTCGGCAACGCCCAGGACCTGTCGAAGCTGCTCGGCAAGGTGCTGCGGGTCGATGTCGATAATGCTAACGGCCCCGGGGGCCAGTACGGCATCCCCGCCGACAATCCTTTCGTGGGGCAAGCCGGCGTGCGCGAAGAAATCTACGCCTACGGCCTGCGGAATCCTTGGCGGGCCGCGTTCGACGGCGACCGCTTGATCGTGGCCGATGTCGGGCAGGGCGCCGTTGAGGAGATTAACCTTATCGAGTCGGGCGGCAACTACGGCTGGCGCGTGAAGGAGGGCTCGTTCGACTTCGACCCAACCGTCGCCCCCAATCCGGCCGCGACGCTGATCGATCCGATCGCAGAGTACGCCCACCCGAACATCGGCAACGGGTTGCCGGAGGTCGGCATCTCGGTCACCGGCGGCGTCGTCTACCGCGGGACGGCGTTTCCCGAACTACAGGGCAAGTACCTCTTCGGCGACTTCAGCGCCGGCTTCGCCCCGGCCAACGGAACGCTGCTCGGCCTAGAAGAAGTAGCGCCGGGTGACTTCGACCTCTCCGTGCTCGACGTGCTCGGAGGCAACCCGATCGGCGAGTACGTCCTCGCCTTCGGACTCGACGAGAACGGCGAGGTCTACATCGCGACCAAGACAACGCTCGCTCCCAGCGGCCTCGATCCGACCTCCGGACTGCCAACCGGCGCCATTTATCGAATCATCGCCATCCCCGAGCCCGCGACGCTCGTACTGCTCGGGGTTTCGTTTCTCTTCAGCCTTGCAAATCGCCAACCTTGAATCGCCGAAATAACGCAGCTTCCCGTTGGCGTACACTCGCCGCGCTCGTCGCGATCCCGCAGCTTGTCTGCGGCGCGGCGGGCGCTGCGGTGTTGCACAGCGACAACTTCGACGCCGCCGGCACGTCGGGCTGGTCGGGTGGCGCCCTCGGCGGCCAAATCGTCAATCGGCAAGCCGGCGGCGGCCCCCAGGGCGTCGGCGACCCCTTCCTGCAACTGCAGACATCGCTCTCGAACCTGGCGGTCCACAACACCTTGTCGTCGTGGACGGGTGACTACACCGCCGCCGGCGCCGCCCGGGTGAGCGTCGATTTAATGAACGCGGTTGGCTCTGGCCAGCTCTCGATGCGACTCGTGCTGTTCGGACCGACCAGCACGGGCAACCGTTGGACGTCGAGCGTCGCTCAGGAGGTGCCTGCTGACGGCGTCTGGCGGACCTACGAGTTCTCGATGACCGAGGACGCCGTGTCGCTCGTCCTCGGCGCCGCAACCTACCCCGCGATGATGGCCGACATCCGCCAGGTCATGCTGCGGCACGACCCGGGGACGCCCTCTTCGGGCGGTTCCTCCGTAACGGCCACGCTCGGCGTCGACAACGTCCGCCTCCGAGCGGCGCCGCTCGCGGGCGACTACAACGACGACGGCTTGGTTGATACGGTGGATTACAGCGTTTGGTCTGCCGCGTACGGCGGCACGGGCCCCAACGCCGCCGACGGCAACGCCGACGGGTTCATCGACGCCGCTGACTACACCGTGTGGCGCGACGTTGCGAACACCACGCCGAGTGTCGCGGCGCCCGAGCCGGGCGGCGCGCTGCTCGGTCTGGCGGCGATCAGCTTGCTATTGCCAAGTCTTCGTCGCGCGCCGCGGCGACAGCCAACAACTTTTCCCGCTACACCATAACCCGGAGTTGCGTCATGAGAAGCATCGTTTCTTTGGCCTTCCTACTCGTTGCCTCGCCTGCGTTGTCGCATACGGTGCTCTACGACATCGTTCTCAACGGCCCCTCCGAATCTCCTCCTAACCCATCTCTGGGCGTCGGGACCGGCTTGGTCACCTTTGACTTCGACTTGGTGACGATGCGTGTCGAGGCGGAGTTCAGCGGCCTTACGGGCAACACGACCGCTTCCCATATCCACTGCTGCACGGTTGATCCCGGCGTTTTGAATGCGGGTGTCGCGACCGTCACGCCAACCTTCACCGGCTTCCCGCTCGGCGTGAAATCGGGGACGTACGATCACACCTACGACATGTCGCTTGCATCGAGCTACAACGCCGCCTTTATCACGGCGAATGGTGGATCGGTGAGCACCGCGCTCGACGCCCTGATCGCGGGCTTTGATTCGGGCCGTGCGTACCTCAACATCCACACCTCAACGTCCGGCGCAGGCGAGATCAGGGGCTTCTTGACACGGATTCCCGAGCCGACGACCACGACCCTCGTTGTGCTCGGCCTCGCCGCAGTAACAGGGATGCGATCTCGGCGTAGAATCTGCTAGCGATCGATTAACGATCTTCCTCGCGACATAGTGAATAGAACGTCGCGAAAGAAATGAGGTTCGGAGACGGCGCCGTAGCAGTTTTTCCTTTCTGGGTAGCCGCATCGGCTCCGGCGCTATCCGTTTGCGCTGGCTAGCTTTAGCCGGCAAGATTTAAAGCGACTTGGGCTACACCCAACCCGGGGGCGCCTCCGGAGGCGCCGCAGCTAATCGAACGGGATGGGCGGCACGGCCTGCACTGGCTTCGCGAACCACTTCGAGAATCCGACGCCGATCGTCGGCGATTAGATTCTGCCACTCTGCGAGAACCGCGGCTAGCTCGGGGTCCGATGCTCCACCCCCTGCGTCACCATTAGTGAGAACCGCAATCACTCCTGCGTTTTCGGCACTTATGCAAGCCCCTCCCGGGCTGCTCGTCACCCCCGGGAAGCGTGGGCTTCCCGGGGGTTTTCGTTTCGTTCGTGCGGCGATGGGGGGCGTCATTCGGTGGGATTCGAGTCTTTGACTTTCGTCCTTGGGTCACGGCATCCTTGGGTCACGGCGAAGCCGTTGCGACGTGTCTAGGTGTCGCTAGGGGAGGGGGGTGAGTTGCCGCCCGGCGATCTCCTCCGTTTGCCGCCGCCGCGCGACCAATCCGCGTGAACGGAACGGGATGGCGAGATCCATGGGACGATTCGCACGCTGGGTGATTCGTTGCTAACGGCCGGCCAAGCGGCCGGTCAGCGGCAATCCTGCGGCGCCGCTGTCGGGCCGCTTCGCTTTACTCTGCTGGAGCCGTGGCGTGATTGGCGACCAAGCTTTTCGGGCCGCAAAGGCGCGAGGCTTTTTAAACGCTGGGGCTCACCGAAGCGCGCCCGAGGGCGGGAGAACGCGCCTCATCGTGGTAGTAAAGATTTCTCCACGCCGCTCTTGACATCTACTGCCCAGCCAGTAGTTTGATGGGGTATCTACTGGTCAGCCAGTATTACCTTCCCGGAGCCAGTGTTGTGGTCGACAAAGACTCATTTGACTCAGGCCCAACGGGGCGCGAGCTCGAAGCCCTCAAGGTCCTCTGGGAAGCCGCCGAAGAGGGCGCTAAAGGGGGGGACGAACCCGGCGCCACCGTCCGCGAAATTGTCGATCGCATGAACGCGGCCGGCGAAGAGCTGGCCTACACGACCGTGCTCAGCCTGCTGCAGGTCATGGAGCAGAAGGGGCTCGTCGACCACGTGCGGCAGGGGAAGGCCTACGTTTATCGCCCGCTCGCGGCCCGCACGAAGACACTCCGCCAGCTGGCGGGGGGCTTTCTCGAAAAGGTTTTCGACGGCGCCGTGCATGAGTACCTCGTCCACGCCATCGACGGCCGCCGGCTCTCGAAGTCCGAACTCGACGAACTCGAGGCGATGGTCGCCGACGCCCGCAAGCAGCAGCAAGCAACCAAGAAACGCCGTCCTCGCAAGCAGGGAGAGAAGTGATGCCCTCACTATCACTCGCGCTGACGGAGACGGCGCTGCTGAAACTGGCCGACTTTCACGTCGCGACGACGGCCCTGCTCGCCGCCGCGCTGATAGCGACCGGCCTGCTCCGTCAGCCGGCGCAGCGGTTGGCGATCGCGTGGGCATCGACGGTGGGCGTCGCCATGCTACTGGTGCTGGCGATGGTCCCGGGTTGGTCGATCATCCATCTCGGTCGCGCGGCGCCCGTTGTTACGCGAGCCGCCGAACCCATTGCCGACGCCTCGCCTCCGTGGGCGAACCGTGAGCGACTCGCTTCCGCCCCAACG
>JBGSJY010000283.1:0-1646 GCA_041741515.1 Pirellulales bacterium | reverse complement strand
GGGCGGCGCCGCTGCCGATTCGCCGACGGGATCGGTCGGGGCGGGCTTTCCCGGCGCGGGCGCCGAGGTGGAGCTGTCTTCGGGGGAAAACGCCGGCGCGTCTTCGGTTGTCGGCTGCTCGGTGGACGAGTTTCCGCTATCGGGTGCGGCGTAGGGAACCTCTTGGGGGCAACCCACGACCAACGGGAGGACCAGCGCGATCGCCCCGAGGGCGACCCGTCGTCTAATAAGAAACCGATCCGACCGCACTTGGCGCATCCCGAGCGTTTGAGAGAAAGAGCGTTCGTAGGTGAGAATGGGCGACAGGCAGGCGTCCAGCGTCAGGGAGGTCTCGCTGTCACTCCCCCGGCTGTCGTCGCCTTGCAGTCTACCGGTCCGTCCGCATTGACGCACGGCCTGTCACCACGGCCTGTCACCACGCCCCCTCCCCTGCGATCCGGCCGATGCTGTCTGACGAGAAGAAGCCGATGACCCGCCGCGCCTGGCTGGGCCGCGTCGCCGCGGGGGGCGCGACGCTAGCACTCGGCTCCTACGTCTATGCGCGGCGGATCGAGCCCCACTGGGTCGAGATCACGCACCGTCCGATGCCTCTGAAGAATCTGCCGCCGTCACTCGTTGGCAAGCGGCTTGTGCAGATCAGCGACCTGCATGTCGGCCCGGTGGTCGATAACGCTTACCTCCGCGGCGTGTTGCGGAGTCTAGAGGACTTAGCTGCCGACTACCTCGTCATCACGGGCGATCTGATGTCGAGCCGCCGCGCCGAGTCGATTGATCTGGTGATCGACACGCTGCGCGACTCGCCGGTCGTCGACCTGCCCGCCTTCGCCATTCTGGGCAATCACGATTACAGCGATAGCTTTCGCAACGAGGCGGTTGCCGACGAGCTGGTCGCTCGGGTGCGGAACGTCGGGGTGACTGTCCTCAGGAACGAGTCAATCGAAATCGACGGCCTGCAGATCGCCGGGTGCGACGACTGGTGGGCGCGACGCGCCAATCTGTACGACACGCTCGGCGGCGTCGACCACGCGCGGCCCACGGTCTGCCTGGCGCACAACCCCGACGTCGTCGATTTCCCCGAGTGGTCCACCTTCCGCGGCTGGATTCTCTCGGGGCACACGCACGGGGGACAGTGCCGATTCCCGATCATCGGGGCCCCGATACTGCCGATCCGCAACAAGGCGTACGCCCGCGGACACGTCGCGCTGAACGGGGGCCGAAACCTCTACGTCAATCGCGGCCTCGGCTACACGCGTCGCATCCGTTTCGGCGTGCGCCCGGAAGTAACGGTCTTCACGCTCGCGCCTGCCTGAGCCGGTTATGAGCGTAGGGCACGACGGAACAATCCGCTGGCGGCGGATTGCCGTAGGGCCCGCCCCTCAATTGCGCAGGTGGTTGTCCGATCGGCGTTGGACGGCGGGCAAAACCGATCGCATGTTTGGGTGTCGCATGTCTGTGTGACGGGGCGGACGCCTGCGGACGCCCCGATCTCTCCACGCTGGCCGTCCGCGCCTGTATGTCCCTCGCCAATTCGTCGTTGGAATCGATTCTCCCGCCGGAACTGGCGGCGGCGCTCGCCAAGCGGAACGGGACGGCGGCGCCCGCGTCGCCCGCCGCCGAGCCGTTACGCGAGCCTCTTTCCGACACCT
>JBGSJY010000282.1:0-6005 GCA_041741515.1 Pirellulales bacterium | reverse complement strand
TGGCGGCCGGCGCTACCCGGGCTGACGTGATGGCCTGGGGACGGGGCGCGCAGAGCGTCTATCGGGCGACGGCTGCGGCGAGCGTTTCGGGCGATGCGGCGGGCCTCGAGCGACGATTCGACGCCATCGGCTCCACCCCCGAGGAGGCCGTCCAAACGCTGGCGGCCGAGGTCCGCTCGGCGATGACGCGTTGAATCCCGCGCCAACCGGAGGGCAGCGCCCCGCGGGCTGATGGCAGGATTCAGCCGGCACGCGTTAGCGTCCGGTTTGTGAGCTAGCAGGAAATTGAAGGCGATGGACTCCACCGACGACACAACGGAAGACGCGATCGGCTCGCCCCGTGATCTGATCGGCGCTGTCGAGGCCGTCCTGTGGGTGGCCCAGGAGCCCCTGACGCTGAAGAAATTAATGGCGGTGACTGGGGCCCCCGGCGTCGCTGAGGTCCGCGCCGCGATCTCCGAATTGCGGAGGCGTCTCGTCGCCCGGCGCAGCTCGATCGAATTGGTGGAAGTGGCGGGAGGCTTGCGGCTTACCACACGACCCGCCTACGCGCCGTGGTTGCAGCGGCTTTTTGAGGGGCCGGCGGCGGGTGTCCGACTGTCGGGCGCGGCGGCCGAAACTCTGGCGATTGTCGCTTATCGGCAGCCCGTCGTGCGGGCCGAAGTCGAGGCAATTCGCGGAGTTGGGTGCGGCGAAGTCTTGCGGCAGTTGCTGGAGGTCGATTTACTGCGTATCGTCGGCCGCAGCGAGGAACTGGGCAGGCCACTCCTGTACGGCACGACGGGGCGATTCCTAGAACTTTACGGATTGGGTAGTCTCGACGACCTCCCAGGCCGTGGTGAAGGCGCCGACCCTGTGGGGCCGACAACACACAACGAACCTGCCGGCTTTTCCGCCTAGTCCGAACGGGGCTGCCTAGGACAATTGGGGCTGCCGAGGACGGATTGGGCCGCTTGATCTCTGCGTACGTTTTGTAGTTTGATTTCCGTTCATGGAGAAAGCGCTGAGGAATTGGGCAGCTGGTCTCATGGCCCTGCCCCCGCGGCGCCGATTCCCCGTCAAACTCGTTTCCTGCACGACCGACTCGATAAAAAGCCGTCCCATGACGACGACCCTCACCCGCGCCTTCGCAACCGACCTCGACGACCTCCGCGTGCCGACCGCCACCGGAGTCGTATGGGCGTACACCCCCGTCGAGGATGACGACGAGTACGAGTACGTCGACGTCGACGATGAGGAAGACGACGAAGACGATGACGAGCTCGAGGATGACGACGACGAGCTCGAAGACGACGAGGAGTACGAGGAGGACGACGACCTCGAAGGGGACGATGTCGACGAGCTCGACGAGGAAGAAGAGGACGACGAGGAAGAAGAGTGGGAAGAAGTCGAGGAAGGTGAAGAAGAAGACGACGACTACGAGTACGAGTACGAAGACGACGAGGACGACGACGAAGAAGAGGACGAAGAGTATGAGTACGAGGACGAAGAAGACTGAGTTGCGTCGCTCGCTCTAAAGTCTAAACCCCTCTCAGCGGCGCAGGTCCCCCCCTCGCGCCGCTGAGTTTTTGGGTGGCGTCCAAAATCCACCACGGAGCCACGGAGGGCACGGAGCGACGCACAGAGGGGACGCCTAAAGGGCTCATTCTCTGTGCTCTTCTCCGTGACCTCAGTGGCTCCGTGGTTAAATCTGTATGGATTTAATCCTCAAGCCGGAAGAGCCGGCTGAGCGCCCGCACCAACCCGTGCGGCGAACCCTCGCGCGACTCGTCGCGGAGCGACTCCATCGGCGGGTGGAGCATCTTGTTGACCAGCCGATCGGCGAACTGCTCGATCTCGCGACGCGCGTCGTCGTCGAGGCTCGGCAGCTTGTTGAAGAGCCGCTCCAGCTCGGCGCGCTTCGGCAGGTCGAGCCCTTCGCGTAGCCGGGCGATCACCGGCGCCGAGAGGCGGTGGCGGGCGTCGACAAAGAACTTGTCCCGCTCTTCGACGATGATTCTTTCGGCGCGCGGCAGCTCGCGGCGTCGGGCCTCGCGGTTGCGTTCGCACGCGGCGGCGAGGTCGTCGATCGAGTAGAGGTAAACGCCCGGCTCGCGGCCGATCGCCGGATCGAAGTCGCGAGGCATCGACAGGTCGAGCATGAAGAGCGGCCGCTGGGCGCGCTCGGGGCCGACGAACTTGCGGTAGTTTTCGAGCGAAAGGATCGGCTTGCCGGCGGCCGTCGCCGAGATCACGAGGTCCGCCTCAGCGAGTTCATCGACGAGCCGCTCGAGTGTTGTCGCGCGGCCTTGCCAGACCTCGGCAAGCGCCTCGGCGCGGGCGAGGCTGCGGTTCACGATCACCGGGTTGCGGGCGCCCTGGTCGGTGAGGTAGCGCAGAGTCTCGTCGGCCATCTCGCCGGCGCCCAGGACCAGCACCCGCTTGTCGTCGAAACGCTCGAAGATCTGCGCTGCGAAGTCGGCGATCGCGACGCTCGGGATGCTGACGCGGTGCTTATGGAGGTCGGTCTCGCTGGCCACCCGCCGCGCGACCCGCAGCGCCCGTTGGAAGCAGTCGTGCGTCAGCGGGCCGGCCGATTCGACGTCGCGGGCCAGCTCGTACGCCTGCTTCACCTGGGCGAGGATCTGCGGCTCGCCGAGCACCATGCTGTCGAGGCTCGCGGCGACGCGGAAGAGGTGATCCACCGCCTGCTCGTCGCGCAGCGTGATCAGGTGCGGCCGCACGTCATCGACGCTCAGCCGGCGTGACTCAGCTAGGTGCCGGGCGATCAAAGCCGGGCACGGCGGCAGTCCGCCCGACGGCGTCGCGGCGTAGAACTCGACGCGATTGCACGTCGCCAGCAGCACCCCTTCGGCCCCCGGCAGCACGTCCCGCCACTCGGTCAGCGCCGCGGCGGCTTCCTCAGGCGTGAAGGCGAGCCGTTCGCGTACGTCGGCCCCGGCATGGTGGTGCGAACAGCCTACCATCCGGAGTTTCATGGTCGTTTACGGGAATCGCCAGGACGCCAAGAGCGCCAAGGATCGCCAGGAAGGAAGTTGATGGATGAAATTGAGCCGTCGGCGCTAGCCGCGGGTAACGCCACGAAACGGATTGTTTGCCGATAAACCGGGAGCCCGCGACGCAATTCGTCGGAGTGAACTTGGTACCCGCTGCGCTCCGACGACTTGCGTCGCCGGCTCGCCGAAACTGCTTACTTCTTGGCGATCCGTGGCGCTCTTGGCGCCCTGGCGGTTCCCCGCGCTGGGCGCCGCCATGCCGTGCGTCGGACCCCAGAACACCAGCGAGACGAGCGTAATTGCCATGAAACCAAACGCGGTGACCGTGAGGTAGGCGACCTTCCGCCCGGTCCGCGCGGGCGGGTAGAGCCAGCGGAAGGCGACCGCCGCCAGGAGCCAACCGAGCAACGCTGCCGAAGTAATCACCACGGGGTCGGTCCACAGGCGGTAGGCCTCGTCAGCGCCCCGGTTGAGGCGCGAGAGCACGAGTCCCGAGAGGAACCCGCCCGCGGTCAGCCACACCGAGAGCGCGAGCGAGCGGCTGCTGGCGTCTTCGAGCCATTCGAGGCTTGGCAGCGGGATCCCTGCCGACGCGGGCAAGCGACTCCGCAGCCGCCAGCTCTGCACAAGGTACATCAGCCCCGCGACAAAACCGACCGAGACCGACGCCGCCGCGGCCACCAACAGCCAGCCGTGCGTCATGCCCCAGAACCGCGACGCGCGTTCAGGGGCGAAGGGTTCGCTGCTGGCCGTCTGCGACAGCCCCACCAGCGCCAGCACGATCGGCAGCAAGAACAGCCCCACGGCCCACCGGGCGTGGGCCAGCGTCATCGCTAGGTAGATCGCCGCAAGCACCGCCCCCGCGATCAGGCACCAGTCGGCGGGACTCGAGAGGGGAGTCACGGTCTTGCTCGCCTGGACCGACAGGTACGCCAAGTGCGCGAAGAGCCCCGCCACGGTGAACCCCAAAAGTCCCCACCGCCGGCCCTCGGAGAGCGTCGCCGAAAGCTGTCCCCCGCGCCGCCGCACCAGCGCCAGCGCCTCCAGCCCCAGAGCAACGGCATAGCTCGCGGCGAAGCAGAGGACGGTGATGCGGGAGAGGTCCATCAATAGAATGGGAAAGGCGAAACGTGAAGGCGGAAAGAGGAGTCCGGAAGATTCATTATTCCACTTTCGATTTTCCGCGTTCCCCTTTTTGTCGCTAGTTCGACGCGTCGCTTGGTCAAGAGGCTTTGGAGCTGCTATCACCGTCTCCACTATCGAGCCCGTAGTCTTTGATTTTCTTGTGGAGCGTGTTGCGGTTAATCCCCAAACGCTGGGCCGCTTTGATCTGCACGCCCTCGCATTTGCCGAGGACCTGGGTGATCACCTCGCGCTCGACGCGGTCGACGATCCGGGCGTGGAGGTCGGTCGCTTCGTCGTCGGCCTTCGAGAGGCCCTCTTCGACCAGCTGGACGGCGAGCGACTCGAAGTCCATCCGGCGGAAGGCGCCGCGGGGGGCGCTGGGCTCGCCCCGCACGACCGGCGGCAGCAGCTCGAAGGTGAGCTCGTCGCCGGTCGCCATGACGACGGCGCGCTCGATGTAGTTTTGCAACTCACGGACGTTACCGGGCCAGGCGTAGTCCTGCAGGGCCTCCATCGCCCGCGGCTCGATGTGGACGACGTACCGGTCGTTCTCTTCGTTGTAGGCGTTGAGGAAGTGCGTCACGAGCGCCGGGATGTCCTCACGCCGCTGCCGCAGCGGCGGCAGCCAGATCGGCACGACGTTGAGGCGGTAGTAGAGGTCCTCACGGAACCGGCCCTCGGCCGACTCCTCGGAGAGGTCGCGGTTGCTGGCGGCTACTACCCGTGTATCGACGCGGATCGTCTGCGTGTCGCCGACCCGCTCGAACTCCCGCTCCTGCAAGACGCGGAGCAGCTTAACTTGCAGGAGCGGCGTCGTGCTGTTGATCTCGTCGAGGAAGATCGTTCCCGAGTGGGCCGCCTCGAAGCGGCCGGTGCGGTTGTCGATGGCGCCGGTGAACGAGCCACGGACGTGGCCGAAGAGCTCGCTTTCCAGCAGGTTCTCGCTAAGCGCGCCGCAGTTGACGCGGATGAACGGCCGGTTGCGGCGTTCGCCCAACTTGTGCAGCGCGTGGGCGATCAGCTCCTTGCCCGTGCCCGTCTCGCCCAGCAGCAGCACCGACGCCCGGCTCGATGCGGCCTGGCGCGTGTTGCGATACACCTCCTGCATCGCCTGGCTCGAGCCAATGATGCCCGGCAGGGTCGCAGCAGTGCCGTTATGGGGGGGCGAGAGCATTGGAACCGCCAAGACGCCAAGAGCGCCAAGGCTCGCCAAGGAAGGAAGGGTGGGTGGGATATCGACAACTAATCGCGTAGCGCGTATTCCCCTCCTCCGCTTTTGGGGGAGGGGCGAAGGGAGGGGGCTGAGCCGGGTACCCGCTTTGCCCACACTCTCAAACTCTCTTTTGTTATTGCCAAACCGGACGCGAACGCGTGCCCGCTGATTCCATAAGCGGTTCTTGGTGATCCTTTGCGCTCTTGGCGTCTTGGCGGTTATTTACCTTTCCGTTCGATCACATCCAGCAGCCGCCCCAACACCGCTTGGGTCTCCTCCGGTGCGGTCGCGCTGAGGTTGTAGCGGTCGTATTGACGGCGGAGCTGATCGGTTGTGAGCAGAATACCGTGGGCGGCGACGCTCTCGGCGAAAGCGTCGGCGGCGGCTTGGCGGTCGGCCAACGGCCGAGCTTCGAGGCTCGCGGCGTCCAAGAGTCGCTGCTGGCTCTCGGGCGTGCCGAGGGCGGTCAGCGTCGCCAGCGACTCTTCACTCTTGCCGAGACCGGCGATGAGCGCCACTTGTTCGGCCCGGCGGTCGAAGCCGTAGAATCCGGGGCCGTCGGCGACGAGTTGGGCGATCGCTTTCTTGGCCGCCTCGGCATGGGCGAGCCGCGTTTTGGCGCGGGGCCAATTGGCGGGCAGCAGCGCCACCAGCCGCTGGGCCAGCGACGC
>JBGSJY010000281.1:0-5889 GCA_041741515.1 Pirellulales bacterium | reverse complement strand
CGGCGGTCCCGGCGGCGGCCCGGGTGGACCCGGCGGCCCTGGCGGCCCCGGAGGTCGCGGTCAGATGACCGAAGGCCAACGCGACTCGATGCGTAAGCAAATGCTGGACAACATCCCGCCTGGAACCAGGGCGCAGTTCAGCGAGTTCCGCCGGATGATCAACGAAGAGCTGAAGTCTCGCGGCCAAGAAGAAATGTCGGGCCGCGACATGCGTGGCATGTTCGGCGGCGGTGGCGGTGGCGGCGGCCGGAGAGGGCCTGTGTAAAGCCCGGGAAGCCCGGCCGTCATTGTCCCCCTCCCTGTCAGGGAGGGGCTAGGGGAGGGTCTTGAGTGTCCGTTACTCGGCTGCGGTTACGGTAGGCAGCGCGACAGATGGCGCCACGCCGTAACCGCGCTGGCGCTTGTTACGGCCTACAAATTCTTCTCACCGCGTCAGCCACAGAAAGGGCGTCCCCGCTTCATCGACGCGCAGGTCCAGCTTCAGCCGCGCCTGCGACGCCAAGCTATCGAGCAGGCTCTTGTAGAACGTGCGTTTCTTGGGGAACCGCACCTCGACCGTCGCCGGATTGATCGCACTAGCGCGCAGCGCGAAGTGATCCCAGACAATCGGCAGCGGCTTGTCTTTCCACTTCACGCGTGGGCCGATCGCCTCGTACGCCTCGGCGAGCGTGTACCCCTCGACCTCGACGGTCAGAAACTTCATCAACCCCGGAGCTGTTTGCGTGGGCGTCCCCTCGGCATCGTACCCAGCGGGCCACGCCTCCTGGGCGTCTCGCAGCTCGGCGACTCGCAGAATTGTCGGCGAGCCCCCGACGCGAGTCGGGGGAGTTCGTCGCGTGTGATTCACTCCCCCGATTTGCGTCGAGGGCTCGCCTAGCGCCGCTGCTTGGGGTTGTAGCGCTAACCCCTCTTGCTTCAGCACCGCGGCGAGCGCTGTCCCGACTGACAGCCCATCAATCGACGCCGCGACTTCTGACTTCGTGCGTAGCACGTCGCGCACGGGCACGTCGATCTCAATTGTGACTCGCGCCGCACGCTCTGCCGCGTCGATGGCGTCGGCGATCGTCGCCCCGTCGGGCAGGGTCGGCATCGGCTTCTGCAACCGTGTGAAGAGGTCGGTGAACTCCGCCTCGGTGAGGCCGTACTTCCCGCGTGGAACAGTGACGGCCTCGACGCCGCGCGAAGCGATACGGTCGAAGTATTCTTTCAGCTTGGAACGGTCGGAGGCGCGGAAACGCTCGGGGCCGTTCGACCCCGGGAGCACCAACAAGCCTTCCCGCGTCAGCACGGCGTAGACCTTCACCAGCGACGCTCCGCTTGGCGTCTTGCCCAACTCCTCGAGCCGCGGCTCGCCCTTTCCGCCCGAAACGATCCGAGTCGGACCGGCTCCCGCCTCGGCCAACCGTTGAAGCCACTCCTGCGGCGCGGTACCGTGCGGCCCCGCGAGGCTCGTGATCTCCACCGACGGACCGGCAAACGCCGCCGCCGTGAGGAGGGAACTGACCGCCGCGACAACAAATACTGTTCGGAAATTCATATTGCAACTTTAGCACGCTGGGTGAGCGGGCAGAGGGCAGAAGGCAGACGGCAGTTTTTTCTTACTGCTCGCTGCCTTCTGCCTGCTGCCGGCTCCCCTCCGCAGGAGCCCCCATGCCCCGCCTCGTCACGCTGTTTACCGGCCAGTGGGCCGACCTGCCGTTGGAGACGCTCTGTCAGAAGGCGGCCGATTTTGGCTACCAGGGGCTCGAGCTGGCCTGCTGGGGGGACCACTTCGAGGTCGACAAGGCGATGGCCGACCCCGATTACGTCGATGAGAAACGCGACTTGCTCGCCCGTTACGGCCTGGAGTGCCACGCGATCAGTAACCACCTCGCCGGGCAAGCGGTGTGCGACCAGATCGACCACCGCCACCAGTCGATCCTCCCGCCGAGGCTGTGGGGCGACGGCGACCCAGTGAAGGTCAATCAGCGCTGCATCGAAGAGATGAAGCAGACCGCCCGCGCGGCTCAACGCTTCGGCGTGAAGGTCGTGAACGGCTTCACGGGCTCGTCGATCTGGCCGTTCCTGTACTCGTTCCCGCCCGTGCCCGATTCGATGATCGAAGAGGGATTTGCTTTCTTTGCCGAGCAGTGGAACCCGATCCTCGACGTCTTCGACGAGTGCGGGGTCTGGTTCGCGCTCGAAGTGCATCCGACCGAAATCGCCTTTGACATCTACACCGCCGAGCGCGCGCTCAATGCGGTCGGTCGGCGTGAGGCCTTCGGCTTCAACTTCGACCCCAGCCACCTGATTTGGCAAGGAGTGGATCCGGTCGAGTTCATCCGCTACTTTCCGGACCGCATCTATCACTGCCACGTAAAGGACGCGATCGTCACGCTTAATGGCCGCAGCGGCATCCTTGCGAGCCACCTCAACTTCGGCGATGCCCGCCGCGGCTGGGACTTCCGCTCCCCCGGCCACGGCGGCGTCAATTTTGAAGAGATCATCCGCGCGCTGAACGTCGTCGGCTACCAAGGCCCGCTCTCCGTCGAGTGGGAAGACAGCGGCATGGACCGCGATCACGGCGCCCGCGACGCGGCGGAATTCGTCAAGAAGATCGACTTCGCCCCCAGCACGATCGCCTTCGACGCCGCCATGGCCGAGCAAGGCGAAGCGTAGGCGAGCCGGCGACGCAAGTCGTCGGAGGAATCGCGCAGAGACGCGGATACGCAGAGAAGGAAGACTCACGCAAAGGCGCTAAGGCGCGAAGGAAGACGCAAGTAAAAACCTTTGCGTCTTAGCGCCTTTGCGTGAGACCTAGTGGCTTGCTTTAAGCCAGCATCCGCACCGGCACGCCGCGTTCGGCCATCAGGCGTTTTGTCTCGGCGATCGAGTACTCGCCGAAGTGGAAGATGCTGGCGGCGAGAGCGGCGGAGGCCTTGCCCTTGAGGATCGCGTCGGCGAGGTGCTCGGGTTTGCCCGCGCCGCCACTGGCGACCACCGGGATACGCACGGCCTCGGCTACCGCGCGGGTTATCTCGAGGTCGTAGCCGTCCTTCGTGCCGTCGGCGTCCATGCAGGTGAGGACGATCTCGCCGGCGCCGAGCCGTTCGACCTCTTGAGCCCAGGCGACCACCTCAAGCCCCGTCGGTTTGCGACCGCCGGAGACGAAGACTTCCCACTTCTCCGAACCGTCGGCTTGCTTAACGCGCTTCGGGTCGATGTTCACCACCGTCGCACAGGCGCCGAACGCCCGCGATACTTCGGTGATTAACTCCGGTGTGTGAACAGCGGCCGAGTTGATGCTCACCTTCTCGGCGCCGGCTTGGATCAGCCGCCGCACGTCGTCGAGCGTGCGGATGCCGCCACCGACCGTGAACGGCATGAAGCACTCCTCGGCCACCTTGCGGACCATATCGGCCGTGATTTCGCGGCTCTCGTGGCTGGCGGTGATGTCGAGGAACACCAGCTCATCGGCGCCCTCCGCCTCATAACGCTTAGCGACATCGACGGGGTCGCCCGCGTCGCGAAGGTTGACGAAGTTCGTGCCTTTGACAACGCGACCACGGTTGACGTCCAGGCAGGGAATCACACGGGCGGCTAACATGGCTCGCTGTCGGTTCAGCCGTAGAAGTAGTAGATGAAATGAAAGAACAACGGCCCGGCGTAGAGCAGGCTATCGACCCGATCGAGAATGCCGCCATGTCCCGGCAGCATCTTACCCGAGTCCTTCACCCCAATATCCCGCTTCAGGGCCGACATCGCTAGGTCGCCAAAGAAGCCTCCCAAACCGATCAGCAGTCCAGCCACGAGAGCGTAGGGCCACGTCAGGAACGTGATCAGCGGACCAATCACCGCGGCAAGAGCCGAGGTTGTGAGCACGCCGCCGACAAGGCCCGCCCAGGTCTTCCCGGGGCTGACTCGCGGCGCGACTTTGCACTCGCCGAGGCTCTTGCCCCAGCAGTACTGGGCCACGTCGTTGAACTGCGTCAGCAGGACCAGCAGCACCAAGAGCCCGGCGCCGGGATGCGTCTGCGCCGTCTCCGAGGGCCAGTCGGGCGCCACCCGCGGCGAGGCGCCCATCTCGAAGGAAGCCGTCATCGCGACGTGCGACAGGCTGAAGACCGTCGCCATCACGCCCCAGTGCATCGTCGCCAGGGCCGTGACGAAGTTTGTCGTGTTCCCACCCATTACGGCCCGCGTTGGCAGCGCGAGAAAGACATAGACCGGGATGAAGACGATAAACATCTCGAACCAACCGACCGCGACCCAAAGGTATTGAATCGGGATCGAGGCGTAGGCCCACAGTCGTAAACGGCCGTCGGTGTCTCGCGCTGGCATGAGGCAGAGGTATTCGCGTAGCGCCAGAAAGCTCACCAGCGCGAAGAACGCGATGGCAGTGAGCCGGTCGATCAGCAGCGCCGCCGAGAAGAGGCCAACGATCAGCCACCACGTCCACACACGCGCCTTCAGTTCGCTGTAGTCCTTCTCGGGACGGCGAGCCGCCAGCACCGCGACAAGCACCGTAGCCAATAGGAGCACAGCGAACACTGTGCTCAGCGCGAAAGCGACCTCAGTAGGGAGCCAGCGAAACGTCATGACGCCATCGCCTCCCGCAACCGCGTGGCAATGATCCGCAGCCGACGCCACGCCGTCACAAGCGAACCAAGTGCGATTACTGCCAGTGCAGCGGGTAGGAAGTGCTGCGAGTAGGCGATTGGCAGAGCGCTCGCCACGGTGGCGATGGTCGTGACCGCCATGCGGTGCTGCTTCGCCATCGGGCCAGCGAAGACCTGCCCAACGCCCAGCGACGCGCCTATCGCCCGAACATAAGCGACGAACATTGCCGTTATCGCCGCCGCAGCGCCGAGCCAGGGGTTGCTCACCGGGGCAAAACCCGCGCCGACGAGGATCAGCGTATCGGCGATTCGGTCAGGGACTTCGTTGTAGAGGTCACCCGTCGGCGTCGCCTTTCCCCCTTCGACAGCCACAAGCCCGTCGAGCAGGTTGGCGACGAGCCGCAATTGGATCATCACCGCTGCGGTCAGCATGGCAGAGGCTCGCATCGCTGGGGTTTCGGCGTACGAGGCCCCTACGAACGCCGCCGCGGCGCCGGCGGCGAACACGATGCTCGAGCAAGAGATCGCGTTGGGCGTCACGCCACAATCCGCCAGCCATCGCGCTAGGCGCTGGAATACAGACCAGCGGCGAGTGGCGATTGGGCGCCGATTGGGAGCGCCGCTTGATTCCGAGTCGGCCATCAACGCCCCATCAGGTACATGCCGAGGACGAGCGCCGCCATGCCGGCGATGTTGACCGGGCGGATCGGCGAGCCGTACGCGGCCCAGGCGATGAAGGCCGCCCAGATGAACGTTGTGGCGTAAAGCGGATAGAGCACGGCGAGGTCGCCGCCGCGACGGAACGCCGCCACAAACAGCCCCATCACGGCCACGTAGCAGCCGACGCCCGCCATCAACCGCCAATTCGCCAAGTACCCGAGCACGGAGCCATCGGAAACGTCGGCGCCGGACTTGTAAAGATACTGCCCCACGGCGCCGAACAATGACGCGGCCAGGAACATCAGGATCGAAGCGAGTGGTGTTTTCGTGATCGGGTCCTCTAAATGAGCGGCCTCGACTAGCCCCGGCGGGGCAAGGTCCAGCACGAAGGGTGTCGCGTCATGCCGATGCGAGGATAGTAATCCACCGCGGCCGGCGCGGCGAGGAGGATCAATGAGCTCGTCGGCCCGGCCGCTTCGTGGGTCAGCCAGATAAGTTCTTTTCCGATCCCTTGCTTCTGGTAGGCGGCATCGACCGCCAAATCCGAGAGGTAGGTGCAGTACGAGAAGTCGCTGATCGCCCGACTGACGCCAACGAGGAGGTCGCCGTGCCACGCCGTGACGAGGATGCT
>JBGSJY010000280.1:0-9819 GCA_041741515.1 Pirellulales bacterium | reverse complement strand
CGATCGCCGCCACCAGCGCGATCCCCAGCCCCGCTAGGCCTTCGAGCTTGCTCTTGCGTGGGCCCGACGCGGCGCCCGTCCTGGGCCCGCTCGGCTGAGCGTCGGGGGCAGTTGACTCCTGCGTCACTGGATCCGTCTCCTCACGAGCACCGTCTCCGACACGTTGGCGTCCTCGCCCGGCTTGAACGCCACCGGCCGCGAGCGGTCGATCACATAGAAGCCGCGGTGGCGGACGTCCTGGCCCGTCGCGCGACCGATCTCCTCGCCGAGCGTCCAGCCGTCCGGGTAGACGCGGAAGAACAGCTCTTGCAGTGCGGGGGTCTGGAAGACGTCGCCGATGCCGTCGCCGTTGGTGTCGTTCATGTAGCGCCCAAAGACCCGCGGGTCGTTCTTCGCCTGCTTGACCTCGAAGAAGCCGACGGTGATCCAGACGGCGTAGACATTCGAGCGGGTGGTGGCGAGGTTGGCCATCCGCTGGATCGGCAGGTACCGCTGTGTCGGGTTGCGCTCGGTGTCAAGCGACGGCTCGAGCGACGCCCCGGAGAAGAGCGCCACCGGGGTGGAACGTTTCGCTATTTCGGAGTTCGATACGGGATTTGTAGGCGATTGAATGCCGGGCGGTAGTGTTTGGATCGGATCCGTCAAACTTGATTGTCGAGGAGAAACGTCCCGCGGATTGATGCTCACCGGGCTTGGCTTGAAGGAGTCGTCAAGGAAAGTGTCTGGGAGGCGCCCGCGGACGCCGGCGGCATTCTGGAAGCGAGCAAGAACCGTATCAGCATGCAAGCGGTCGATTGAGCTTTGAGACGGTAGAGGCATGCTTCCGCCGCCCACTTGGATTGGCAAGATGCCTGCCTCACTAGCGTCACTGCGGTTCCCGTTGACCTGCCCGCCGGTAAAGGCTGGGTTGTCGAGGCCGCGCCGGCCCCATGCGCCATCGGCGCCAGGAGACAATGGGTGCGCCCGCAACATAGTCGCGTCGACGCCCGTCTGCACCATGTTGGCCAGCGGCACGTTCGCCCCTTCGCCCGGCGCGCGGAACGGGTTGGCGAACAGCGTCGGGAAGTCGGGGTGCATCCGCATCGGCGAGTAATCCACTTGGTTCTGCGCTACCGCAGCGAGCCCCGCGTTGTCGGTGGTCGGAACCAGCGTCGGGTTGAAGCGGGACTGCACATAGCCACGCCGGCTCAGCGCCACGTCGCGCCACGCCGGCCCGAGGTGGCTCTGCTTGATCAGCGAGTTCGACTGCACGACCGAATCGTCGTGGAGACGCTGCATCAATCCGTCGTAGACTTCCGACCAGTGGTCGCGGGGCTGCACGGGGTTGTGGCGGCCGACGATCGTGTTGAGGTTCACGCGGCCCGGCTCGCGGTAGTTATCGATGCGGTTGAACGGCATCGCCAGTTCGACACGCGGGTCGCCCACCCCGTACGACGCGGCGCCGAACGTATCGACGTTGAGGATCTTGTCGGTCGCCGTGAACCGCGACGGCACGCAGACGTAATCGAGCACCCGGTAGTGGTGCGAGGCGCCGCGGGGGACGACGAAGTCCTCCGGGTCGCCGTCGGCGTTGACGCGGGCGAACGCGCCGACGATCGACGGGAACCGCGCCGTCTGGAAGAAGTTCATCAGGTGCCCGAAGTGGCCGAGCATGTCGCGGAACCGCAGGACGTTCGTCGAGGCGGCCTGCGGACGGCGGACGCCATTGACGTCGTTGACCGTGTCCGACGGGCCGTCGTTCGAGAAGTCGCCGTCGAACGTGCCGGCGGCGCCCGGGTTGTTCTGCCCCGGCAGGTAGTCGAGCCCGTCGTGGAAGACGACCGCCTCGCCGTCGTACGGGTTGACCTGCGTGCGGCGGCTGAAGTGCGGGTTCTGCGTGTACTGCCAGTTGAAGACCGAGTAGTAGGTCAGCATCCGCGACCCGCCCCAGACCGGCACCTGCAACAGCTCGCCGGCGCTGGCGAGCGGCCGATTGGGCCACGCGAACTCGGGCGTGGTCGCTTGCTCGGCGACCTGCGTCCGCAGGTACGACTGCAGGAACTCGCGGGCGTTGGTCGCGTTGAGAGTCGCGTTGTTGACGGCGTTGGGCATGCCGTTGGGGGCGAGCGACTGCGCGGGGAGCAGGCCGTTGATCTCGGGACGCGAGGCAAGGTCGCCCGCGGCGCCGTCGCCGTTGAGGTCAACCGCTTCGATTGGCCCGTCGGTGGCGCCGTCGCTAAACCATTGCAAGCCCGACCCCGTGTGGAACTCACCCGTCATCCAGTCGGAGAAGCCCAGCGTCAGCCGCCAGGCGACGTCGATGTACTGGTCGATCTTGTAACGCGTGTTCGACTGGTCGTCGTAGGGCGTGCTGTCAATCTGGTAGCTGTCGTACTCGGTCCCTGCTAGGCCGAGCCGTTCGCCCGGCGCTGCGACGCCACCGGTCGGAGGCTTGGCGAGTTGGTCACGGGCGCGGGCGAGGTAGCCGTTGTGGGTGTTGGTGCCGGCGGCGTACTGGTGGGCGATCTCCGAGAAGGTCGAGGGGCCCGCTTGGCGCCACAGCAGCCGCGCCGGCTCCATCATCCACAACAGCGGGAAGGGCCCCAGCGGGCGACTCCGTTCGTTGGAGATAAAGCCGATGACCGTGTCACGCGCGGCGATCGCTTTTAACAGATCATCCAGCGAGCGTTTGATGCGGTGGCGTTCCTCCGGCCCGCGGGGGTAGGCGGTGGCGCCGTTGACGAACTCTCCGACGGCGGGCGCCGATCCCCGTGGCGCCAGGTCTTTCTCGGCGTCGGTGAAGCTGTTGAACGCCGACAGGTCGAGCGACCGCGCGTCGACCGGCAGGTACGGGTTCACCGGCAGGTTCGGCTGGTGCTGATCGACGACCTGCCCGTCCGGCCGGACCGGCGGCGGGTTCCACGGCAACAGCGGATTGGCGAGCCGCTCGAGGTGAACCGAGCGGTAGTTGGGCGTCGTCTGGTTCTCGACCAGTTCGGGCTGGATGTCGAACGGTTCGTCGAAGTGCTTGCCGGCCTTGTTGGTCGGCGTCGTCGCGAAATACTCCTCGGCGGGATAGCCCTGCCCTGCGGACCGCTTCACGTAGCTCGGCTGCGGGTAGTGCGTCAGCCCGCTGTCGAGCTCGATCTGGCGCACCAGGTACTCATCGAGCGGCTCGGAGATGGAGAAGTGGTCGATCGGGATCGCGATCACCGGCGGGGCCGAGACGAGGTCGGCCCGCGCTTGGCCGGTCCCCTCGCCGCCGGTGAGGTTGAACGCGGTCGTGGGGCGGCCGTTGGGAAGCGTCACCGACTCGGACTCGTTGAGTCCATTCATGCGGATCGCGAACTGATGACGATTCGGGTCGGGGCTGGGGACCATCTCGAGCCGGCGCAGCTCGGCCTTGGGCGCCGCGACGTTGGGCGCCGGGATCGCGCCGTTGCTGCCGGGGGCCGTCGGCGATGGGAACTGCGAGATCACCGCGGCGTAACGCCGGTCCATCCGCATCGCGATCGAGCCCGCGAAGGGATCGTTCAACTCCTGTGCTGTGACGGAGGTGGTGTTCTCGCCGTAGACGTCGCCCGTGGTGCCGATCACCGCACGGCGTCCGGGCAGGAGCGGGGCGATGGCGAACGTTTCGGTCAGGTCGCCGTTCTGGTTGGCGTCGAAGCGGTCGTAGACGTTGGCGAACTTGCTCGCGAAGACCCGCACCGACTTGGTCGCCGATGCGCCGACCACCCCCGTAGTCGGAGCGGTAGTCACGCCGACGTGCGGGCCTTCCTGGCCGAGGCGCGTCCCGTCGCGGTAGTTGGCGGGAACGTCGTAGGCGAGCAGCGGGATCCACAACCCTGGATCGACCAGGTTCGCGGTTGGATAGTTGCCGGTCCCGGCGCCGACGAAGCTCGGCTTCGGCGCCAGATTCACCGCGGGCGTCGGGTAGAAGACACGCTCAATGAACGTCGTCGGCTTGGTGAGCATGCCGCGGACGAACGACCCCGAGCCCTTCCCGCCGGCGTCCTTAGCGTCGGCCTTGCTGGAGAGGCTCAGCTGCTTGGTGACCGGCGTGTTGGGCTGCGCGAAGCGGTCGAACGCCGGGAACGACGTGTCGGGCACCGTCGGCGCGCGCTCGATGACGCCCGCCGCGACGCCGACGCCGTCGGCGTCAGTCAGGTCGCGTCCCGTGGCGAGGCCGACCTGCGTCTGCAGCGCGAAGTTGACTTCGATCTTCTTGTCCGTGTGGTACTGGCGGTAGGCGTTGGGCAACAGCGGGACGTTGATCCCGGGGACGAGGGTTGAGAGGTCGGCGTCGCTGCCGTAGATCCACGGCCCCCAGAGAATGCTCTGTTGGAGGTACTGCTGGACCTGCTCGGTGACCGGGTCGTCCGACGCCTGGCCCAGCGCGTTGGAGACGGCCCCCCCCGCGATCGTCGCGTTACGCACCAGCGGGTGTTCTTCAACGACCGCGATCCGCCACACGGGTGAACGAAGGTTGTTGCCGCTGGCGTCGGTGTAGACCTGCGTCGAGAGCCGGTCGAGCTGCACCCCCGCGGAACGCGTCACGGCGCCGGTCGTGTTGTTGACGCTTGAATACAGCTCGGCGGGGCGTTGGTCGTCGCCGAGGTTTGGGTTGGTGGCCTCGATGTAGCCGAAGCCCTTGGGCTTGCGGAGCTGATCGAGGTCGTCGTCTTTCTGGCCCCCCGTGCCGGTGACCTTGCCGCCGTCGTCAGGGTTGTTCTTGTCGTTCTTCGTGAGCGACGTGAGGTCCTCGAGCCGGCGGTCGTGCCAGGCGACGCCCTCGGTCAGCAGCACCTCGGGGCGCTCGGCGCCCCAGACGACGCCGCGCGTCCAGTCCTTGCGCGGGATCCAGCGGCGCGCTGCTTCCGCGTCCGGCGCGTCGATGGCGATCGTGAACTGGCCGCCCGTGACTTGGCGGTGCATCGAGAGGTTCTCGTCGGTCGTCAAGTCGCCGTCGAGCGGGTAGACGCGATTGCCGTTGAGCGTGTCGACGACGTTCCAGCCGTCCCACGGGTTCTCGTCGTACTCGAAGGGGGTCTGGATCGCGTCGGGATCGCGGAAGTCGACGACGTTCACGGCCCACTGCGCGATCATCCGGCAAGTGAGCTTCCGCTGCGCGAGCTGCCGCGCGCGGTTGAGCACCAACAGGCGACGCGTCTCGAGCGCGGGGTCGCTGAGGCTGAGGGTGTGGTTGGCCGTGACCGTGTCGTCGGCGATCTCTTGGCGGAAGACGATCGCGTGCAAGTCGAAGGCGATGCGGAACGCCTCGCCCGACTCGGGCGACGCCCCATTCGTACCGACAACGCTGCCGCTCAAGGGGTCGAGGTAGTGCAGAACCTGGGGGTCTTCGGAGTCGTACGGCGCCAGGTAGTTCTCGTCCTGCAGCGCGAGCATCAGGCAGTAGAGGTGCCGGGCGAAGAGCTGGCGGGCCATCTGCGGGTTGTAGACCCGCACGCCATTGCGATCGACGAAGGTCTCGGGCAGGGGGACGTGACGGAAGGGCTTGCGTTCGGCAGCTTGCTCTTGGCCGTCGCCGTTGGCGTCGACCCAAATGTAATCCAATGAAGTATTCACCACGGCGCCCGCGTGGAACGACTGGGCGCCGTTGCCGTCGAGGTCGAGCCAGGGCTCACCCGCGGTGTACTGTCCATCGCGGTTGAGATCGGCGTAGGCGTCGCCGGCTTCGGCGGGCTCATCGACGATCCCGTTACCCGTCCGCACGCCGTTGTCGCGGCCGTCGCCGAAGGGGCGGTTGAGGTCCATCCGGCGTCCAGCGAGCAGTTCCGGCGCGAGCATCCCGCCAATCGTGCCCCGCTGGGTGGGCGCGGTGGCTGCGACTTCGCCGCCGAAGATGATCCGCTCGGCGGCCAGATCGACCCGGGTGCGAAAACCGGCGAGCGTGGCGGTTGTCGGGTAGGGCTCGACGCCCGTGCGGAGCATCTCTAGCGCGACGCGGTACTTGAGGTACTCGGTCAACCGCGCCTCGGCGGGGGGGTCTTGCCACATCACGACCACGTAGTCGTCGCACCCCGCGTTGTAGAGGTCTTGGTAGGTGCGGACCGCGCCGGTGCTGAAGGTGTGGCTGCCGGTCGTATTGTAGGCGGCGATCGCCTCGTCCCCTTCATCCACCAGGCCGTCGCCGTCATCGTCGGCGGGGAGCGTCAGCGAGTTGACCCACGTGCCGATCGACTGGAACTCGGGCACGCCGGGCTTGCCGTCGGCGCCGAGCACCAGGCGGTCGTAGAGGTTCTCATTCGGGACCGGCAGGTCCCAACTGTCGGTCGTCACCTGTTGACGGGCAACGGCGGCGTCGGCGCCGGCGACGACGAGTTCAAGCGAGTTGGGAGATGGCAGCGCGACCGCGGGGTCGTACGACCCCGCACGAACCGCGTTGTTGATTTGGGTCGCCGCCGCCAGCTTCGTCGGGTCGAAGGCGTCGACGGCCTTCCAGAGGCGGTCGGGGAGTTTCTCGGCGTCGGCGTCGAAGGCGCGGAGGATCCGTTCGAGCTCGGCGGGAGAGAACGGGGCGTCGTCGTTGATCGGCGCCGTGGAGGTCAGGATCGGGCCCGTTTCGATCGGGCTGTAACTGCGGCGAATCTCGTCGAGATACGCCGGCGGCTGGTTCCGCGCGCCGATCGACAGGTCGAGCTCGTACGGCGAGTCGTCCGGCGCCGCCGCGACGAGCTCGCGCCACGTCAGCAGGGAAGTTCTATTCAACGTGGGGTCGAAGGAGCGGACATTCGCCGCTGAACCCGGTTCATCGACTGATGCGCCGACGCCGGACAACCCCCCCGCGTAACGGCCGCCGAGGTCGGGCGCCGAGCTAAAGCCGCTGAGCGCTTCGTAGCCGTTCGCGGTACGCTCCGCCCCGGTGTAGCGCGGCGTACCGTCAAACTCGTACGGCGTGCGAACGTCGCGCATCGTGTTGAAGACCGGCACGCCCGCGACGAGGGCCGGGTCGGTGATGAACGTCCGCCCGGGCTTGGTGAGCGGCAGCCGCGTCGTCGATCCCGGCAAACTGCCGTAACGGCCGAAATCGACCGACTCACGCAGCGCGCGGGCCGTGTTGCGACCGGCGAGGGCGGGGTCGGGGCGGCCGTACAGCAGACGGGCGTAGTCGTCGTACTGTGCGTTGCCTACCAACATCGGAGCGAGCGTCGGCAAACTCGGCGAAAGGATCGGACGCAGCGATGTCTCGGCGACGCCCCAGCCGGCGCCGCTGGGGAGTTGGTTGCTGGTGATCAGCGCGACCGCGGCGTTGTAGTCGTGGGCGAGGTTGCCCGGGCTGCCGCCGGACACCAAGTTCTGTGACGCGTCGTAGTTCTCGCGCGCCATGTCCGCCTCGCTGCCGTTGGCGTTGAGGTTGAGGCGTCCGTCGAGGTCCTCGACCAGCATCGCCACCAGCGGCTTGTACCAGCGGCCGTCCTCGGTCTGCTGGACGGGGAGGCCGATGTCGACCCAGATCGAGTCGTTGACGCCGTCGCCGTCGTTATCGACGTCCCAAGGGCCGACCGCCTCCCAGTAGGGGAAGGTGATCTCGCCCGTGCCGCCATTGACGAGCTGGCCGCTGTTGAGCGCGTTGCGGAGCGCGGTGGTCCCGTAGGCCGACAGCGCGTTGCTGCCGTCGAAGTCGGGGTGGTCCTCGCGCAGCGGGCGCATGAGGAACTTGCGCTTGATGAGCGTGATCTGCTCGGCCTGGTTGGCGCTGAGGCCGTGCTGCGGGGTGCCGGTGGCGGGGTCGTACGGCTCGAGCAGTGCGCGGACGCGGCGATTAAGCTCATTGGCAGGAGGTGGTGTGGGATTCGGCGCTGATGGGTTCCAGAACCCCGAGGCGTTCATGAAGCGGTGCAGCCAAAAGTTCGCCAGCTCGGGCCGGTGGAACGAGGGGATCGTCACGCCGTCGAGGTCGAGGTAGGCCGGCGCAGGCTCGCCCCCGGAGGTCGAGTAGTAGGCGTCCGGGTCGAGCGACACGCCCGCGGCGTTGACGACACGGCCGCGCAAGCGCGGCTCGAGCGCGCGCATCGCTAGGGCCATGTTTTGCGTGTCGGGCGCGTCGTAGGACTCGTCGGTGTCGCCGGGGCCCGCGAAAGTCTTGTAGAGCGGCGACGTGGCGGGGTTGTATTCGGGAGTTCCCGAGGCCGCGAAACCACGCGTCAGCGGACGGAGTTGTTGACTCGTGTAGGGCTGTGCCCAGGGGTCAACACCTGCTCGCTGATCCAGGAAAACATTCGCCGCTTCAAAATAGTGGACCGGATTAGGGATCAGAGCGCGCTCGAGGCCGTACCCGTAAACTTTTCCCGGGTCGTAGCCGAATAGCTCGAGCGCCGAGAGCCGCGGCAGCGGGGCCTCGGCTGTGGCGCTCGACAGGGCCAGGGGGTTGTAGCCGACGCCGGCGCCGTTGAAGGGGCGGCCGTTGAGGATGAAACGACTCCCGAGAGAAATGCTTTCTACGAAGTCTACGAGACCATTTTGTGCTGGAGACGGCTGCTGATCCATCGGATCGAGCACGCCATTTCCATTCGTATCGAAGAAAATCTTCCCGGCTTGTAATGCTTTGCCATCTATACGGCCAGGAGCAAGGACGCGAAGCCTCGCGACGACTGTAATGATGTCGTCGTTCAGAGTCGGCGTGCTGTTATTGTTCACCACACGATAAAGCGGATCGTAGCCGAGGACTCGTACCGATTGCCCGCGGCACGGTCCGGAGAGCATCGTCAGTAAGCAGCCTTCGTAATAGCCGCCAACGGTCGAAAGCTCGTGCTCTAGCGGAAGACCGTTCTCGTCGAGGTCGAGACCTACAGCGTTGCCATCCGCCAACGTCGCTCCCGACGCTAAAGCGTTGTTACGCACGTCTTGAACATAGATCTCGACAATTTGTCCTTCCGTCGAGCCGCGGCCCGCGCTGGTCTGATCGACTCCCGCGTACCGTGGCAGCACCTGGTAGGTTATGCCGGATGAATTAGGATCTGCGAGAGTCGGCGACGCTCTGTAAACTCGCGCCGTGAATCCGTCGACGCCGTACAGGTCGCGCAGCAGGCTGTGGTAGCGGACGACCGAATTGACGTTGTTGGTGTCACGCACGAGCTGCATCAGCGCGCGTTCCAGCAGGTCGGCGGGCTGGAACGTCGTGCGGTGGGCCTTCTCGACGATCTTGGCCGCCGTGCGGTACTGCCCGCTGGTGAGCAGGAAGGTCGTTCCCAAGAGGAGGAACAGCACGAGCATGCTGAGGACCACCAGCAGCAGCACGCCGCGCCGCTCGTCGCGCCGGACCCGTTGGCGGCGATCCTTCCATCGGCGGTTTAGTTGGTCGCGTCGATTCATGCCTGAAGTATCTCGAAGATCATGCCGGCGGCTTGCCCTACCGCCGGCGTGGTTGCTTGTCGCTAGGTTGGTGGCGGCCCACGGTCGCGTTACCGGATGGCCCATTCGGTGGCCGACTCGAGCCGCATCGTCTTGGTGTGCACGGCGACGACCCCCGGGAGGATGCCGACGCGGAGGTTGGTCGCCACGGGAGTCCCCGTGCCGGCCCACGGCCAATCGGGCCCGCGCACGGAGATCAGCACGCGGGTCTCGCCGTCGAGCAGAACCGTGTTGGTTCCGACGGCGACGGGCCCTTGCTTCTCGATCGACAGCACGCGGCACCAGCGGAGCGCGAGCATCGGCTTGGCGGAACTCGACAGCGGGTGGGGGCCGAAGACCACCACGTACTGCCCGGTGCGGAGCCCCTCGAACGGCGAGGCGGTCACCGGGTCCGACGCGCGGCGGTACAGCAGCAGCTCGCCGCCGGAGGCGCTCGACTGGAGGACGTCCGCGTTGACGGTGCGC
>JBGSJY010000279.1:0-3312 GCA_041741515.1 Pirellulales bacterium | reverse complement strand
TGGGCCGAGTGTGATGAGTTGATTACCTCGGTCAGCATCTCGGTGCGGCAGGCGCCGCCTCTCGATGCGCTCTTCGAACCGATCGCCGCTGCCTGCGCCAAATGGCCCGAGCTTCCCGAGCTACTCGAACCGATCCCGCCGCTCGAGGCGCCGCGGCGATGGCTGCGGATTGTCGGTTGGCGGATCGAGCAGACCCTCGCCGGGACGCCCGCAGGCGATGGCTCTTCGCCCGCCTATCGCAACGCCGCAGAGTTGGCGGCTGACGTCAGCCTCGTGCGTGACGCGCTGGTGGAGTCGGGCGACGTCGAGGTCGCACAGACGGAGGTCGATCCATGGCTCGACCAGATCGCGGCGTTCGGCTTCCACATGGCCTGCCTCGACGTCCGTCAGCACTCGGAGCTTTACGCCGGGGTGATGGTCGAGGTCTGGAGGGCGATCGGCCTTGTGGAGCCCGACGAAGAGCTGACCGAGAAGCGGCGCCGCGAGTTGCTGGTCGAAACGCTGCCGATCGCGGCGAATCTCGATCCGATCGGCCTCTCCGACATCGCGCGCCAGACGCTCGACCTGTTCAGGGTGCTGCGCAGCGCTGCACGGCGGTGGGGCATGGCGTGTCTGGGTGGGCATGTCGTGTCGATGACCAAACAGGCCAGCGACCTGCTGACGATCCTCTGGCTCTGGAAGTGGAGCGAGCGCGTGGATGGCGGCAGCGACCTCGACGCGTCACTCCATCTGCCGGTGATCCCGCTGTTCGAGACGATCAGCGACCTCGACCATGCGCCACAGATCCTCGGCGACGCCCTCGAGACGCCGGCCTACCGCGCGCACGTCGCCGCCGGCGGCGACCGCCAGACGGTGATGATCGGCTACTCCGACAGCACCAAGGACGGCGGCTACCTTGCCGCGGCGTGGGCGCTGCAGAGCGGGCAGATCGCGGTCCACGAGCTGGCCGAGAAGCACGGCGTCGACGTGACGTTCTTTCATGGTCGCGGCGGCTCGCTCGGCCGCGGCGGCGGTCCCGCGGCGCGGAGCATCCTTTCGTTGCCGCCGGAGACGTTCGACGGCTCGCTGCGTCTCACCGAGCAGGGTGAAGTCCTAGCCGAGCGCTACGACGACCCGGCGATCGCCCACCGGCACCTCGAGCAGGTGATCTGGGCCGTGTTGATCGCCTCGACAACGCCGCCCCCCAAGCCCACCAGCAGCTACCGTGAGCAGATGCAGCGGATGGCGGACGCGTCGCTCAAGGCCTACCGCGAGTTAGTGACTCACCCGGCGTTCGTGCGGTTCTTCCGCGAAGCGACCCCGATTGGCGAGATCGAGAACCTGCCGATCGGCTCGCGGCCGGCCAAGCGCAAGAAGGGGGACGCCATCGAGGACCTCCGGGCGATCCCCTGGGTCTTCGCCTGGACGCAGTGCCGGTGCTTGCTGCCGGCGTGGTACGGCCTCGGCGCGGGGCTCCAGACGCTCTTGGAAGAGCAGGGGGGGCAGGAAGCGCTCCGCGAGATGTACGCCCAATGGCCCTTCTTCCGCGCGACGATCAGCAACGCCGAACTCGCTCTGGCCAAATCGAACCGACCCGTCTTCGACCGTTACGCGCAGAAGGCGGCCGAGGACGCCGGCATGGCCGAGATCGTTGGGCTGCTCGACGCCGAGTACGAACGGGCCCGCCGCACGCTGCTGGCCGTGACCGGTGAATCGGAGCTGCTCGACACGGTTCCTTGGCTGAAGGAGTCGATCAAGATCCGTAATCGCTACGTCGACCCGCTCAATCTGATCCAGCTCGAGGTGATGCGCCGCGTCCGCGCGACCGACGACCCCGCCGAGGAGTTGCGGCATTTGTCGCAGCTGTCGATCAAGAGCGTCGCGTCGGGGATGCGAACGACGGGGTAGGGGGAAAAGCTGACGGCCTTGAGGTGAGCCACCCGTAGCGCGACTCAGGGCGCGCTGACGCGTTCCGGCTCACAGCTTACTCAAGGTTACCCGGCCATTGCGCAGGGAGCCGGAACGCGTCAGCGCCCGGAGGGAATCACCAAACAACTTAAGTTTGACGCTAACCATGCTCTCCGAAGTCATCACCCTCGCCGCGGCGCTCATCGCCCGTATTGGTCTGCAAACCAGCGGCGTCGCCGCGTCGGAGTCGATCGTTGTCGAAGCGGTGCTCCTCGCCTTGTTCGGCTACGCGATCGTCTCGATTGGCTTGCGTATCGATCGGGTGCGTCGGGAGACGCTGGACCGCGGCGGGTGGTGGGGGTGGGACGCCTACCTGCTCGAGCTGCTGACGGTGCTCGCGATCGCCTTCGGGATCGCGCTGGCCGTGTGGGCGGTGAGCCGGGCGGAGGTCGGAGAGAAGCTCGGCGGCCACGGCGCCATCTTGGTGCTGATGACCGTGTCGCTCGTGGCCGTGAAGCTCGTGATTGAGACGACGCTGTACGCGAAGATCGGCGGCGAGCCTTCACCGAGGCAAGAGTACGCCAAGCGGTTGATCGGCCCCCTGGCGGGGTGGGCAAAGTTGCGCTACGCGCTGGGGGTCTTCGGTGGCGTCATCTTGCCGTTGGCGGCGCAACTGCTCGCGGGGGGCGCCAAGAACATCCCGCCGACCATCGCTGCCGGACCTTCGGCGGTGTTGGCCGTGCTCGCGCTCATGTGCCTCGTGCCTGGCGAGCTGCTGGAGCGACGGTTGTTTTGGCGGGCTCAGTTCGGCCACGAAGAGGCACAGAAGGCATAATGAGTCGCATAGAGGCTTTTGTGCCTTCTGTGCTTCTTCGTGGCCCTCGATTGCTCAGCCGCTGAGCAGCGGGAAGAATCTGCCGCCGAGCGGTTCGCCTTGCGGGATTGCATCCACTCCGTCCAAGAGCGGCGTCTCTTGATCGCTGAGCGTGCCGTCGCGCACCACGTTGAGCACGATCGCCCGCCGCGGCCGGTCGCTGCGGTTCGCGTAGCTGCCGTGCAGCATGAGTGGGTGATGGAAGCTCGCCTCGCCGGCGCGCATCTCGCACGGCACGGGCTGGAACTCCGCCAGTTGCTCGGGCGACAGGACCGAGCGGATCGCCTCCATGTCGCCCGCGAGCTGCGGACGCGGCAGCAGGGGCCAGCGGTGCGAGCCCGGCACGTAGTGGACGCAGCCGTTTTCGAGCGTCGAGTCGTCCAGGCCGATCCAGCACGTCAGGTGCTGCATGGGGATGGTGCGGGTCCAGTAGCTGTAGTCCTGGTGCCACGCGACCACGCCCCCGTCGTGGGCCGGCTTGCAGAAGAGCTGGTCGTGCCAGAAGCGCACCGGCCCGCCCAGCAGCCGCTCGGCCGCGGCGACGAACGTCG
>JBGSJY010000278.1:0-10392 GCA_041741515.1 Pirellulales bacterium | reverse complement strand
GCCGACAGAGCGACGCGGCGGACTTCAGGGACATAAGGGGCTCGTTCCGTCTCGCAGGGCATGGCGCGCGAGCGAAGCGTCGATGCGAGACGACTCGCAATCAGACCTTCGCACCGGCGGCTCGCTCGCGACCGACGCCGTGACGGGCGAGCCGCCTGAGCCGGCTCAATCGAGCGGGCAGAAGAAGCGGGACGCTGTCGCGGTAGGGAGGGCGTTCGCGATCGAGGCAGCCGCGTCAGTCGGAGTGCGTCCCAGCTTGCGTGCGCCGGCAGGAAGTTCCGCCGAGCCTTGCACGCTTTTCCGACATCCCCCCGGCTCATGCCAGGGTTCGTGGCTTCCGGAATATAGATCGCAGTTTCAGGGCGGTCAAAAAACGAGCGACCGACTTTCTCAAGCTCGGCCCCCTGCCCAGACGGGCGATCCGCAAAGGCGGAGCGACTGTCGGCGGGCGGGTGGGGTGGCGCCGGATAGGCGGCTTGCGACGCCAGAGGGGCGCCGCGACTCGTTGAGGGACCGGAGAAACTCGTCCTCGCCTGGTGGGCGCCGCGCCTGACCGGCGCCGCGCCGCTGTTGGTTGCGAGAGAGTGGTCGTGTTGGCTTCGTGCCGTCAGTCGCCGGGGCGCCCTCGCCCCGGCCGTTCTGCCGACTAATACGCGGGCCGCCCGGGCGGGGTTCACGCCGGCGCGGGGATCGGGAAACTTAGGCGGTGCTATCGATGAAGGCTATCGGCTGTCAGCTGTCGGCTGTCGGCTCAATGGCGGCTCCGCCGCTCGATTGCTTGGCCGATAGCCGACAGCTGACAGCCGATAGCCCCCACCCCCTGCTCTCCATGTCTACGACTCCCGTTCAACAAGCCCTGCTCAGCGTTAGCGACAAGACGGGGCTCGTCGAGTTCGCCCGGCGATTGTCGGCGGCGGGGGTGCGGCTGCTCAGCACGGGCGGCACCCATAAAGCTCTCGCAGAGGCCGGCCTCCCGGTCCGCGACGTCGCCGAGTACACCGGCTTCCCCGTGATGATGGACGGCCGCGTCAAGACACTCCACCCGCGCGTCCACGGCGGCCTGCTCTGCCGGCGCGACAACAGCGGCGACACGGCCTCCGCCGCCGAGCATGGGATCGAGATGATCGATCTGGTGGTCGTGAATCTCTACCCGTTCGAGCAGACGATCGCCGCGGGGGAGCCGCCGATCGAGAAGGCGATCGAACAGATCGACATCGGCGGTCCTTCGATGATCCGGTCGGCCGCGAAGAACCACGCGTTCGTCGCGGTCGCCACGAGCCCCTCGCAGTACAACGCGATTGCCGAAGCGATCGAATCGCGCGGTGGCACGTCGCTCAATGAGCGCCAGAAGCTCGCCGCTGCCGCGTTCGCGCACACGGCCAAGTACGACACGGCAATTGCCGGGTATTTTGCGCGGCAGATAGGGGCGCGGGAGGCGGACGCTAAGCCGCAAGCGGCTGATGTCGATGATCACTTCCCCGAGCGGCTTAACATCTCGCTCGTGCGGAAGGCGTCGCTTCGCTACGGCGAGAACCCGCACCAGCCCGCGGCGCTGTACGCCCTGGCGGATGCGGCGCCGACGTCGCTCGTCTACGGCGAGCAGCTCAACGGCAAGGAGCTGTCGTACAACAATCTGCTCGACCTCGACGCCGCTTGGATGGCGGCACAGGCGCTGCCAACGCCGGGCGTCGCGGTGCTGAAGCACAATAACCCGTGCGGCGCGGCCACCGCGGCGACCATCGGCGAAGCGACGCGGCTCGCCTGGGAAGGCGACCCGCTCAGCGCGTTCGGCTCGATCCTCGGCTACAACGCGCCGGTCGATGCCGCCTCGGCCGAGTGCCTGGCGGAGCCGGGCAAGTTCGTGGAAGCAATTGTGGCCCCCGACTTCACGCCCGAGGCGATCGAGGTCCTCACCACCAAGCCCAAGTGGCGGGCCAATGTGCGGCTGGTGCGAGTCGGCGGCGGCAGCGGTACGGGCGATCGCCTCGTGCTGCGGGCGATCGACGGCGGCTACCTCGCCCAGACCGCCGACGACGGCCCGGATGAGTTCGACCAGTGGAAGTGCGTCACCGAGGCAAAGCCAACCGACGAGCAAATGGCCGACCTGCGATTCGCCTGGGCGGCGTGCCGGCACGTGAAGAGCAACGCGATCGTGCTGGCGCGGGGGGGCATGCTGGTGGGGGTCGGCGCCGGGCAGATGAGCCGGGTCGATTCGGTCGAGATCGCGATCCGCAAGGCGGCGGAACGCTCACGGGGGTCGTCACTCGCGTCCGACGCGTTTTTCCCGTTCGAGGACTCGATCCAAACCGCCCACGAGGCGGGGGTCGCCGCCCTCATCCAGCCCGGCGGCTCCAAACGGGACCCCGAAGTCATCAATGCTTGCAACCGTTACGGGATGCCGATGATCTTCACGGGCAAGCGTCACTTCCGCCACTAAGCCGACGACTTCGACGCTCTGATGGGAACGCTTGTTGGTGCCTACGGGGCGTTGGGGTAAGCTGAAGTGAAGCTCCCGCGCCCTCAGCTCGCTGCCGCCTGATTCGTTGCTTCTTTCGGGCCTCCGTCGATCTTACTCCTGCCGATCGCTTTCGACCCTCTCCCATGGCCCGCGTCACCCTGCAAGTGCTCGACGGCGCCGACCGCGGCGCGGTGTTCACGAATATCATCACGCCGATGACCATCGGCCGCGAAGAGGGCAATACGATCCAGCTCAACGACGAGCGGATCAGCCGCTTCCACGTGAAGATCCAGGAGGACCAAGGGAAGATCGTCCTCACCGACCTGGAGAGCACCAACGGCACGCGCGTCAACGGGATCGACACCCAACTCCGCATCCTGCAGGTGGGCGACCTGATCGCCGTGGGGCGTTCGACGCTGCTCTTTGGCGCGCGGGAAGAAATCGCCGAGCGGGTCGAAGTGCTGCGGGAGCTGGGCGCGCGGGCGCCGAGCGACTCGATGGTCGAGAAGGCGACCGGCCCCATGGAGGGCCGTGAGCCGCGCCCAGACGAGTCGGTCAGCGGCATCGACCTCCACTGGGGCTCGGACTCGATCGGCTTCCCCGGCACGCTGCACCTGCCGGGCCCGCCCGATTTGCCGGAGGGGCTCACCCCCGCCCAGGCGGCGCAGGTCGTCGAGCTGCTGGAGTACTTCCACCTGCGGACCCGGGCCCTGCTGCACGGCGCGATCGCCCCCGACGGCGACGGCCCGATTGCGATCGAGCGCCAGCGCTGGCACGAGCTGACCGACCTGCAAGCGCAGATCGCCCAGTACCTGCGTCGGATCGGCGAAGCGACTTAGCACAGGCTGCGGCCGCCGAGCTATACTGGTGGTATGCAAGACCTCTCCGTCAACGACGCCGCGATGACCGACCTGATGGCGATGGTCGCCAAAGGGGAGACGGTGCGCCTTTTAGATAACGGCCAGCAAGTAGCGCTGGTTTCACCGATAAGTGAACCGCAAACATCGCCAGACGAAAAAGCGGGAGAGGCAATTGACCGAGCGCCGGGCTGGTGGATGCGCCTGCGCGAAAAGTACGAGCTCGATAAGTACGGCTTTACGGACGAGGAGATCGCAGCGATGCGTGATCGCTCTCCGGGTCCGCCACCAATTACTTTCGAATGATTCGGTACTTGCTCGACACGAGCGCCGTTTCCGAATCGATGCGCCCCGGAGGAAGCCCCCACCTACCGTCGCGCATGATCCGCCTCGAAGCCTTGTGCGCAATTCCGGTAATTGCGATTAGCGAGCTCCGATTCGGCATTCTCCGATTGCCGCAAGGGCGACGCCGCAATAGCTTTGCCGAGTATCTAGATCGACTGACGGCGTCGGAGATGACCATCTTGCCATTCGACCTCGCGGCCGCAGAATGGCATGCCGCCGAACGAGCACGGCTGGAATCTTTAGGGCAAACGCCGCCATTCGCTGATAGTCAGATCGCTGCCGTTGCAGCGACACGAGGTCTGACTCTCGTCACGCTCAATCTTAAAGACTTCGAGCGTTTCGACGGCCTCCGAGTCGAAGCTTGGTGACAATCATTACGGATCGGGCTGGATCCATTCTTCGTAGAGCGCCGGTGCTGTAAGGCCGGGCCACCCGTCGGGTGTTTGGCCGATGAGCTGGGCGTGCACCAGGCCGTTCATCTCGCCCACCAGACGGGTGTGGAGGATCTTGTTCTCGGGGTTGGCGTGGACCTCGCTGCGGAACCGGCCGCCCCAGCCGACGGTGCGGGTCCAGGGCTGGTCGACCGCAGTGACGAGCGGCTTGGCGGCGGCGAACGCCCGGTGCATCCGCTCGGTGGCGCGGAACGTGCCGCCGTCGTCGCCGACGACTTTTTTGCCGTCGAGCGTGATCTCGCGGTCGTCGTAAGCGATGACGATGAGGCGGCGCCAGTCGCCCGGCGCGTCGAGCCAGGCGCGCAGCTTCTCGTCGTGCTTGGCGGCGTCGAACGAGTAGTTGGCGTCGAGGAAGACGATCCGATCGAGCCAATCCGGCAGCGTTTGATTCCCCTCAATCACGCCCCACAAAAAGCTGCCGCCGCCCGAGTGGCAGGCGAGCGTGACTTTGCTAGCCGGGCCGCCGAATTTCTCGCGCCATACCGAGAGCTTCTCAGCGATTGCCGCGTTGGCGTCCTCGTGCGTCGCCCGCCAGTTCGGCCAAGTGAGGCCCTTCGCCTCGACGGCGACCAGCACAATTCGCTCCTCGGGCAGCATCGACCGCAGCATCCGCGTCTGCGCGGCGATGTGCTGGATGGTGTACCGCCAGTGGCGTCCCTCGGCGGGGGCGCAGCCGAGGGTTTCTTCGAGCGTGTTGCCGTTGGGGAGGGCGAAGACGAGCACCCGCGTGGGCCGGCTGTCGTTATCGGTCGTCCCGTTCCCGTCGGTGGGTTCGTTGACGTGGACGCGGATGTCGGGCTCTGCGTCGAAGGTGACCACCCGTTCGGAGAACCACTCGGAGGCTTTCCAGTCGAGGGGGTCGTCCTGCGCGACCACGGCGCGGGTGAGCGTCAGGCAAGCGAGGGCGGCAAAAACGGCGGGGCGGGGTTTGGGCATGCCGCCATCTTAACTCCCGTGCAGGGCGTCGGGTGCAGGGGGGCGGGAATGCCGTATCATGGGAGCTCCCAGGATTGGGAACCGCCAAACTAGTGACGGCATCAACGCACTGCTGATCAGACCGATGATTTCAGGCCTACTTGAACTGCTGACAGGAAGAGACGATCTCGAACGCGTTGCTTGCCGCGGGAACTCCGACCAACTCGCGGCATACCTGCGACGTCGGACCGTCTACGTCCCTCAGGAACCGGCTCGCTTCCTGGACCCCAATACCTTCACCCAAGAGGAACTGATAGGCCTTATCGAGCAAGAGGCTACCGAATTATCGAATGATCCCTTCTACCCGTGGGTCATCGAAGAAGAAGGTCGCAGATGGCTTCCCGCATTCTCTAGTCAGAAAAGGATGCAGACATTTTCTGGAGAGATGTCCAAAGAGTTGAACATGGTGTTCGCACTTAAATGCGGCGAAGTCTTGCTCTTCAATGCGATAGGCCCATTAGAAATCGACTTCGTCAAGTTAAATCCATTCAGCAAGAACAGCGTGGAAATCGGCGTCGAGTCAAATGGTACGATGACGCGATGAACCACCGCGCCGGGGCCGGGGACGGCCCGGCTCACAAACACTTTCTTGCTTGTTTGCTTCGCTGCTGCCCACTGCCGACCGCCCACTGCCCACTGCGCCGCCATGGATGTCATCACTCGCCCGTTCGTTCACCTCCACTGCCACAGCCATTACTCGCTGCTCGACGGCGCGAGCCCGGTGAAGAAGCTCGTCGCCCGCGCGAAAGAGCTGAACATGAACGCCCTGGCGCTCACCGATCACGGCAACCTCTACGGCGCGCTGGAGTTCTACAAGGCGTGCAAGGCGGAGGGGATCAATCCGATCGTCGGCTACGAGGCTTACATCGCGCCGGGCAGCCGCTTCGACAAAGAGGGCGCTACTCGCAGCAAGGAGGCCGCCTACCACCTGACCCTGCTGGCGAAGAACCGCGCCGGCTTCCGCAACCTCGTGAAGATGGCGAGCAGCGCCTACCTCGAAGGTTTTTATCACAAGCCGCGAATCGACAAGGAACTGCTCGCCGCTCACAGCGAAGGGATCATCTGCCTCTCGGGCTGCGTGTCGGGTGAGTTGTCGAAGCACCTCCTCAGCGGCGCCTCCGCCGACGAAGCGATGGCCCGCGGCGCCGAGATCACCGGTTGGTTCAGCCGCGTGTTCGGCGACCGCTACTTCCTGGAGATCCAGGACAATGGCGTCGAGATTCAGCGCGCAGCGAAAGAGCTGACCGTCGAGCTTGCCAATCGGCAAGGCCTGCCGCTGGTCGCGACCCGCGACGCCCACTACGTCAACCGCGAGGACGCCGAGGCGCAGGACGTGCTCCTCTGCATCAACACGGGGCGTTACCGCACCGACACCAACCGCATGAAGATGGAGGGAGACCAGTTCTACCTCCGCGCGCCCGAGGACATGTACGCGGCGATGCCCGACGTGGCCGACGCCGTTGCCCGTAGCCAGGAGATCGCCGACTCGGTCGATTTAGACCTCGAACTCGGCAAGCGTTACTTCCCAACGTTCACGGCGCCGAACCACGACAAGCCGGACATCAAGGCGTCCGAGGCGTACCTGCGCGAGCTGGTCCTCAGCGGCCTCAAAGAACGCTACGCCAAGACGCCCGAGCGTTGGCGGGACAACGACGCCTCCACCGGCGAGCTCTCCGACGAGGTGCTTGCCCGGGTCGATCGCGAGCTGGGGGTGATCAACAAGCTCGGCTTCCCCGATTACTTCTTGATCGTCTGGGACTTCGTCCGCTTCGCGGTCGAGAACAACATCCCCTCCACCGCGCGTGGATCGGGCGTGGGGTCGATCGTCTGCTACGCGCTGCGGATGAGCCACGTCTGCCCGCTGAAGTACGACCTGCTCTTCGAGCGGTTCCTCGACGAGAGCCGGCTGGAGGCGCCCGATATCGATATCGACTTCTGCAAGGAGCGCCGCGGCGAGGTCATTCAGTACGTCAAGGACAAGTACGGCGAGGCGAACGTCGCCCAGATCGGCACCTTCGGAACCCTGGCGGCCCGCGCGGCGATCAAGGACGTCGGCCGTACGATGTCGATGCCGATCTTCCGCGTCGATCAGATTACGGCGATGGTCCCTGAACAGTTAGGCATCACGCTTGAAAAAGCGCTGGTGACCAGCGAGGAGCTGAAGAAGGCGTACGAGGGCGACCCCGAGATCCGCGAACTGCTCGACCTCGCCAAGAAAGTCGAGGGCCTCGCCCGCAACGTCGGCACGCACGCCGCGGCGGTCGTGATCAGTGAGAAGCCTGTCGACGAGTACGTGCCGCTGCAGCGCGTCAAAGGCAAGACCGAAGTCATCACCCAGTGGGCGATGGGCGACGTCGAGGCGGCCGGCCTGCTCAAAATGGACTTCCTCGGCCTGCGCAACCTGACGATCCTCGCCAAGAGTGTCGAGCTGATCGAGCAATCGACCGGCGAGAAGGTCGACCCCTACGACTTCCCGATCGACGACACCGAGTCGTACGCGCTGCTCTGCCGCGGCGAGACCAAGGGCATCTTCCAGCTCGAATCGGGCGGCATCCGCGACCTCTTGCAGCGGATGAAGCCCGACAATTTCCTCGACATCATCGCCACCGCCGCGCTCTACCGGCCGGGGCCGCTCGAGGGCGGCATGGTCGATCAGTACATCGAGGTCAAGCACGGCCGCCGCCCGGCGGAGTATCCGCATCCGGTGATGGAAGAGGTGCTCGCCGAGACGCACGGCGTCATGGTCTACCAAGAGCAGGTGATGCGGATCCTCAACCGCCTCGGCAAGATCCCGCTCTCCGAGGCCTACAGCTGCATCAAGGCGATCAGCAAAAAGAAGCTGCCGATGATCGCCAAGTTCTACGAGGAGTTCCTCAAGGGCGCGCAGGAGCAGGGCCTCGACAAGAAGAAGGCCGAGGACCTCTTCGAGATGATCAAGAAGTTCGCCGGCTACGGCTTCAACAAGAGCCACTCGACGGCGTACGCCCTAATCGCCTACATGACCGCCTACCTCAAGGCGCACTACCCGGTGCAGTTCATGGCGGCGCTCCTCTCGGGCGACATCCCGGGACGCAACTTCAAGAGCAAGGACGCGTTGGTCGAGCACCTTGAGGACTGCGAGCGGATGGGGATCACCGTCGAGGCGCCAACGGTCAACGCCAGCGATGTCGACTTCGCCGTGGTTATTGACGACGCAGAGGGACGTAAGCACGATTTTAAAATCATCTTCGGCCTCTCTGCCATCAAAGCGTGCGGCGGCGGCGCGGCCGAGGCGATTGCCGCGGCCCGCAAGAAGGAGGGCCCGTTCAAGGACCTCTACGACTTCTGCGAGCGCGTCGATCCGTCCTCATGCAACCGCTCGACGATCGAGACGCTTATCAAGGCCGGCGCGATGGACTCCTTCGGCTCGAACCGTGCGTCGCTGATGGCGGGCATCGACAAGGCGATGCAGTCGGGCGCGGCGGTGCTGGCGGACCGCAAGAGCGGCCAGAAGGGGCTGTTCTTCGAGGAGGAGGCCGGTCCCGCCGCCGCGCCGGCCCCGTTGCCGCAGGTCCCCGACTTCGACGAGAAAGAAAAGCTCTCGATGGAGAAGGAGGTGCTCGGCTACTACCTCTCGAGCCACCCGCTCGCCGAGTACGAGCAGACGCTGCGCACGTTCTGCAGCCACTCCAGCACGCAGTGCGGCGGCCTCGAGCACCGCACGGAGGTGGTGATGGGCGGAATGCTCGCGGCGATCAAGATGTCGCACACCAAGAACCCCAAGCCCGGCGCCCCCAGCAAGTACGCGATGTGGGACCTGGAGGACATGGACGGCATCATGCGCTGCATCATGTGGCCCGAGCAGTTCGCGCAGTTCGGCCACTTCGTTACCGGCGACGCGATCGTCGGCATCCGCGGCGCGATCGACCGCCGCCCCGGCGCCGAGGAGGTCAATCTCATCGTCAACGAGCTGATGCCGATCGAAGAGCTTTCGGAGCGGTACACCAGCGGCGTGTTGATCAGCGTCCGCGAAGCGGACGGCGTTGAGCGCCTCGAGTCGCTCCGCGAAATCCTCCGCGGCTACCCCGGCGGCAAGTCGCTGAAGCTCGCCCTGGTGCTCGAAGACGGCGGCCGCGTGCAGCTCGACTGCCCGAAGGGCGTCGACCTGACGCAAGAGCTCCGCACGCGCGTCGATGACCTGCTAGGCCCGGGCGCCTTCCGCCTCACCGGCGGCGCCCCGCCGCCGAAGGCGCCGCCGGCGAAGAAGTGGGGGCAACGGGAGGCGGCGCGGGCGTAAACTCTGAATTCAATCGATTTGGTACATCTCATGAACGAGCTTTCTCGACGTCTTGGGGAACCGTTAGATGCGCCTAGGCACTGCGATCTCCGCACTGAAATGTGTGACTCTCGTTTGCTATGGAGAGATGGCGCTCTTCGCTATTTCGTGAGCGTGCTTACCGGAATTGATTGCTTAGGGCATCGGTCTGAGGAACTGCCATCGATTGTAGAAAAGCTTGCAAAGGACCTGATCGGCGAAGCCGCAGAGCATTACGTCTTCAATGATGAAAGCATCTTATGGATGGGGCCACTGTTTGAATCGGAGTACCGCAAACGATACGGAGGCCTCGGTTTAGAACGGAAATGGACCAAGCAAGACGAAGCGGTTGTTTGTCGTCTGAGAAACCCTCTGTTATCTGATGCCGAGATCGCCAAGTTGCTGCCTACCACGTCAAAACAGTTGGAGAGGTTTTCTCACTACAAGTACCTGCGACGGTTCCTGCGTGCAGGAGCGTCAGGCAAAGTCTGACGTTTAGACGAGCGACCCCTTCCGGACGGGCGGAGAATAACCGGGTATAGTTTGGGGGCGTATCCGATTCTACCGCATTCCGATCCTTTGCCCGCAGCGACGACCTTCATCGCATGAGCACCCCCGCCTCCGGCCGCCACACGCAACCGAAGAACGTCCTCGGTGAGCCGCTCAAGCCGTGCTGCGCTGACCCTGCCGAGGGGCCGGTGACGGGCTTCTACCGCGACGGATTCTGCCGCACCGGAGCATCGATTTGGGCATCCACACCGTCTGCGCGCAGATGACGGCCGCGTCGGTCGAGCCGCTGGTGTTCGTCTACCCCCATTGCGAACGGATGCTGTGGACGGGACTTCGCGAAGCTGAAGGAAGCGTCCGGGGTCGAGCACTTTGTCGCGTTGCACGAGCGTAGCTTGGAGGGGACCGACTGCCGGCGTAGGCAGACGCAGGGCAAGGGGCACGGCCGGGTCGAGCGACGCGAGTACTACCAGACGCCGCTCCCCGACTCGATCAAGCCGTTGG
>JBGSJY010000277.1:0-3292 GCA_041741515.1 Pirellulales bacterium | reverse complement strand
GGCCGACTGGATCATCGACCTCGGCCCCGACGGCGGCGCAGGCGGCGGCCGCATCGTCGCCTCCGGCACGCCCGAACACGTGGCGGCGAAGGGGACGGGGCCGACGTCGGAATGGCTGCGGCGGGCGCTGGAAGGGTAGATCACGCCGGGTAGCCCAGGTTCTCGAACCTGGGTCGCCACAGGCGACAAGAAGCCCTCTTGCCGGCGGCCGTGTCATCGAGTGGAAACTGACCCCAAGGGCTTCTTGTGGCTGCGCCACCCCGGTTCAAGAACCGGGGCTACCCGCTACCCTCCAATTCCCTGGAACTCGTGCGAACTTGCTACCGTCAGCCGCTGAGCTGTTGGTACAGTGACTTGCATGAAATGCTCTTCCGTTCTTCTTCGGCTCCTAGTCGCCCTTTGGTCGGTTCTCGGCCCCGCGTCCGCGTGGGGGGCGATCGATTGGACCGGTGATGTCAATCCGAGTGACCCGATGACTTGGAGCAGCATCACAAACGGGTACATCGGAGAAAGAACCGATGGAAGTGTTGCGGTTGAAGGAACAAGCGAGTTGTTCTCCAACCACGGCTACTTGGGCTACAAACCAGGTTCTCGGGGCGAGGCAACGGTCGCCGGAGCCGGAGCACTGTGGATTAACTACCAAGAATTGTTCGTCGGCCGCGAGGGCGTAGGGATTCTCAGCATTCAGGACGGAGGCGCCGTTAGAAGCGGCACTAGCTACTTGGGCTTTTCTCTTGGTTCCTCGGGTGAGGCAACCGTTGCAGGAAGCGGCGCTGAATGGGACACCATTGACCTGCATGTCGGAGGCGAAAGCGGCGGGATTCTGAACGTTCAGACAGGCGGAATGGTGAACAGCAACTATGGCTATCTGGGCTACTCTGGGACTTCCGCCGGCAAGGCGACGATCTCCGGAACCGACTCGCATTGGACCATCAACCGTTGGTTGCATGTTGGTTTCATGGGCCACGGGAAGCTGAGTATTGAGGCGGGTGGAAGGGTCGAGAATGTGTTTGGCTTCGTTGGCGATACTTACGGTTCAAAAGGCGAGGTGACGGTCGAAGGAAATAACTCTCGGTGGAGCAACTACGGTAACCTAACTGTGGGCAATTACAGCGAAGGAGTGCTACACATCAGGTCGGGTGGAGAGGTCGCTAACCGAAGTGGCATTCTCGGCGCCTTTGCTAGTTCCTCGGGCGAGGCGACGGTCACTGGCGCCGCATCCAGGTGGGCCAATAGTTCCAATCTTGTCGTCGGGCGCTTCGGCAGCGGAGAGTTGACGATCTCGAATGGTGGGCTTGTCAGCGTCGCCGGTACGCTGACCGTCGGCCAGTATTCCCCCAACGACAGCTTCATTAGCCTATCCACCGGCGGCATGCTCGCGCTCGCGAGTAACCCATCCGGCGACGATTCGCTCGCCGACTTCCTCGCGCTGGTCGGCGGAACCAAAGCGATCCGCTACTGGGACGACGCCCTCGCCGACTGGGCCGACATCACCGCCGCGACCTACGGCGACGACTACACGCTGGAGTACCTCACCAGCGGTGACCTGGCCGGCTACACGTTGCTGACGGTCGGCCAACTGCCGGCGCTCGCCGGCGATTACAACGACGACGGCGTCGTTGACGCGGCCGACTATTCGGTGTGGCGCGACCACCTCGGGCAGAGCGTAACGCTCCCCAACCAGGCGACGCCCGGCGCGGTCACCGAGTATGACCGCGACCTGTGGGCTGCCAACTACGGCGCGACGCTGCAGGGCAGCGCCATCCCCGAGCCGAACGCGCTTGTGTTGGCGGCGCTGGCGGCGGTTGGACTTGCGGCGCGGCGACGGTCGTAGCTCAACGCGGCGTCGAGCCGGCAGTGCGTATTGCGGCCGGGATGATGGCGTCACCCGCGGCTAGCGCCGACGGCTCACAGGGTCGCTTGCGCTCCCCCGTCTGACCCATCTCCTTTACGAGGTCCAAGCCTCGACTTATCGATACAGCCCGCGACCCGTCCGCTCCAGGAAAAAAATATCCTCCCACAGCCGGAACCGCCTAAACAACGCGATTCATACCATCTCCTTTCCTAAAATCCGCCCGAAGAGCGAGCCGACTCACTGCGGTGTGAAGTCGGCGTCCGCCTCGAGCCGCAGCACGAACTCCGCCAGCAGCTGGGCCGCGTAGTCGATGTCGTCCAGGGAGATGATCTCCACCGCTGAGTGCATGTAGCGCAGCGGGATGCCGACGATACCCGTGGCGACGCCGGCGCGGGTCAGCTGCAGGGCGTTGCCGTCGTTCGCTGCGCCGCGGTTGAGGGCGGCCCACTGCAGCGGGATCTCGGCCGACTCGCCCGCCGCGCGCAAGCGGTTGAACGCGATCGGGTTGATGTTGGGGCCGCGCGATAGGACCGGGCCGTGGCCGAGCTTGATGTCGGACTCTTGGGTCTTGTCGATCGTCGGGCAATCGGTGGCGTGTGTCACATCGACCGCGACGCCGACGTGCGGATCGACGCCGAACGCGCTGGTCGTCGCGCCGCGGAGGCCGATCTCTTCTTGCACCGTGGCGACGGCGTGCACCGCGACGTTGAGGCCCCCCCGCTCCGCCGCGCGACGGGCCGCCTCGATGCAGACCCACATGCCCGTCTTATTGTCCATGCCCGGCGAGTTGGCGAAGTTGTTGCGCATCTCCTTGTAGCCGAGCTCGAGGGTGACCGGGTCGCCGATCGAGACCAGCTCCTGGGCCTCGGCCTGGCTGCGGGCGCCGATGTCGAGCCACATCTCCTTCTGCTTGACGATCTGCTTTCGCTCTTCCTCATCGAGCAGATGGATCGCCTTGCGCGAGATCACCGCCGGCACGGGGCCGTCGGCCGTGTGGATCGTCATCCGCTGGCCGATGAGCTGCTGCGGGTCCCAGCCGCCAATGGGCTTCGAGTAGATGAAGCCGAACTCGTCGATGTACGTGACAATCAGCCCGATCTGGTCGGCGTGGCCCGCAAACATTACGCGCAGCGGCGCGGCGGGATTCACCGACACGATGACGTTGCCGTGGGTGTCGGTGCGGACCTCGTCGGCGAAGCCCTCGGCGTACTGCCGCACCAAGCGCTGCACCGGCTGCTCGTAGCCCGAGGGGCTCGGCGACTCGAGGACCTTCTGGAAGAACTTCTTGGCGGCGGGGGTCATTGCGGGAGGGGCTAGGGGCTGAGTGGGTGAGGGGTTAGGGACAGCGCTGCTAGCAGTGGGGCGGCGAGCCGGGAGCGTCAGCGACCGGAGTTACCCGGAACACGCGTTTCCCTCCGGTCGCTGACGCTCCCGGCT
>JBGSJY010000276.1:0-7256 GCA_041741515.1 Pirellulales bacterium | reverse complement strand
CGCCCGGCGCGTGTTGGCCGTCGCCAACGAATTGCAACATCGCTTCGGCGGACGCAAACCGATCACTCGGGCCGAAGCCCGCGCCTATATCGCTCAGGCCGCCGCGCAAGAGACGTCGACACCCCTGGCCGACATCGCCACGGTCGCCGCCCGTTACTACGCGATGCCGCTCCGCACGCTGCGGAGCAGCTCACGCAAGGCGCCGGTTGTGCTCGCGCGAGCGGTGACGATCTACCTGGCCCGCCAACTAACGCCGCTCAGCTACGAAGAAATCGGCCGGTACCTGGGCGGGCGCGACCACACCACGATCATGCACAGCTTCCATCGCATCGAGGACGACCTGCCGAAGGACAGGGCGTTGCGATCCGCGATCGATGACTTGCTCCGCCGGCTCGGGCGGGCGGAATTGTCGTCGTGCATTCTCAAGTGCGAGGGGCCGCGATGATCCCCCGCAGAGTCATGTCGCAATCGGGAAAACCTGGCGCGCGGGCGTCTTTCGACCGGCGCTGGGCGACGCGTCCGCGGGTCTCTACGAGCTCCTCACCGGAAGTAGCGACAAACGCTCAACCGATCACGCCATCCACCCGACGCCCGCGCGCCGAGTTATCCACGGCGTCGTCGCCATCGCTAAACCACGACAACTTCAGTGTTTGGGAACCGCTCAAACGAGGCCGCCGACACTTTCACGCGTCGCCTTACAACTACTACCGTTCTTTCTAATAAACAGTAAGGAAGGGGGCCGAGACGCTCGAGGTGTCCACCCCAACGAACCTATGAAGATCACCTGTGATCGTGAGAAGCTGCTCAAGGCATTCCAGGACGTCGCGGCCGTCGCCCCGGCGCGAAGCCCCAAGCCGATCCTCCAGAACGTCAAGCTCGAAGTCGGCGACAATGGCGTCGCGACGTTTTTTGCAACCGACCTGGAGGTCTCGATCCGCCGTCATGTCGAGGGCGTCGAGGTCGAGACGCCCGGCTCAGTCCTCCTGCCGGTGACCCGCTTCGCGGCGATCCTACGCGAGTCGTCGGACACGACGTTCCGGATCGAGACCGATGGCGTCAAGACGCTCATCCGCGGCGAGCGGAGCCGGTTCAACTTGCCGAGCGAAAACCCCAGTGAGTTTCCCCCGACGACGGGCTTCGACGCCGAGGCCTACTACCAGGCGCCGACGCGACTGCTGAAGGAGATGATCCGGCGGACGATCTTCGCGACCGACAATGAGTCGAGCCGCTACGCGCTGGGTGGCGTGAAGTTCGAGGTTTCGGAGGACGGCAAGCTTGTCGCGATCGGCACCGACGGCCGTCGCCTGGCGAAGATGGAGGGCCCGCTGGAAAAGATCGGCGACCCCGCCCCGATCGGCGACGCCACCATTGTGCCGATGCGTTCGCTGCAACTCATAGACCGCACGCTCGTCGACGAAGAAGTCCCGACCAAGTTCGCCGTGCGGACCAACGACGCGGTCTTCGCCACGCCGACATCGACCCTATCGACGCGGCTCCTCGAAGGCCGTTACCCGCGTTGGCGTGACGTATTGCCCACCCGCAGCGATTCGGCCAAGATCGAGCTGACGGTCGGCCCGTTCTTCGCCGCGGTGCGGCAGGCGGCGATCGTCACGAGTGACGAGTCGCGTGGCGTCGACTTCACGTTCGGCGACGGCGCTCTGGTGCTTGCCGGCCAAGCCGCCGAGGTGGGCGAGTCGCACGTGGAGCTGCCGATCGGCTACGACGGCGCGAAGATCGAGATCACCCTCGACCCAAGGTTCTTGGTGGACTTCCTGAAAACGCTCGGCGCCGAGCAGTCCTTCACTTTCGACCTGGTGGATAGCGACTCCGCCGCGGTCGCCCTTACGGATGACGGCTACACGTACGTCCTGATGCCCCTCGCTCGCGACCGGAACTGAGGGAGACGTTGGGAAAGGAGATGGTGTGGAAGAAGGGAGATAAGGGGATGGCCGATCGTGGGGCCGTCTCGATCGATCAAGTAACAATTTCAAACAACAAGGATCTGTAAACTTCGCTGTCACAACGCCTTCGTGTCGGCGTCGTCAACGCTTGCGATCCCCCTATCTCCGTACATCCCCGCATCTCCCTTCATAAGGTCACCCGTGGACATCGACACCGCCCAAAAGCTGTCGGACCTGAGCAAGCGTTCTGAGAAAGAGCGCGCCAGGTTCTACGCGCGGCGGCCGAAGCGGGCGGCGGACGTGGTTGCGGCGGTCATCGCGAAGCACGGTTACGCCGCGGTTAAAGGCGCCGATCTAGTACGAGATGGCTGGGCGAAGGCGGCGGCTGAAGTGCTCGGCGACGCGGCGATCGCGGGCATGACGGCGGCCGGCGTGCTGAAACGCGGCATTCTGGAGGTGATGGTCGCCAATCATGTGGTGATGCAAGAGATCAACTTTCACCGGCCCGCCTTGCTCGCGGCGACCCAAACAGCACTGCCCGATTCCAAGATTACGGCCCTCAGATTTAAAGTCGGACGCATTAGCTAAGACGCCAATTGTCGGAGACGCCTCCTACAGAAAACACTTTATCCCCCCTATCACCAACATCCCCCTCATCTCCTTCAAAAGAGAACCCCAGCCACCCAAACGGCTAAACGAAAAGACAGCATGGCGATCGAGTCCAACAAAGAATACGGCGAAGGCGACCTCGAGCACCTCTCCGACCTGGAGCACGTGCGCGAGCGGCCCAGCATGTACATCGGCGACACCACCGTCCGTGGCCTGCACCACTTGGTGTACGAGGTCGTCGATAACTCGATCGACGAGGCGATGGCCGGCTTCGCGACCGACGTGTCGGTCACCATCAACCCGGACGACTCGGTCACGGTCGAGGACAACGGTCGCGGCATCCCCGTCGAGCGTCACACGCAACTCTCCGAACAAATGGAGCGGGATGTCAGCACCCTCGAGGGGGTGATGACGGTCCTCAAGTTCGGCGGCAAGTTCACCAAAGGGGCGTACCAGACCTCGGGCGGCCTGCACGGCGTCGGTGTGACGGTCGTGAACTTCTTGTCTGAGTGGGCCGACGTCGAGGTCTTCCGCGACGGCGGCGTCCACCATCAAGAGTACGAGCGCGGCGTCCCCAAGGGCCCGGTGAAGCGGATCGGCAAGAGCGATAAGAACGGCACCAAAACGACCTTCAAGGCCGACCCGCAGATCTTCCAGGTCACCAAGTACAGCTACGCGACGCTTGTCAAGCGCCTGCAAGAGCTGGCGTTCCTCAACAGGGGCGTGCGGATCACCATCACCGACGGTCGCACCAACGAGTCGGAAACCTTCCAATACGAGGACGGGATCCGCGAGTTCGTCGTCCACCTCAACCGGGCCAGCGATCAGGTCCATCCCGAGGTGCTCTACGTCAACGGCGAGCAGGACGGCGTCGAGCTCGAAGTCGCGCTGCAGTACTCGGGCGAGTACACCGAGAACGTCCACACCTACGTGAACAACATCAACACCCACGAGGGCGGCACGCACCTCAGCGGCTTCCGCGCCGCGCTTACGCGCACGCTGAACAACTACGGCAAGAAGGAGGGGATGTTCAAGGACCTCACCCCCACCGGCGAGGACTTCCGCGAAGGCCTCACGGCAGTGATCTCTTGCCGCGTGCCCCACCCGCAGTTTGAGGGACAGACTAAGACCAAGCTCGGCAACGGCGAGGTCGAAGGAATCGTCAACACGCTATTCGGCGAGTACCTGCAGAAGCACCTCGAAGAAAACCCGAAAACGGCCAAGGCCATCCTTCGCAAAGGCATGGTCGCCGCCGAGGCCCGCGAGTCGGCCCGCAAGGCGCGGCAGCTCATCCGCGAGCGCAAGGGCGCGCTGGGGGGTGGGTCATTGCCGGGTAAGCTCCGCGACTGCTCGAGCAAGGTTGTCGACAAGTGCGAGCTGTACCTCGTGGAGGGTGATTCGGCCGGCGGCCCGGCCGAGGGGGGCCGGCGACGCGAGTTCCAGGCGATCCTGCCGCTGCGGGGCAAGATCATCAACGCCTACAAGAGCCGCGAAGACAAGGTCCTCGCCAACGAAGAAATCCGCAGCATGATCGCCGCGATCGGCGCGGGGATCGGCGCCGAGCAGGACATCACGAAGCGCCGTTACGGCCGTGTGATCATCATGACCGACGCCGACGTTGACGGTTCGCACATCCGCACGCTGCTGCTGACATTCTTCTACCGCCAGATGTACGACCTGGTGGCCCGCGGCCACGTCTATGTCGCCCAGCCGCCCCTGTTCCGCGTCCGCCGGGGCAAGAACCCCGCGCGCTACGTGCAGACCGAGGAAGAGATGCGCATGGAGCTCTTGGACTTGGGGCTGGGCGAGAGCGTGCTCGAGTCGGCCGAGGGCGTGCGGATCGATGGCGACTCGATGGGCGCGCTTGTGCGGCAACTCGCGGCGTTGGAGGACGCGCTGCTGCAACTCGAACGCCGCGGCGTGTCGCTGAAGATGCACGCCGAACGGCAAGACCCGGCGACCGGTAAGCTGCCCGTGTACCACGTCTTCTTCGGGTTCGAGGAGCACTGGTTCACCTTACGGCAAGAGGTCGACGCCTACATCGCCGAGAAGCAGCAGGCCTCGGAGGACGAGATCGTCGTCGAGTTCGGCGCGGCGGCGATCAGCCTCCAGGACGTCGAGACGGCGCAGAAGGGCGAATTGAACGGCGCCGCCGAGGCGGCTAAGCGGCGGCTGCGGGTCGTCGAGTTGCACGAGGTGCGGACGATCAACACGCTGCTGGGCGAACTGTCGAAGATGGGCTTCGAGATCGACGCGCTGATCCCCCAGGAACGCACCGGCGAGGAGAACAGCCGCTTTGTGATCCGCCGCGGCGAATCCGAGTCGGGCCTCGACGACTTGCGGGGCCTACCGGCCGCGATCCGCGCCGCCGGCGAAAAGGGCCTGCAGATCATCCGCTTCAAGGGCCTCGGCGAAATGAACGCCGAAGAGCTCCGCGACACGACGCTCGACCCGGCCGCCCGGACCCTGCTGCGGGTCACGATGGAGGACGCCGCCGCGGCGGACGAGCTGTTCCGGGTGCTGATGGGAGACCAAGTCGAGCCCCGCCGCGAGTTCATCCAGAAGCACGCCCTGGACGTGAAGAACCTCGACGTCTAATCGAACGAGGACCGGGCGGCCGGCTGTCCCCTACGCCGGGTTTGCGCGGGGGTTTGCGCGGGAGGAGTCGCGCTCCGAGGACTCCGAAGGCGCGGACGGAGTGCGTAACTCCATCCCCCGATTTGGTATTGGAAAAGCAGGGAAGGCGACAGGAATTCGATAAATCGCCAAAAATACTTGTGGGTTCTTCTGGACCTGGATGACCATAAACCCATAGCTTGTGTGGGTTTGCGGCGGGCCGCCCGCGTGATGCGAGCAAAAGTGCGCAGTGCGGCGTGTTGCGGCGCCAGCAGCATCGAAGTAGAACCGGCCGAAAACGCCAGGGCGGAGCCGCCGACGTGCTTCTCTACCCCAAGCACCCACTAAAAGGGGGGGTTCCTAGTGGAAGAAGCGCCGCCGGTCGGAAGGCCGACCCCGAGGACCTCTCCACGGTCTCCTCCATGTCGGAACGCTAGACAGGAAGTGGCAGGTTTGTCTCCCGAAGAAGAACCCAAGGCGTCTGAGGCGGCGTTTAGCAACGGCGCCGCCCCTTCGGCGGCGCCACGGCCGGTCCAGTTGATCGCCAACGAGATCGAAGGCGCCCTCCGCGCTCACGGGAGCGACGGCGAGCACGATTTCTCGGCGTTGTCGGAGTACGAGGAGTGTGTGTTCATCAAGAACGCGGACGGCGTTTGCGTCTTCAGCAACAAGGCGCACCGCCGGCTGTTCTCCCAGCAGGCCTCGCCCGTGGGACGCAGCGCCAGCGCCTTCCTCGATCCGCGGGTGGTCTCGCTGAGCGAGAAGCAGGACGCGCTGCTCTTCGGCGGGTGCCGCTATGTCGAGTGCGAGCACACCAGCCCCGGCCCCGACGGAGTGATTTACAAGATGCTGACGCACAAGCGTTCGCTCCAGTCGCTCGGCGCGCCGGGCGTCGCGCTGCTGGGCGTCATCCGCCTGGAGAAGCAGGATGACGGCGCCGCCGTGAGTCGCCATCTCGACTTGGCCACGGCCTGCGCGAGGTTCCGCGAGCTGTCGGACCGAGACCAAGAGCTGTGCCGCCAGACCGCGCTGGGCGTCAGCAGCCGCGAACTAGGGGAGCGACTCAACATGACCACGCGGGGCGTCGAGCTGCGGAAGCAGAAGGCGTTCGCCAAACTCGAAGTCGCCAAGGCGGTCGATTTAGCTCGGCTGCTGACGCGGCTGCAAGACCGCGGGTTCGTGGACCTCGGGCTTTGAGGTAGCCCTGCGGGCTTGTGAGGCTCGAGGCATGAGGGTTGCACGGCAGGCCGAAACCCTCATTCCTCACGCCTCACAAGCCCGCAGGGCTACCTCAAACCGATGCGAACAGCCCTTCGATCACCGCGCCGCCGTCGACCAGTTTGACCGGGCGGCCGGTGCTGGTGGTGTTCTCGTGCGCGGGGTCGATGTCCAGTGCGTGGTAGATCGACTGGAACAGGTCTTGCGGCGAGAGGGGGCGGTCGATGACCTCAGCGCCGGTTGCGCTAGTGGCTCCGATGACTTGCCCGCCCTGCACGCCACAGCCGGCGAGCCATGCGCTGAAGGCCTTTGGGTAGTGGTCTCGGCCGCCGCGGCCGTTGATGCGGGGCGTGCGGCCGAACTCGCCCATCCAAATGACCAGGGTCGAGTCGAGCATCCCGCGTTGCTTGAGATCGGCGATCAGCCGAGCAGCCGGCCTGTCGAACTCGCCGCACAGCTCTTGGGTGCGGGCGTGGTTGTCGTCGTGGGTGTCCCAGCCGCCGAGCGTGACCTCGACGAACGTGACGCCCGACTCCAAGAGCCGCCGCGCCAGCAGACAACCGCTCGCGAAGCGGCCCTCGCCGTAGCTCGCTCGCATGGCGGCGGGTTCTTGCGAGATATCGAAGGCCTGCATCTCGGGCGAAAGGATCATCTGGCTGGCGGCGTCGATGAGCTGGTGGTGGTCCGCGACGATGTCCGCCCCCTCCGCGCCGCCGAAGTCACTCTCGAGCCGGCGCAAGAGGCCCAGCCGCCGCTCGAAGCGGGCGACGCTCGACGCGGGCCTGGCGTTGCGGGGCGGCTGTGTCGGGTCGTCCACCATCAGCGGGTCGAACTCGACGCCGAGCATCCCGGCGCCGCCCGCGTTGCCGACGCGGCCGATGCGGACGAAGCTCGGCAGGTTGCTCGCCACGG
>JBGSJY010000275.1:0-4088 GCA_041741515.1 Pirellulales bacterium | reverse complement strand
GGATCGCCGCCGCGGGCGCCGGCGGCGAGCCGGCGCCGTAGTTGGATGCCCACAGGTTGTAGCCAGCTTGCGTGTCGTCGGGCGAGTTGCCGTCACGCCAGACGGTGTAGTCGGCGGCGTTGACGAAGCCGTCACCGTTGTAGTCGCCGTCGAGACCAACGACTTCCGACCCGAGGCCGATCAGCACCACGTCGGTCCCGGACCCCGGCCCGGCGATCCCGGCGATGACGCTGTTGTCGGCGTCGCTCCAGGTGATGTCGCCGGTGTACGAGATCGACCAGTCGTAGCGGGTGCTGCCGAACATGGCGGACACCGTGGCGCCTTCCGCGTAGAGGGCCGAGCCGTCAGCGTTGGCGTAGATCTGATCCGCGCCGTTGACGACCGCGTCGCCGTTGGTGTCGCCAAACCCGTTGATGACGCCGCTGTTGTCGCCCAACCCGATGTCGAAGTTGACATCGAACAGGCCGAGATCGATCGGAACACCACTGCCGTCAACCATCGGAGCTTCCATCAGCGTCAGTTCGAGCCGCGTTGAAAGGATGCCGCCCGTCGTGGGCTCGATGCCGTTGTTGAGAGTAAGATTACGGGCCACCTGGACGGGCCGGGTCCCGCCGTTGCTGAACTGGAATTCATTGATCGCCACGCCACGATCGACGCCGTTGGGGTCCTGGCCTTCGGTGAAGACGCCGTCAGCCGTTCCTCGGTACGAGATGTTGCTGAAGTCCCAGGTGCGGATGTGGCCCGCCTCGCCGTTGCCGATGACGAAGCGGTTGACGCCCGAGGGACCGCGGCCGGCGGCGGCGTTCCCGTGGGCAAAGCGAATGCCGGTCCCCCCTTCGAGAGCGACTTCGAGGGTGCCGCCTTGGTAATCGTAGACTCCGTTACCCCATCCGCTCGATTCGGTCTCGCCAATATCGAGGTTCGTGTTCGGTAGCCGCAAGCGTCCACCCAGCTGGACGATCCGGCCTTCATTCTGCGCTGACGCCGTGCTGCCCGACCGACCGATGATCGTCGTCGATGCGATGGCGAGATCGCCGCTCTTAATCGTCAGGAGGTTCTGGTTGGTTGTGTTGCGCGAAAGGTAAAGGCGGAAGAGGTGCTGAGGACCGTAGTCACTCCCAATAAAGCCGGCGATTGGCGAGCCCGTGGGAAAGGTCCCGCTGGCGGCGGCGGCGTAGAAGGGGTCGTTGTCGGGGTCGTAGACGACGCCTTCGCCGGTGACGTTCCACGCGCCGGTAGTGCCGATGTTGATTTGCGCGTCGGTAGCAACGATCGAGCCGCTACTGTCTTGCCCCGGGGGCAAGTAACCGAATGAGTCTTGGCTCCAATTGGCCGGATCGAACCACCAATTGGAACTTCCTCCGCCGTCCCAGCTAATGGCGGCCAACGCGGGGCTGGAAAGCAAGGCGACGGCGATTGCCGTTACGCCGAGCGAACGCTTAACTACGAAAAACAGGGTTGTCATCGGGATAATCCTCCCTCTCTACGGTGTGAAAAGATTTCGGAGACGAGGTCTCTTACCGCCCACCTGGTTGGTAAGGGCTTGGCTCGAAGGGGTCGGGGCTCAGCAGTTCACTCCAGGAAGTCAGTATAACAGGCGTCGTCGGAATCAAAGAATCGGTCCGGTCGGGCTGTGGCAGGAGACGCCGGTGCCGTCGAAGCTGTACGATTCTCCGCCCGCCCGGGTCGCGGCGTTGTCCATGACAACGGGATCGACGCTACGGCTAATGGTCTGCACGCTGCCGTCGCACATCGAGAAAACAACCACACCAGGATGGCCAGAGCCAAACCCGCTGTCGCCACCGCCGTCTTTGGGGAGGCTGCACTTTTCGCAGAAGCACCTCCGGTCGCTTCCCGAATAGATGGGGTACTCCCCGATCGGGTAGCCCGGCAAGCTGTCGCCGTTGAAGATTTGCACGCCCTCGGAAGAGGATCGTGACACCTCTCCAGCCAGCAAAGTCTTACTAGTTCCGTCGGTGATTTTTGCCATGGATGTCGTGGCGGTAAAGGATACGACCTGCCTGCCATTCGACCCCGCCCCCGTTTTGTACGTGACAGGTCGCCGGGCCTGCGGAGTGGCGCCATCGACATACATCGCGTTGTTGCCCTGGTAGTTTCCACGACTTATCGCGGTCGTCGGTGTGTTAATACGACAGCTCGATCCTGAGACGCTTCGATAGTCGGCAATCGATCCCGCCCAAGGCCTTCCTGTAGCCGGGTCGGTACGAGAGTGGCTGTGCTGCCCGTCGGCCGGGATGAGCTCGATGATTTGCGTGTCATGTGTTTGCGACGGACAGAAGTAGCCCGGGATGACGGCCGTGCGGGCTTGATACGTCTGATCGTAGAAGCAGCCGCGGGCGTTGTCCCAGAGATCCGCTACGACCCCCTCTTCCATGAACGGCAGGATCAGCACCCCCCAGGTCGCTTGATGGTCGTCGATCCGCATCGGCGGAAGCTGACTGGTCGTGTCGTGGTAATTCTGCACCGCCAGACCGATCTGCTTCATGTGGTTGACGCACTGCGTACGCCGGGCCGCTTCGCGGGCGGCTTGTACCGCCGGCAGCAGCAGCGCCACCAGGATGCCGATGATCGCGATCACGACCAGCAGCTCGACAAGCGTAAAACCATTCGAGCGGGTATCGCGCGACGGATGAGCCATAAGCCGCATAGTGATGCGTCTCCTGTGTCGCCTAAATTGTGGAAAAGTAGCAGCGAGAAGTAGTTGGGACCGTCGCCTGAATCCGCGGCTTCAAAAAGGGAAAGACTCTGCTCGGAAAGTGAACTTGGGAACACTAATCGACGCTATTCAACGCTAATAGTTTTCTAGCCGTGATTAGTGGTAATTAGTGCAGATTAGTGTTCCTTGATTTCGTCGTTACGCGCCCTCACGCAGTGGGTCGAGGTGCCTCACGAAGTGGTCCCGCAGGACCTCGTCGTAGGCCGATTGGTTGCCCGCGAGCACGCCCTTCACCGCCGGGCCGAGCTCGGGGTCGGTCATCACCGATCCGAACGTGCAGTGCAGGATCTGCCGCCCCGGCGCGGTGAAGCCGGCCCCCGCGGGGACGTCCTCCCAGCGCTCCAGGTACTGCCGCTCCAGTTCGATCGCCTCCGCAACCTCGCTTTGCGCCGGAGCGTCGGCGAGCGTCGCCGAAACGTGGTAGGTCGCTTTGTCGCGGTCGTAGCAGCCGCGCGAGAAGTCAACGATCCGCCGAAAGAGCGCTTCGTCGCAGTGGGCGACGACCCGTAGGGCTTCGAGATAGCTGGTGCCGGCCGTCTTCACGTGGAAGCGGCCCTTCGTGGCCCGCGACAGCAGGCGGTACATCGAGACCTTGTCCGACCCCGAGTGGAGCGACAGCTTGTAGGGGCCCAACTCGTTGGCGATCTCGGCGTGAAAGCCGAGCGACTTCTCGAGCGACCCCAGGTCACCCTTGTAATCGACGCCCTTCTCGAAGTCGCCCTCGAAGCGCGGGGCGAGGCTGACGATCGCCACGCCCGCGTGGCGCAACTGGTCGGCGATCAGGTAGTGCTCGGCCGGCGTGGTGGGCTGGTCGGTCTCGTCGACGGAGAGCTCCAGCTCGAAGGGCTTGCCCTGCCGGGCCGCTTCCTCGGCGACAAAGCGGGCCAGCTCGATGGTCGCCTGGATGGTCTTTCCGTACTTGACCGCCGCGCGCATCAGCGTCCGCTCATCGAAGTCGATCGCGCCCGAGGCGAACTTCACCTTCTTGCCACGGTACGCGTCGAGCCACGGCGCCGAGTCCTTGCACTGCTCGAACTTCGCGGCGAGCTCGCTCGACGAGTAGTTGTCGGCCTGTTGATCGACCGCGCCCGACGGGTCGAGCGTGAAGAACACGAAGCCGGCCGACATCGTGACGCGGACGTCGTCGGGGGTCTTCAGGTGGTCGGCGTCGGCGGACCAGACGTCGGTGAAGCTCGCCGCCTCCAGCGCGTCGACCGCGGCCTTCATCACCTCCGGCGCCGTGCGCTGGGTGCGGGTCATCTCGCGGATCGACTGCTGCGCGAAGATGCCGCGGATCGAACCGCCCGCCTCACGCAACGCAGCAAGGTGCCCCGGCGTTGCGCAGCCGATG
>JBGSJY010000274.1:0-5655 GCA_041741515.1 Pirellulales bacterium | reverse complement strand
GTCGGGCCGGCGGGATCGCCCAACCGCGACCGAGTCGCGGTCGCGGCGGCGACGCCGCAGGATATGACCGCCAAGTTCGTGACGCTCGTCGGTCATGCGTCGATCCACCGCGCGCTGGTCGCCAAACACGCGCTAAACCTCCTGCGTTTAGAATTACTCAAGTAGGGTCCGCTGTGCGGACCGCAGTTCTCGGCCCCGTGGCCTAAAGGGGTTTTACTACCCAGTCCAATGAACGGTCCGCACAGCGGACCCTACGATGCCCACGATCCGCCTCGCCGCTGTCGCCATCAACCAGACGCCGATCGACTGGGAGGCGAATCTGCGGCGCGTGGTCGCCGCGATCGACTCCGCGCGGGACGCCGGCGCGCGGCTGGTCTGCTTGCCCGAGCTGTGCCTTTGTGGCTATGGCTGCGAGGACCTCTATTTCGCGGAGCACCTCCGTGTGCGGGCGCTACGGGCCCTGGTGGACCTCAAGCCGCACACCCGCGGGATCGCCGTGACGGTGGGACTGCCGCTGGAGATTGCCGGCAAGCTCTACAACGCCGAGGCGATGCTGGTGGACGGGCGGCTGCTGGGGATGTCGCTCAAGCAGCACCTTGCGAACGACGGCCTCCACTACGAAGCCCGCTGGTTCACAGCCTGGCCGGCGGGCGGGAGGACGACGGTCGAAGTCGATGGGGAGACCATCCCCGTCGGCGAATTGATCTTCGACTTCGGCGGCGTCGGCCTGGGCATCGAGATCTGTCGCGACGCTTGGGTCGGCGAAGAGCGTCCCGCCCACCGCTACGCGAAGCGCGGCGTGTCAGTGGTGCTCAACCCCTCGGCCAGCCATTTCGCCTTTGGCAAGCAAACGATCCGCGACGGCCACGCGCTGGACGGCGCCAAGATCGTCGACGGCCTCTTCCTCTACACTAACCTCCTCGGCAACGAGTCGGGCCGGGCGATTTTCGACGGGGGCCCCTTCTTCGCTCGGGCAACCGCTGAGGGCGAGGCGGAATTGCTGGCCGGCGCCCCGCCGTTCTCGTGCCGCGACTATGTGGTGAGCCTCATCGACAGTGAAGTCGAAGGCCGTCCCGGCGAAGGCCGAATCGTTACCGGTTGGTCGCTCGGGGCAGCGGATTCCGTCGAGACGCTGACGCCCCTGCTCCGCGGTGAACGGCTCTCCAAGTTCGAAGAGTTCAGCCGCGCGGCTCCGTTGGGGTTGCTCGACTACCTGCGAAAGAGCGGCGCCAAGGGCTTTGTGATCTCCCTCAGCGGCGGCGCCGACTCGGCCGCGTGTGCGGCGCTGGTTTGGCTGATGGTCAAGCGAGTTGTTAAAGAAGTCGGCTTTGCGGGACTCGCCCAGCGGTTGCCGCGCACGCCAGGGCTTGGCGAAGCGATGGAGGTCCAGGCGGCGGTCCATTGCTTGCTGACAACGGTCTATCAAGCGACCAGAAACTCGTCCGACGTGACGCGCGACGCTGCTGCGACCGTCGCCGCGGCTGTCGGCGCCGAGCATTTTGAGTGGACAATCGACCCGCTCGTCGACGGCTACACCCAGCTCGCCGCCGGGGCCCTTGGGCGTGAGCTGACCTGGGAGACGGACGACATCGCGCTGCAAAACATCCAGGCCCGTGTCCGCGCGCCGGGGGTCTGGATGCTTGCTAACCTGAAGAGCGCTCTGCTGATCACGACCGGCAACCGCAGTGAGGCGTCGGTCGGTTACGCCACGATGGACGGCGACACGGCCGGCGGCCTCGCCCCGATTGCCGGCGTCGACAAGGCTTTTATTCGTGAGTGGCTCCGCTGGATGGAGTCCGAAGGCCCAGCGGGCGTTGGCGCCCTGCCGGCTCTCCATGCCGTCAACGCCCAACAACCGACCGCCGAACTACGGCCGCTGGCGACCCATCAGACGGACGAAGCGGACCTGATGCCGTACTCGGTGCTCGACGCGATCGAGCGGTCGATGATCGCCCGGCTCGAGCCCCGCGAGGAAACGCTTCGCCGCCTCGCCGAGGCGTTCCCCCAGTACGACGCCGCGCAACTCGCCGCCTGGACCGACCGCTTCTGGCGCCTGTGGCGCGCGAGTCAGTGGAAGCGCGAACGCCTCGCGCCGAGTTTTCACATCGACACGCACAACGTCGATTCGCGGTCGTGGCGCCGCTGGCCGATACTAAGTGGCGAAGGCTGAACGCGCTGCACTCCGGGAGCTAACTATCCCGCCGAGCCATCAGGACTGGCGAGCACGACGGTGTAACCGTCGAGGTCCCTTATCCAAAGCTCCCAATGATTCGGACCGTACGCGCCCGAAGCTGGATTGCGGCGCCGCGGGATCACGACCTGGGCGCCGAGTTCTACCGCTCGTTGCTCAGCGGCGTCGAAGTCGTCCACCTCGAACCAGAGCAGGACGCCATTGCCATAAGGTTTGTCATCACGATCAGCGATGGGCCCATGGTGGTGGTCCTCCTCGAAGCAATGCAGCTGCAGGATGATCCGCTCACCATCAACAAGCCGCTCATACTCCGCCCCGCCATGACCGCTGGCGCAACCGAGGAGCTTCTGGTACCAGCGACTGCTCGCTTCCACATCCGTGACGACGATGAAGGGCTGAGGGCGCAACGTATTTCCTCTCGGGCATAAGCAGCGGTCTTACTAACATAAAGGACGAGTACACCTCCTGGCAAAGGTCAGCACGGACTACTGGTAACGTGGAAAGCCTATGGCTCGGAATTGGCGGAACCCGAGCGGTGTCTCGGGGTTGAGTAGTCCAGCACGTTCCACTTTAGTTGTCCGAGACCGCCTCGATGCGTCCTATCGCCCTAGTCGTCTCGATAGCACTGTTTGGCACGTCGGCCTCGGCCCAGGACTTTAGCGAGCTCACGTCATTGGCGGAGGGCGCGCTGGTAGGGATCGGCGTCGATCAGCCCGTCGAAGGGTTCGAAATCGTTCTCTTGAAGGACGGGCAGCCCCTCTACCGCCAAGCGTTTGGCAATTGGACGCTCGGTCAAGTCGCTAGCGCCGACAGCGCCACAAAGACCCTTAGCGGCGCCCTGGTGATGGCCGTGGCCGAGTCGGGCGACGGCGGCTTCTCGCTCGATAGTCGCCTCGCCGATTTTCTACCCGAGTACAACAAGCCCGGCTACAGCGACATCACCGTTCGGCAAGCGTTCTCGCACACCTCGGGGCTGCCAGGCGATGACGTTTCGTCGTTGATTCTGACGGCGCCGAACATCACCCTCCGTCAAGCAGGCTACCTTGTCAGCCAGCAGCCGCTCGATAACGGCCCGCCGGGATCGGCCTTCGCCTACGGCGGCCTCTCGATGCAGGCCGTTGGCGCCGCGATGGAAGTCGCGACTGGCAAGACCTACATCGACCTCTTCGCTGAGGGTGTTGCCGGACCGCTGGGCATGACTGATACGAGCTTCTACATCGCCAGCGACACCAATCCCCGTGTCGCCGGCGGAGTCGAGACCACCGCGGCCGACTTCGCGCGCTTCACCGACATGCTCTTCAACGGCGGCGTCGATCGAGCGACAGGCACGCGCGTTCTCAGCGAGGCGTCGGTCGCTGAGATGATCACGCGACAGACAACCGACGCCCAGCCGATTGCCAACTCGCCCACCGACAACAACCGTTACGGCATCGGCGTCTGGCTCGACCAACTCGGAATGGCGGGACCAACGGTCGACTACCTTGCGGCGGGCGCCCGCGGGATGCACTCTTGGGTCGATGAAGCGCACGGCTTAGTGTTCGTGTTCACCACTGACGAAACCTCGTTCCGAAACGTCGATGTCTTGTCGTCACAAATGCACCGCGCGATCCTGGCACAGATCGTCACTGCTGGCGATTTCAACGATGACGGCAGCGTCAATGCGGCGGACTACACCGTGTGGCGCGATCTAGTCGGTATGCCTGCCGATACCTTGCCTAACGACATCGATGGCGGCGTTATTGGCGCCGCTCAATACGAGACCTGGGCAAACAACTACAGTAGGGCCGCTGCAAACGAAGGCATTCCGGTCCCTGAGCCCGGCGTCGCAGGGCTCTTACTAGCCTTACTAACAATCGGCGCGCTACGTCGCCGTCAGCCGCCAGCAGCGATGGATACGCTCGTTCCGAAAATCCTCCGGCACGGTCTGCTTGCTGATTTCGCGCACCGCGTAGCCCGTCAGCGCTGACTCGTCGAGCTTGAAGCGGCGGAAGTTGGTGCTGAAGTAGACGACGCCGCCGTCGGAGAGGCGCTTGCGGATCGCGTTCAGTAGAGGCACGGCGTCGCGCTGCACGTCCCAGTCGTCGTCGAGGCGCTTCGAGTTGGAGAACGTCGGCGGATCGACCACGACGATGTCGAAGAGTGGCTCGCGCGGCAGGCTGTCGACATAGGCTCGGCTGTCCGCGCGGGCGAGGTAATGCGTCATCCCCGGCTCGAAGCCGTTGAGCCGCAGGTTCTCGGCCGCCCAGTCGAGGTACGTCTGCGAAAGATCGACCGTCACCGTCTTCGCGGCGCCACCTGCGGCGGCGTAGACGGTGAACGATCCGGTGTACGCGAACAGGTTCAGCACCCGCTTGCCGGCGGCGGCTTCACCGACCAAACCGCGGGTGACTCGATGATCGAGGAAGAGGCCCGTGTCGAGGTAGTCCGAGAGGTTGACACGGAACCGCAGTCCCCCCTCGCTGACGACGCGAAAGGCGCCCTCCTCGGCGACCCGCTCGTACTGGGCTTCGCCGCGCTGGCGCTCGCGCGTGCGGAGGAAGACCTCGGCGCGGGGGATTTCGAGTGTCTTGGCGAGCGTTTTGAGCATCAGGTCGAGCCAATCGGCGTGCTCGGCCGGCGTCCGCTCGTGCGGCCGCTCGTACTCGGCGACGACGACGGCGTCCTCGTAACGATCGACCGCGAAGGGGACCTCGGGGATGTCACGGTCGTAGAGCCGATAGCAACTGATCCCGCGCTTCGTGGGCCATTTGCGGAGGTGCCGGGCGCGCTTGCCGAGCCGGGCGGCGAACTCGGTTGCCTGCCGCTCGGCCTCGGGCCGGAGGCCGCCGAACGCTTGCGGCGTTCTTGGCGGTGAGGCTTGAGGCTTGAGGCTTGAGGGCTCGGATGGCGTAGCCAACTCCGCTCCCTCATCGCCGACGTCGTCAGTCGCATCTCGCAGGTCTGCCAGCTTCGCCTCGTCCCTCGTCCCCCGCCCCCCGTCCCTCGGCTTCTTCGGTCCGTGAAACTCGTAGAGGGCGCACTCGATCCGGCCGTTGAAAATCTTGCGGCGTTTGGAGGCGCCTTGGCCGACGAGCTTCTCGAACTCAGGGTTCGCCGCTAGCAAGTAGTGCGACCACGTCTTCAAGCGCCGCAGCACGGTGGGCATCGATCGGTAGAGCTTCTCGACCTCTTCGGCCTCGCCGATCCGCTCGCCGTACGGCGGGTTGGTGACGAGGCAGCCATAGTCGCGTTTGCTCGAGAGATCGGCGAAGTTGCGGATCTGGAAGTGGATGTCATCGATGACGCCGGCGGCCGTGGCGCTGCGGCGAGCGATCCGTAGCGCGTCCTCGCTGATGTCGGTCGCGGAGAGGCGTTCCTCGAGCGCTGGCTTGATGCGGCGCTCGGCGGCTTCGCGCGCGGCGCGCCAACCTTCGCCCGCGATGCGCGGCCATGCTTCGCAAGCGAACGTCCGCCGCAGGCCCGGA
>JBGSJY010000273.1:0-12447 GCA_041741515.1 Pirellulales bacterium | reverse complement strand
TACGCCGCCTGGCGATCAGCCTCCTCAAACGCCATCCGTCCAAGCAAAGCATCAAAGGCAAACGCGAAATCGCCGGCTGGGACAACCACTTCCTCTCGCAAGTCCTTGATCTCGCAACGAGTTAGTGTGCGCTGGCCCTGGCATTTTGTCGACATTGCTCCGGTGAGTTCACTCATCTCTGGAGTCGTCATCCGAGTAGGTGGGTGTACCTGTCGGCGGGAGGGCCAAACGGGCAGTTAGGCGCTATCCGCCAACAGAAGCAGCCACTCTAGGTCTTCTCTAAAACGCCCCTTCGATATGCACCACCTTCACCGGCCGCTTAGCTTCCACCGGCCAGACGATCCCTACCACGTCGAAGCGTAGCGGGTGGTCTTCGAGGTCGTGCTGGCGGAGGAACGACCAGGCGGCGCGGGTGAGGCGGCGCTGCTTCTCGGGGGTGACCGCTTCGGCGGGGGCGCCGGCGCGTTCGTTGCGGCGTGTTTTGACTTCGACGAAGACCAGGCGCCGCTCGGGCGTGCGCTCGTCGATCGTCACGAGGTCGAACTCGCCGAAGCGGTTGCGCTCGCCGGCGAGGAGGACGCGGTGGCCCCTACGGCGGAGGAGGCGGGCGGCGTAGCGCTCGCCGCGTTGACCTAAGGGAACGGGGCCGAGCGGTCGCGGGCGGAGAAGAGATCGGAACCAACTCATGGTTCAAGAAGTAGAACCACAAAGACACGAAGGGCACAAAGGAAAAAAGCGGTCAGCGGTCTGCTTTCAGCGATCAGCGATTGGGGCTAAAGGCATGGAACTGACGGCTGATCGCTTTTGGAGCCGTGGGGCAACTCGGCTGTGCGAATGGATCGGCGCAGGGTTGCGGTTTAGTGGGGAACGTCTACCCCCTCACCTAACGTCTCCCCCCGAGGGGGAGAGGGATAAGAAAAAAGCGATCAGCTTTCAGCCCCGAGGCCGAAAGCTGATCGCTGAATGCTGAATGCTGAATGCTGATCGCTGAAAGCCAGCGGCTACGCCGCTCAGCCCTTGGCCACGTCGCGGCGACGTTCGCGGAGGCGCGTGGCCTTGCCGACACGGTCGCGGAGGTAGTAGAGCTTCGCGCGGCGGACGATGGCCGAGCGGGTCACTTCGACCTTGGCGATCCGCGGCGAGTGGACGGGGAACTTGCGCTCGACGCCCTCGTTGTTGACGATCCGGCGGACCGTGAACATCTCCTTGACGCCGGCGCCGCTGCGGGCGATCACCACGCCGGTAAAGATCTGAATGCGTTCCTTGTTGCCTTCCAGGATCCGGGTGTGCACGTCGACCGTGTCGCCGACTTCGAACTGCGGCACGTCCTCGGTCTTGAGGGAGGTCTTTTCGACGATGTCGAGGAGGGCTTGGGACATGGTTGGCTTCGGTTGGGGGGCCGTAGGGTTCGGGCTTGGTTCGCTTTGGATCGGTGGGGTGAGGCTTGAGACTTGAGGTGTGAGGGTTGGTGGGCCGACCGACCTCGGCTAGCACTGCCAGCCCTCAATTCTCAAGCTTCACGAAGGAGCGCTGAGACCTGAGTCGTGAGGGTTGGTAGGCCAGCCGTCCTCGGCTAGCAGCACAACCCTCAAGTCTCAAGCCTCAGGACTCAAGCCGCCTCGCCGCCGTGCGGTGAGCGGCGTTCGCCTCTCGCCAGGCGGCGATTTCGGGGTGGTTTCCGCTCAGCAGCACCTCGGGGACCTCGAGGCCACGGTACTCGCGAGGTCGCGTGTACTGGGCGTATTCAAGGGTCCGGCCGGCGCGGCTGAACGAGTCTTCTTGGCTGCTTGTCTCGTCGCCGAGGACGCCCGGCACGAGCCGGACGACCGCGTCGATGATCGTCATCGCGGCGACCTCGCCCCCGTTAAGGACGTAGTCGCCAATCGACACCTCTTCGGGCCGCAGCAGGTCGACGACGCGTTGGTCGAAGCCCTCGTAGCGGCCGCACAGCATCACGATTCGCCTGGAAGTCGCCAAGTCTTCGACAAACGGCTGGTCGAGCCGGCGGCCTTGCGGGGTCATCAGCAAGAGGCGACCGGGCCCGACTGGTGAGCCGCTATCGCCATCAATCGTTTGGACCGCCTCGACCGCCTCGACCACGGGGCCGGGCATCAGCAGCATGCCGGGGCCGCCGCCGAAGGGTTTGTCATCGACTTGCCGGTGCTTCCCCGCAGCCCAGTCCCGCAGGTTGTGCAGGTGGACCGAGGTCAGGCCGCGGTCGATCGCCAGCTTGAGCAGGCTCTGCGTGAGGTACCCGGAGAAAATCCCCGGGAAGAGCGTCAGCACGTCGAAACGCATGGCGCCTTTCCTCCGCTAAGCCGCGAGCGGCTCTCTTCCGCGGCTCTCGCTTGTAACTCTCAGCTTGCAACTCTCACTCAGCGGTAGCAGCGGCTTCGGCGGGGGCCGGGGCCTCGGCTGCGGTCTCTTCGCCGGCCGTCACCTCAGCTGCGGGCTCATCGGCCTTCGGCCGCGAGGCGGGCTCGCCGGCGTCGGGGATGGCGTAGGGCATCGCCAGCTTCTCGCGCGCCGCCTTTTGGGCTTCGAGATGCGTGCCGTTGGTGCCGTACTTCTTGATCAGGACGGCGACCTTCTCGGACGGCAGAGCGCCGACTCCGATCCAGTAATCGACCCGCTCGTTCTTGAGCTGCACCCGGGCGTCGGCGTCGGGGACCATCGGGTCGTAGGTGCCGAGCTCTTCGAGGACGCGTCCGTCACGGGGGGCGCGCTTGCTGGTGGCGCAAATACGGAAGAAGTGCCGGTGGGCGCGGCCCATCTTCTTCATGCGGATGACGACTGCCACGTTCGCTTTCTCCTGCGGCGCCAGCGGCACGCCGGAGCGTGGTTCGCTCGACTACTGCCGTGGCCAATGGGTGTTCTGGGAATCCGCAAGTATGGCGACCGGTGGGCCGATCGCACAACCCCTGTTGGGGGTGGGAGCAATCGGGGCAATCCCAGAGCCGGGAGACGTCCGTTCCCGGAGGACTCCTGCCCTTTCCCCTGTGACGGTGGCGCTTCACTCCGGGGACCGACGTCTCCCGGCTCGCCAGGGGTCGCTGCGCGGCTCTATTTTTTCTTCTGCTTTTTCAGCTGTTTGAGCCGCTTTTGGCGTTCTTTCAGGGCCTGGGCCTTGTCCTTGGTCGACAGCCGCTTGCCGGTAGACTGCTTCTTTTTGTTCATCAGGCCGGTGGGATTGCCGGCCATCTCGGCCTGGACCTGGCGCATCATCTTCATCCGGTCACCGACGCCCTTGCCGGCCATGGCCGTCATGATCGGGGCGATCGTGTCGAACTGCTTGACTAGGTCGCTCACGGCCGACGGCTCGACGCCAGCGCCGGCGGCGATGCGGCGGCGGCGGCTCTGGTCGATCAGCTTGGGCTTGCGGCGTTCGCTGGGCGTCATCGAGTGGATGATCCCCTGCAACCGGCGGAGATCGCCCTCGGCGTCGAGGTCGTCGAGCTGGCCCATCAGCGATCCCATGCCGGGGAGCATCCCCAGCACCTTCTTCAGCGGACCCAACCGCTTGATCTGCTGCATCTGCTTCAGAAAATCGTCGAGCGAGAACTCGCCCTTGGCGAGCTGCTCTTCGAGCTGCCGGGCCTCATCGGCGTCGAACTCCTGCTGCGCCTTCTCGACCAGCGACATCATGTCGCCCTGGCCGAGGATGCGACCCGCCATCCGCTCGGGGTGGAAGGGCTCGAGGTTCTCGAGGTGCTCGCCCGTGCCCATGAACTTGAGCGGGACGCCGGTCACTTCTTTGACGCTGATCGCCGCGCCGCCGCGGGCGTCGCCGTCGAGCTTGGTCATGATGACGCCGTCGAGCTCCAGGGCGTCGTTGAACGCCTTGGCGCTGTTGACGGCGTCCTGGCCCGTCATGCCGTCGACGACCAAGTAGACCTGGTCGGGGTGGCAGCGCTGGTCGATCCGCTTCAGCTGGTCCATCAACTCATCGTCGATGTGGAGCCGGCCGGCCGTATCGAGGATGACGACGTCCGCCTCGAGCTTCTTGGCCCGCTCGACGGCATTGGCCGTAACCTTAACGGGGTCCTGCGTGGTGCGGTCGCTGAAGACGGGGATGTCGAGCTGCTCACCGAGGACGTGCAGCTGATCGATCGCCGCCGGGCGCTGGAGGTCGGCCGCCACGAGGAGCGGTCGCCGGCCATTGGCCTTCAGCATCTTGCCGAGCTTGCCGCAGGTGGTGGTTTTCCCCGACCCCTGCAGGCCGCACATCATCAGGACGGTGACCTCGCCCTTCCCCTTGAGGTGGAGCGAGTGGTCCACCGGGCCCATCAGGTTCACCAGTTCCTGATAGACGATGCCCATCACCTGCTCGCTGGGTCGCAGGGCCCCCAGCACCTTCTCGCCGAGGGCCTGCTCGCTGACCCGCTTCATGAAGGCGCCGACCACGTCGTAGCTGACGTCGGCCTCCAAAAGGGCTTTTTCGACGAGCTTCAGCCCGTCGCGCATGTTCCCCTCGGTCAGCTTCCCCTGGCCGCGGAGCGTCTTGAACGCGGCGCCGAGGTTCTCTTGGAGGGCGTCGAACATCTTAGGCGGAGCGGGGTTGTGGCGATTGGAGCGGTAGCGAGCGAACCCGATAGTCTACGGGCCCCCTGCCTAACCGGGCAATCGGCGGGCGACGGCCGGATTGGCCCCCTGCGGAGCTTGAGCCGCGTCGGTATGCCACATGGACGTGATCCGGCTGCGCGAGAGGATAGGGGCTGACGGGCCACGCGCCGTCGGCTCGCCCTACCTCGTACAAGAGGCTCGAGCCATGAAACGCACCGATCTCAACGGCCTCGTTGACGCCCTCGCGGCAGTCGAGGCCCTGATGCTGCTCTCGACGGGGCTGCTGATCTGGTTGCGGTTGCCCCCCGGCACGGGTCATTCGGCGACGGTCTGGTCGCTCGATCGTCACCAGTGGGGGGACCTCCACGCCTGGGTCGCGATGGCGATGGTCGCCACTCTGCTGGTGCATCTCGCCCTGCACTGGAAGTGGATTGTGTGCGTCGTGTCGGGCCAGGACACAGCGACCAAGCGGCGGCGCAAACTCGTCGGCATGGCCGTCGCCGGCGCCGTCCTCTTGACCTTCGCTTCGCCGCTTGTGGCGCCGATTGAGTTCCGGCAGCAAGCGGCCCGCCGACTGGATCGACGCTCAGAAAGCGTGACAGCCACAAGTCACCAGGAGAGCCACTCGCAACTCAGCGGCCGCATGACGGTCGGCGAGGCGGCGACGCTCCTCGGCGTTAGTCCTGCCGATTTAGAGGATCAGATGGGGCTGTCTGGCGGCGTTGACGAAGAGGAGCGGCTTGGCCCACTCGCCCGGGAGCTGGGAATCTCGATGGCGGAGCTGCGCGAACGACTCACGCAGTAGGTTTACTGGAAGGTCAATTGACGCCGTACCCGCTGCGGGGAGGGTTCCGCCACGCCCCGCAGGGACTTTTTCCACAGACTCTGCTTGGATTCCGGATTAAGGTAGAGGCCTCTTGGGGCCATTTACGGTAACTAGCTCGCCCGGCTTCCGAGTCGCTTTTCTGCTGAATCTCGTTCGATAGGCCCCATGTTCAAGAACACTCTCGCCCTCGTCCTGTGCCTCGCCTCCGCCATCACTTCGCTGGCCGATGAGCCACGGCGGGAACCCATGACGACCACCTGGGGCGAGCGGGTCACCGCCGACAACGCGTGGACCGAGTACCCCCGCCCGCAGCTCGAGCGTAGCGACTGGACCAACCTCAACGGCAATTGGTCCTACGCCGTCACGCCGAGCGAGTCGGTCACCACGCCCGAGAAGTGGGACGGCGAGATCCTCGTGCCGTTCTGCCTCGAGTCGTACCTGGGCGGCGTGAAACGCGAGTTGCAGAGCGACGAGGCCCTGTGGTACCGCCGCACGTTCGACGCGAAGAAAACCGATGGCAAGCGGACGCTGCTGAACTTCGAGGCCGTCGACTACGCCTGCGAGGTGTGGGTCAACGGCAAGTCGGTTGGCACGCACCGCGGAGGGAACACCCCGTTCTGGTTCGACGTTACTGACGCGCTCCATTCATCGGACAAGGGATCGGGCGAGAACGAACTGGTGGTTCGCGTCGTGGACGCCACCGAGGACTGGCAGCTCCGCGGCAAGCAGGTCCGCCACCCGGGCGGCATCTGGTACACGCGCGTGTCGGGCATCTGGCAGACGGTGTGGCTCGAAGAAGTCGATGCCGCGTGGATCGCCGACCTCGACATGACTACCGAAGCCGCTGACGGCACGATCAAGATTAAGGCCGATGTCCAGGGCGACGGCGATTACAAGTTCACCGCACGCGTGCTGGAGGACGGCAAGGAAGTCGCTACGAACTCGGCAAACGGCGACGAGGTCACACTCACCGTCCCCGACGCCAAGCTCTGGTCGCCGAAGAGCCCGCACCTCTATGAAGTCGAATTGACGCTGGCCGCGCCCGACGGCAAGGTCGTCGATAAGGTCAAGTCGTACGCCGGCATCCGCACCGTCGGCACAGCGAAGAACAAGAAGGGCAACCTCGTCCTCACGCTCAACGGCGAGCCGATTTTCCACTGGGGCCCGCTCGATCAGGGCTGGTGGCCGGACGGACTGCTGACGCCCCCCTCGGACGAGGCGATGCTCTCGGACGTCGAGTTCCTCCGCGACGCGGGCTTCAACATGATCCGCAAGCACATCAAGGTCGAGCCACGCCGCTACTACTACCACTGCGACCGCCTCGGCATGATGCTCTGGCAAGACCAGGTGAGCGGCGGCCCGAGTCCCAAGTGGACGCGCCTCGCGCCAGACCCCGAAGACGCCGACTGGCCCGACGGGCGGCACGCGCAGTGGATGCTCGAGCTCGAGCGGATGATCGACGAACTGGACAGCCACCCGTCGATCGTCGTCTGGGTTCCCTTCAACGAAGCGTGGGGCCAGCACCGCACCGTCGAGGTAGGCGAGTGGCTTGTGAAGCGTGATCCCACGAGGATCGTCAACGTCGCCAGCGGCGGCAACTTCTGGCCCGCCGGCCACATCGTCGATGAGCACGCCTACCCGCACCCACACTTCCCGTTCGACCGCGACGTTAACGGCCGCTTCGACGGCTTCGTGAAGGTCGTCGGCGAGTTCGGCGGCCACGGCTTCCCCGTCGAGGGCCACCTCTGGCGCCCCGGCAGCCACAACTGGGGCTACGGCGGCTTGCCCAAGGACGAGGCCGAATACCTCGACCGCTACCGCGAATCGCTACGCATCCTCGGCGAGCTCCGCGGCAAGGGCATCGCGGCGGGCGTCTACACGCAGACGACCGACGTCGAAGGCGAGATCAACGGCCTGCTAACCTACGATCGCCGCGTCACCAAGATCCCGGCGAAGGTGCTGGCGGAGATCGCCGAGAAGTCGCTGTTCAGCGAGGAAAAGTGAGCCATCGGCGCTAGCCGCGGGTGGCGTCGCGAGCGACCAATCCCCCTCCGCCGTGTGAGGAAGTGGAAGATCCCGGGCACCCGCTCCACTCCGGTCGCTGACGCTCCCGGCTCGCCTCTTTCACGGGCGTTCACGCCGCCGTGCGGACGTCGCCGAGCAGCAACTCAAGCCGCTTGCGACTCTTCCCCCAGTCGAACCATTGGCCTTCGATCAACGTCGAGGCGTCTACCCGCGCGCCGCGGACGTCACGGCGCACGGTGACGATCATCTTCCCCGCCAGGGCCCAAACGTCCGAAGGCAGCGTCGCGGTAATGGTGCAACCGTCGTCGTGCTGCCGGACGTCGAGCACCTCCTGCCCGCGGCGGGCAAGCGAGCACAGCACGCGTACGATCGACTCGCCCACCGGCGTGGCGATCACGTCGCTGCGATCCTTGCCCGTCTTCACACCCCACGAGGCGTACAGCGGCTGGACAATCCCGGCGAGTTTCTCCATCGGCACGCCCGGCGTGAGGTTCTCGGCAAGCGAAAGGATCTGCTCGCCGCTCAGCCCCTTTCTCGCCTGCGCCGCCGCGCGGGCAAGCCGCTGCTGCACTTCGGGGACGCTAGCAATCACCTCGTAGCGGACCTCGTCGCGGTACTCGACGGTGAGAACGACATCGCTCACGTCGTCCGCCGCGGCGGTGAGCGAGTGCCCACAGCCGGAGCAGAAGTTCCCCTGCGCGCGGCGCCCGCATTGCGAGCAGAAGCAGGCGGCGGCGCCAGCGTCTCGGCGTTCCATGCCTAAACCTCGGTCAATAGGCGTATCCTTTCGCTGGTATCGGCTAACGCCATATTGGGTCGTGCATTCTGATTCAGCAAATGAATCACAAAGACCAAAACGGCTGGCCAACCACTGGGGAAGCACTTCATGCGAGCCGGGAAGCGTCAGCTCCCGGAGTGAAGCGCCATCGACCCTCAGCAAAAACGTCGAATTCCTCCGGGAACTGACGCTTCCCGGCTCGCATGGAGTCGTTAGCGGCGCCGATTACATCCGCTCCACGACCCTGATCCCCAGCAGCGCGAGGCCCGTCTCTAGCGTTCGCGCCACGAGGTCACACAGCAGCAGGCGGCTCTTCTTCGTCGCTTCGTCCTCGGCCTTCAGCACGGGGCACTGCTCGAAGAACTCCGCGAAGCGGCCGGCGACGTCGAACAGATAGCCCGTCAGGTAGTGGGGGCGGTACTCGGCGGCCACGCGCTCGAGGGCTTCGCTGAAGCGTAGCAGCTCGATGCCCAGCGCGCGCTCGGCGGGTTCGGTCAGCCTCAGCTCCGCGTCGGAAGACCGGAGGGCCGCGGGATCGACGCCGCCTTTCGCAAAAATACTCTTCACCCGCGCGACGCTGTACTGCATGTAGGCGGCCGTGTTGCCCGTCATCGCGAGCATTTTGTTGTAATTAAATTCATAGTCGCTGGTGCGGTTGTGGGCGAGGTCGGCGTACTTGATGGCGCCGATGCCGATCCGTTCGGCGACCTCGGCGCGCTCGGCGTCGGTCTCGAGGATGCTGCTCTTGTCGGCGACCGCCCGGGCGCGTTCGACCGCTTCGTCGAGCAGCCCCATCAGGCCAACGGCCGAGCCGCTGCGGGTCTTGTAGGGTCGGCCGTCTTCGCCGAGCACCGTCCCGAACGAGACGTGCGTCAACTCTTGGTCGTAGCCCCACAGCTTGGCGGCAGCGACGAGCTGCGCAAAGTGGAGCGACTGGCGGTGATCGACGACGTACAGCACCGCGTCGGGCGCCCACTCCTTCGCGCGGTACTCGATGGTCGCCAAGTCGGTCGTCGCGTAAAGGAAGGCGCCGTCCTTCTTCTGCACGATCAGCGGAGCGTCGAAACCTTCGAGGAACACGCACTGCGCGCCGTCTGACTCGCGGGCAAGGCCCTTGGCCTTGAGGTCCTCGACGACCGGCGCCAGGCGGTCGTGATAAAAGCTCTCGCCGAGCGTGTGATCGAACGACACGCCGAGGCGGTCGTACGTCAGTTGCAGCTCGTCGAGGCACGCGGGCAGGAACCGCTTCCAGAGGCCGACGTTCTCGGCGTCGCCAGCATGGAGCTTGGCTGTCTCCGCCAGCGCCGACACGCCAATGGCGGGATGCTCGCGGCTGATCTCGGCGAGTACGGGGTCCGCTTCGAAGGCCGCGACCTTCGCCTCCGTCGCTTCGATCTCTTTTCGCAACTCGACGACGGCGCCTTCGGCCTGTCGGAGCTTCTTGGCGATCGCCTTGTCTTCTTTGGCGTCGCCGCTGGGCCCGGCGGCTTTGAGGTCCTCGACGCGTTCTTCGGCCGCTTCCAGCCTCTCCGCTAGCGACGGCAGGGTCTCCGCAACGGTCGCCTGGTGGTCGCCGATTTGGTTCACGAGCTTGTAAAGCCGGCCCAGCTCGGCGACGGGCGCCGCTTCGAGCGCGGCCTCATCACGAAAATGCTTGTAGCCATAGATGATCATGCCAAACTGGGCGCCCCAGTCGCCGATATGGTTGTCGGTGATCACCTCGTTGCCGAGCATGCGCAGCACATTCGCCAGCGCGTCGCCGATGACGGTCGAGCGGATATGCCCGACGTGCATCGGCTTGGCGACATTGGGGCTCGAGTAGTCGATGACGTACTTGCGCGGCGTCGCGGTTGGCTCGACGCCGAGACGCTCGTCCCCGAGGGCGGAAGTGAGTTGCTCGGTTAGCCACGCGTCGCGGAGCCGCAGGTTGATGAACCCTGGGCCGGCGATCTCGGGCGGTTCGCACATCGCGTCGAACCCGTCCTGCGCGGCTAGGCGCTCGACGAGTTGAGCCGCGACGTCGCGCGGGGCCTTGCCGATCTGCTTGCCCAGGGGCATCGCGGAGTTGGCCTGGTAGTCGCCGAACTTCGGGTCCTGGCTGGGGAGGACCATCTCCGACAGCTTGGTCGGGTCGGCGACGAGGCCAGCAAGGGCGTCAGTAAAACGGCGGCGGAGCTCAGCGAGGGCGTTCATGCCAAGAGAATGGCCGCTGGTCTGGCGGCTCGCAAGGTCTCGCGCAGGGACGCTCCCGACGCCGAGGGCGTGGTTAGAAGACTCACGCAAAGGCGCTAAGGCGCGAAGAAGACGGCAAAGCATTAAGAAATCGGTGGGAGGCGTCTCCGACGCCGATTTCGCGCACCATGCCGCTGAGGAATGGATACCCTAATCGGCGTGGGAGACGCCTCCCACAATCCCAATCCTCACTTTCCTTGACGTCTTTAGCCTTTGCGTGAGACAAAACGCCCAGTCCCAGTCCAAGAACTCCGCGTTTCTGCGCGAGACTTAAGACGGAGCCGACTCATCCCACGGAAGTTGGACCTTGGCCGCGTCGTTCCAGAGGTCCTCCAGCGCGTAGAAGGCGCGCATCTCCGCGTCGAACAGGTGGACGACGATCGAACCGTAGTCGAGCAGGATCCAGCGGCTCTCGGTGTAGCCCTCGATGCCCATGCGGGGCTCGCCGAGTTCGTCCTCCAGGCGGTGGTCGATCTCTTCGCTGATCGCGTGCAGTTGCCGGCGATTGGTGCCGGTGGCGATGACGAAGTAGTCGAAGACCGGCGTGAGCTCACGGAGGTCAAGGACCGTGATGTCCTCACCGCGGTTGTCGGCGGCTACGCGCGCGGCGGTGAGGGCCAATTCGAGGCTCGTGGCCTCGCCCCGCGGAATCGAGGCGCCCCGGCCGATCACGGCGGCGGCGGCTATCGCGGATTCGAGCTTGTCGCTGATCGCAGGCTCCAAAAGGCTTGCAGGCATGGGTGACGATTCTCCTCGTCGGTGGTTGATTGTAATCGACGCCTGGGCAAGGGGCGACGCCCCGGCGCCGGGCGGTCCAGCCGCAACGATACCTCTAGCCTTCAAGATCGGACGTGGCGGGCCAACCCGTCGATGCCGGAAAGGCCACGGGTGGCCTTTTGGCGGCGAATTCCTACACTCTTCGCGCAGGGATCGGCGGTTCTTCACAGGACGGGGCCGGTTCGCGGCAGTTTCCCAATCTCGACAGCCCCACAGCCCCCCACCAAGCGATGGCGACCGAACGAGACACGGCGACCGGAAGTGGCCCCGAGTGGATCGAGGCCGGCGCCAAAGCGCCCGCCTTCACCCTGACAGCCGACGACGGGTCGAAGGTTCGCCTCGCCGACCTGAAGGGCCGGCCGGTGGTGCTTTATTTTTACCCCGCGGACGACACCCCGGGATGCACCAAGGAGGCCTGCGCGTTCCGCGACGCCCAGTCGAAGCTCGCCAAAAGCGGAGCGGTTGTCCTCGGCGTGAGCCCCGACGACGTCGCCAGCCACGGCAGGTTCCGCGACAAGTACACGCTCAACTTCCCGCTCTTGGCCGACCCGGACCACAAGGTAGCCGAAAAGTACGGCGCCTGGCGGGAGAAAAACATGTACGGCAAGAAGTCGATGGGAATTCAGCGCAGCACGTTCCTCATCGATGCCGACGGCAAGGTGGCGAAGGTCTGGAAACGCGTCAGCGTCGATGGCCACGACGAGCAGGTGCTCGCGGCCCTAGCGGCGCTCGCCGGCTGACAAGCGGGGTGCGCGTCGCGGCAACCGCCGCTGCCCCCACTGCGGCGGCTCCCCCGCGGGAGTGGGGTCCTCCGGCTTTTTCGGGCCTTCATAACAGGAAATGCACTAGCGGCGCAGCGGCGTGAGGAAATAATCTGCATCAGCTGCTCGACGCACACCTCGTCTGAATCTTTTCCTGTTGATCACCAGCGGCCGGCTGGCGGAACGGTCGCCGCGACGCTCTAGCGCTACGTCGTCCCCATGACGGGGCCGCGTGACGGACCAGAGTGTCGCCTACTCTTCGGAGTTGCGCGATGGAATGCGATCGTGTTTTTATCGCCCTGACGGCCGGCCCTTTCCCATCGGGTCGCGACAGCGACGCCGTCGTTGAGCTTCACCTGATCGGCTGCCCCGGGTGTCGCCGGATCGCCGAGGCGCTGCTGCCGGAAGACGAGCAGCGGCACGAGGCGCTGCCGAATGTCGAGCGGGGGTCGCTGCCGCGGTACCGCGGCGCGCAGCGGCCGGCC
>JBGSJY010000272.1:0-1508 GCA_041741515.1 Pirellulales bacterium | reverse complement strand
GGCGGGCGACGGTGGCGGCTTACCTGTGCCCGAGCGTCGGTGAAGACGCGTCGGCGTTTGCCGTTGCGGACGCGTCGGGCAATGCGGTCGATCTGGGCGCCGGGCCGATCGAGGTGGGCCGTTCGCACTACGTCGCCAGCCACGGCCAGGAGTCGTGCTGGGGCGACTGCGGCGGCGCCGCGACGGCGACCGTCTTCACCGACATCTACACCGGCGCGACAACGACAATCGCCCATAACGGCGACGTGGCGAAGGTCGCCGACGGTCCGTTCTACCGCAATTCGCGGACGCGCTTCGCCGACGTCAGCGATGGGCTCTCCAAAACGATCTTCTTCGGCGAGCACTCGGCGCGGCTCAGCGACAAGACGTGGGTCGGCGTTGTCCCGCAGGCGACGACGCTCCCTAAACTCAAGACGCCCGGCAACGGCGATGACGCGGCGGCAACGCTGGTGCTGGTGCACGGCGGGCCGTCGGGGGGCGAACGCGACCTCGACGATCAACCGATCATCCACCCGGTGAACTTCCCGACGCTGCACGTCGGGCAGATGTTCGCCGAGCACCCGGGCGGCGGCAACGTCGCGCTAGGGGACGCGTCGGTGCGGTTCGTGTCGGAAGACGTCAACCTCTTCTTGTGGGCCGAGTACAGCAGCATTGGCGAGGGGGAGACATCGAATGAGGAACTTTGAGAGAAGGGCTGTCGGCTTTCGGCTTTCGGCTGTCGGCAAAGGGGTGGCTTTCGGCTGTCGACTGTCGGCTCTTGGCTTGGTGGTGCTGGTGGTGGGGTGTGGGTATGGGGAGGTGAGCCCGGGGGCTTACCGGTACGCGCAGGTGCTGTATGGGCTGAGCAATCGGCAGGGGAGCGAGCGCATCGATGAGGTCACGGCCAAGATTGCCGCGGCCGTCGAGGCGGGCGAGCTCTCGCGGCGCGAAGCGGGCTGGCTTACCAACATCTGCGATCAGTGCCGCGACGGTGACTGGGCCGGCGCGCAACAAGCGGCCAAACGGATGATGCGCGATCAGGTCAAGCGTTGATTCGCGGAGTTTGTGTCCGTCAGGCTCCCGCTGCAAGCCAGACAGAGTAGGAACCACGACGGACACGAAGGACACGACGGCCTGCTCGCCGGGGCGTTGTTGAATCGAAAGGGGGGCCGTCGTGTCCTTCGTGCTCGTCGTGGTTCCATTCCCTGAGATGGTGGCGTCGATCCCACGCCATTTCGTACGGATCATTGCGACGCCGCATCGATGCCCTGGAGTGTTCGCTTTGCGAGCTGTCTGAGATGCTCTTCCATCCGTGAAAAACGGGGCGAGCGGCGGGGGAAGGGGTTGGTCGTGTCGAGCGTTGCTAGTTCGTCCCGGACGGGCGCCGCTAGCGCGTCGAGCCGGTCGAGGGCGTACCAGGCCGCTACCGATGCCTCAAAGTCGTCGCGACTTGCGCCCGCGACTTCGACGAGCGTCGCCAGGGCTTCGCGGCGTTGCGACCCGTCGCCGTAGGTGGCGACCGACTCGGC
>JBGSJY010000271.1:0-4212 GCA_041741515.1 Pirellulales bacterium | reverse complement strand
GAAGCCGGCGACGAACAGCTCGCCACGCTGAGCGTCGAGCACCGTCCAGAGGCGACCCGAGGCGTTCTGAGGAGACGGCGCGGCGAGGGCCAGCGCGTCGAGCGTATCCACGCCAATCGCTGCGGCGCCGGTCGCCCAGGCGAGGGTTTTGGCGATCGTGACGCCGACCCGCAGGCCGGTGAAAGAGCCGGGGCCCACGGCGATGGCGACCGTCGTCAGGTCGCCGGGAGCCCAGTCGAGGTCGGCCAGCAGCGACTGGATCGTCGGCGCGAGAGTCTGGGCGGAGCGGGCTGTACGCGGCAGGGGCGCCGCGACGACGACTTCGCAGGCTTCATGGCTGACGATCCCCGCGGCCACCGAGCCGTAAAGGCCCGAGGTCTCGATCGCCAGCCAGCGCCCCGGCTGAGCGGGCGTCGCGGCGGGAAGCTGGTCGGACGGTGTAGGATCTGGCATCTTAATGGGAGTGAGTCGAGACGACCGGCTTGACCGAAGTCGAAGCCCCGTCTAGTGTTTTGGCTTCGCGCGAAGGGGGCTGCTCGGGCCAGACGCGACCGCCATCCACGCTTCAGCAGCGCTGGATTACGGTCAGCGGCGCTGTGTTGGGGGGTGGGAACGCCCTGGAGCGGACCCGGAGCCCCCGATTCGTCCCGTCGCACCACGTTACCAGCCCAACCCCCTGACTAGGGAGGGCCGCCGCCTTGAAACGCGCCATCATCAGCGACATCCACGGCAACCTCGAAGCTCTCGAGACGGTGCTTGCGCACATCAAGGAGCAAGGGATCGACGAGATTTTCTGTCTCGGCGACGTCATTGGCTACGGCCCGAAGCCGTGCGAGTGCCTGGACGCGGTGATGGCCAATTGCAAGGTGGCCCTGCTGGGCAACCACGACCAAGGCGCGCTGTTCGATCCGGAGGGATTTAACAGCGGCGCCGAGCGGGCCATCTTTTGGACGCGCGACCAGCTCGAATCGTCCAAGGGGGACCGCGACCAGGTCGATCAGCGTTGGGACTTCCTCGGCGGTCTGCCGCGGGTGCATCGCGACGGTGACTGGTTGTTCGTCCACGGGTCGGCTCGCAACCCGGTGAACGAGTACGTCTTCCCCGAGGACATCTACAACCAAAAGAAGATGGAGAAGCTGTTCAGCCTCGTGCCGCACGGCTGCTTCCAGGGGCACACGCACGTGCCGGGCGTCTTCACCGAGAGCCGCAACTTCGTCACGCCCGAAGAGACCAATTACGTCTTCGAGGTCAACGACCAGAAGTTCATGGTGAACGTCGGGTCGGTCGGCCAGCCGCGGGACGGTGACCCGCGGGCCTGCTACGTCGTGCAAGAAGACGACCGCATCACGTTTCACCGGGTCGAGTACGACATCGCCGTGACCGCCGACCTGATTTACGCGACGCCAGAACTCGACAATTTCCTCGGCGACCGTATCAAGCAAGGTCGCTGACGGGCGAACGACCATCTGGTCGGTCGCGAGTTCTCGCGCCGCTAAGCCGCGAGCGCCATGCTGCTCGCGGCTTAGCGGCGCACCCACGAAAACCCACTCAGGCGAATGGATATCCAACAACGCCGGCCAACGCCCCGTGGCGGCCAGCAGCCGCAGGATCAGCGGTTTTTGCTGATCCTGGTCATGTCGATGGCGATCTTCATGCTGATGAACAGCATGTTCGCCCCGCCGCCGGTCGAGGAAAAGCCGGCCGACCCGGCCGCGCCGATCGCTCAGGTCGAAAAGCCCGACGCCGAGGCCGAACCCGACCTCCCGGCTGACGCGTCCGTTTCCGTCGAAGACGACGCCCCCGCGGACGCCGAGCACATCGCGCTGGGCTCGGTCGATCCGACCGGCGCCTACAAGATGCTGTTGACGGTCAACAACGTCGGCGCGGGGATCGACCGCGTCGAGCTCTCCAGTGAGAACTACCGCGACCTCGACGACCGCAGCGGTTATCTCGGTCAGCTGGCGGTCACGGATGCCCAGGGCGGCGGCGCGCTGGTGAACTTCGTCGGCCCCGGCACGCCCGCGGCTGAGGCGGGGCTCCAAGTCGGGGACGTTCTCACCCAAGGCTTCATAAACGCGTCCCGTTCCTCGTCGCCCGCTAGTAAGGAGCAGCCCCTCTCGGACGCTCGCGACTTGCTGCGATTGCTCGACCGCGCCAAGCCGCGTCAGAAGCTCTCGCTGAAGGTAAAACGCAACGGCGACGAGGTCGACCTGACAGCGACGCTCCGCCGCCAGCCGCTCGACCTGCTGCGGCCCGAGGCGGAGAACGTCCGGCTCCACTCGCCGGAGCTGGCGGAAGTTTACCGATCGGCGCCATCGTTTCTCGTGCGGTTAACGGCAGTTAACGGGGTTGCCGATGCATCGCTCGCCGCAGCCAACCGCGAACTCATCGAAGAACCGTGGACGGTTGACGAGCGCGGCGACGACGCCGTCACCCTCCGTCAACGGCTGCCAAAGCTCGGCCTGGAGGTGGTGAAGCGCTTCACCGTCGTCGAGACGCCCGAGGCGGAGCGGCAGAACCGGGCTTACCCCTCGTACCACTTCGACCTTTCGGTCGAGGTCCGCAACCTCCGCAGCGAGCCGCAGACCGTCGCCTATGAGCTGGCGGGGCCAAACGGCATGCCGATCGAGGGCTTTTGGTTCGCCAACAAGATCGGCCGAGGGGACGGCAGTTTCTTCGGCGACTGGGGCAGCTTTGGCCTCCGCGACGTGGTCGTGCGGTTTGTCGATGACCGGCTGACGCAGTTCGCCTCGACGACGGTCGCCAAGGGCGATGTCAAGCCGATGGGGCAGGGCAAGCCGCTGGCCTACACGGGCGTCGATTCGCAGTACTTCGCGTCGATCCTGATCCCGCAGAAGGCGAAACTCACCGACGTCCGCACCGCCGAGGTCCGCGCCGAGCTCGCGACCGAAAAGCTCCCCAAGAGCGAACAGAGCCGCTGGCAGAACGTGACCGTCGCGCTCGAAAGCGAGCCGAGCACGCTCGGCGCCGCAGACAGCGAGACGGCCAGCGTGACCGATGAGTACCGGGTTTTCGCCGGCCCGAAGTTGCCCGAGTTGCTCCGGGCCTACGCCGCCGGCGACGACCCCGACCACTCGCTGCACGACGTGCTCTACTACGGCTGGTTCGGCTGGGTCGCCAAGCCGATGCTGTGGCTGCTGCACACGTTCTACGCCGTTGTCAGCAACTACGGCCTGGCGATCATCATGCTGACGGTCTGCGTCCGCGGCGCCATGTTCCCGATCAGCCGCCAGACGGCGATGAACATGGTGAAGATGCAAGAGCTGAAGCCCGAGATCGACCGAATCGCGGAGCGCTACAAGGACGACATGCAGAAGCGCTCGCAGGCGCAGCAAGAGCTGTTCCGCAAGCACAGCTACAACCCGGCCGCGGGATGCCTGCCGCTGTTCATCCAGTTGCCGATCTTTATGGGCCTGTACCGCGCCCTGGCGGTGGACGTCGAACTAAGGCAGGCGCCGCTGATTAGCGACGCGATCCGTTTCTGCAGCAACTTGGCCGCGCCGGACATGTTCTACGACTGGTCGGCGTACACGCCGCAGTGGATGGACAACGGCGTCGGCCTGCTCGGCTTCGGGCCGTACTTCAATCTGCTGCCGCTGCTGACGGTCGGGCTGTTCCTGCTGCAGCAAAAGCTGTTCATGCCGGAGCCGACGAACGATCAGATGCGGATGCAGCAGCAGATGATGAAGTACATGATGCTGTTCATGGGGCTGATGTTCTTCAAAGTGCCCAGCGGTTTGTGCATCTACTTTATCGCGTCGAGCCTATGGGGCATCGCCGAGCGGAAGATGCTCCCCAAGCCCAAGCCGAGTGAAACGCCGGTGATCGCCCCGAAGACGACCCCCGTGAAGTCGCTTTCAAGCAGCAATGGCGCGGCCAAAGCGAAGGCGGCCGCGAAGCGGGCGAAGGGGAAGAAGCGGAAGTAAAGGTTAAGCAAGTGCTGAGCGACGCGACGCGATACTCCGGGCGCTCACGCTTCCGGCTCTCCACCCAACCGATGGCAAGTCCCGCGTCGCGCAGGGAGCCGGAACGCGTAAGCGACCGGAGGGATGCATCGTGACGCCCGACGTCGAAGACACCATTATCGCCTTCGCCACCGCACGCGGCGCGAGCGAGCGGGGGGCGGTGCGGGTGTCGGGGCCCGATGCTTTAGCGGTGGTGGCGGCGCTAAGCGGCGAGCCGCTGGGGTGT
>JBGSJY010000270.1:0-6895 GCA_041741515.1 Pirellulales bacterium | reverse complement strand
GGTGAGCGATGGCCGGGGCGGCGTCACGGGGCAAGCGTTCGACCTGCCGGTGGTCGCCACGGCGACGAACGACCCGCCCGCGATCCGCTCGACGCCGCCGCAGACGGTCGTGCTTGGTCGGGAGTATCGCTACCAACTGGCGGCCGAGGACCCCAACGGAGACCCGCTGTCGTACTTGCTCACCAGCGGTCCGGCGGGGATGGCGGTCGACGGGACGACGGGGCTGGTCCGCTGGACGCCGACGGCGGCGCAAATCGGACCCAGCAGCGTGGTTTTTCAGGCCGAGGACGGCCGAGGGGGCTTCGCAACGCAAAGCTACTCGATCGCGGTCGTCACCGAGTCGACCAACGGTGCGCCGCAGATCACGTCGAACCCGCCGCAGGGGGGAACGCCCGGGACGCCGTACGCTTACGATCCGGTTGCATTCGACCCGGACGGCGACACGGTTCTGTGGAGCCTCGATCAGGCGCCGCGGGGGATGTCGATCGACGGCGCCACGGGGCGGATTCGCTGGACGCCGGCGGCCGACCAAGCGGGCGTCGCCACGGTCGTGCTGCAGGCGACCGATTCGCAAGGAGCGGCGACGACGCAGACCTACGGCGTTTCTATCGGCACCACCAACCGGCCGCCGCTGATCACCTCAATCCCGCCGACACAGGGGGTGGTCGGACAGCTCTACGTCTACGGCGTGCAGGCGAGCGATCCCGAGGGGGATGCGGTGACATTCTCGCTCGACGCCGCTCCGGCCGGATTCACGATCCACCCAACGACCGGGCAGATTCGCTGGACGCCGACGGCGGCACAGCTCGGCGTCCAGCAGGTGACGGTCCGAGCGACCGACGTGCACGGAGCGTTCGTAGCGCAGTCGTACGGGATTGGGGTCAACGGGACTGCGGCCAATGGTGCGCCAGTCATCACTTCGACGCCGACCGGTCCAGCTTCTGTCGTTACTCCCTACCAGTACCAAGTGACGGCGGCCGAACCTGACGGCGACATCGCAGTCTTTTCACTTTTGACAGCGCCGGCGGGGATGACGATCGACGCCGCGACGGGGTTGGTCATGTGGACCCCAACCGCAACGCAGCGCGGGTCCCACCCAGTCGTCGTCGCGGCGACCGATCCGGCGGGCGCCCGCGGCACGCAGTCTTTCAACCTGCCCGTGCTCGATGAGAACCGCCCGCCGACGATCGCCAGCACGCCCCCAATCGCCGCCACGCCGGGCGCCCTCTACCGATACGACGTGCGGGCCACCGACCCCGACGGCGATGGGCTGGCGATTCGGCTTGTCAGCTCGCCGGCAGGGATGACGCTCGACACGACCAACGGCCGCATCCAGTGGACGCCGACCGCGGCCCAGCTTGGAGGTGTGACGGTGGTCGTCGAGGTCCTCGACGGTCGCGGCGGGGTAGCGCGGCAGGAGTTCACCATCACCGTTGCCGCCGACGCTGATGTGCCGACTGTTTCGCTGATCGTTACGTTGGATCCGCCTCAGTTAGGCGAGCCGTTCCAAGTGCAGGTGATCGCGACGGACAACATCGGCGTGGTCGGACGGGCGCTCACCGTGAACGGCGTCCCGACAACGCTATCATCGCAGGGAGTGGCGACGGTTATAGCGACGGTACCCGGGCCGCTGCTGCTAGTGGCTACCGCGACCGATGCGGCCGGAAACGTTGGCCGGACGACACGGGCGCTGCAAGTCTTCGATAACAGCATCACGGGCGCCCCGGACGTCGAGATCACGTCGCCGGCTGTCGACCCGACGAACGGCGCCGAGCCAGAAATCACTGCCCCGATCGATGTCATCGGAACGGCTAACGACCCCGACCTGGCATTCTACGTGCTGGAACTAGTGCGGACCGACGGCGTCGTTGTCCACGAGATCTCCCGCGGCGCCACGCCGGTCGTCAACGGCGTGCTCGGGCGGCTCGACCCGTCACTGCTGGCGAATGACTCGTACCTCTTGCGGCTCACTGCGCAAGACTTGGGGCTCAACGAGTCGACTATCGAGACCCCAATCAGCGTCGCCGGAGACCTGAAGCTCGGCAACTTCACGCTGTCGTTCACCGACCTGACGGTGCCGGTGTCCGGGATCCCGATCGTGCTCGGGCGGACTTACGACACCCTGAATGCCGATCAACAAGACGACTTCGGGTACGGCTGGCGGATGGAGTTCCGCGACGCGGACCTCCGGACGAGCGTGCCGGCGCCTACCGAGCTTGAACGCGACCTCGGGATCTACAACGCGTTCTACAGCGGCGCCCGCGTCTACGCGACGGTTCCTGGCGGCCAGCGGGAGGGTTTCACCTTCCGCCCGCAGCCGGCGCCCGGCTTAGCCGGCTCGTTCTTAGGGATCTGGCAGCCACGGTTCGAACCAGACCCGGGCGTCACCAGCACTCTTTCGGTCGCCGACTTTCCACTCTACCGCCTCGACGGTGACCGAGCAGGCGAGTTCGTGGGCTACTCAGGTGGCGGCAACTACAACCCCGCCAACTCGGTCTTCGGCGACGGACTCTACACGCTCACCACCAAGGAAGGGATCGTCTACACGATCGGCGGCGACACGGGGGATATGGAGCAAGTCGCCGATCCGAACGGCAACACACTCACCTTCACCGACGCGGCGATCCGCTCCAGCAGCGGGACGCAGATCACCTTCGAGCGTGACGCCCGCGGGCGTATAACGGCCGTGGTTGACCCCTCGGGCGACAAGATCCGCTACGCCTATGACGCGGCGGGGAACCTAGTCAGCGTCACCGATCGAACTGGCAACGGCACCCGGTACGAGTACAAGAGCGACCCGGCCCACTACCTCGAGAAGGTGGTCGATCCGCTCGGACGGGACGGGATTCGGAGCGAGTACGGCGAGGACGGTCGGCTCCGGCGACTACTCGACGCCTCCGGCAAGGCGATCGAGCTAGCTTACGACACGGCCAACTCCCTTTACACGACAACCGACCAGCTCGGAAACCCGACCACTTACGAATACGACGACCGCGGCAACGTCGTCACGCAAGTCGATGCGGCGAATGGCGTTTCCCGGATGACCTACGACGCCAACAACAACATGCTCACCGAGACCGATCCGCTGGGCAATGTCTCGACCCATACCTATGACAGCCGCGGCAACCGTCTGACTTCAACCGATCCGCTCGGCCGGGTCACCCGCTTCACTTACGGCGTCAACAACCAGGTGACGACGACCGTCGATCCGCTGGGAAACGTCACGACCAACAGCTACGACTCGGTCGGCAACCTCACCTCGATCAGCGGGCAGGCGAGCGGGTCAACGAGTTTTGCCTACGATCCTCAGGGCAACCTCACGACGCTCACCGACGGCTCGGGGACGACCACCTTTGAATACGATGGGGCCGGTCGCGTCACAAGGCAGATCGACGCCCTCGGCCACGCAACGACCTACACCTACGACGCCAACGGCCGCCAGACGAGCGAGAGCAGCACCCTAACCACGCCGACGGGGGTGCGAACCCTAGTCACCCGCACGGAATACGACGCCGCGGGACGCGTCACCAGGACGATCGAAGCAGAGGGAGGCGTCACCGTCCACGAGTACAACGCCGTCGGCAACCGGATCGCTACGACCGACGCCCGCGGATTCACGACAAAATTCGTCTACAACAACCTGGGGCAACTCGTCGAGACGATCTACCCCGACGCCACTGTCGGCGACGCCGACAATCCGCGGACCAGCACTCACTACGATGATGCCGGCCGCGTGACGGTTGCAATCGATGAGATAGGACGCCGCACTGAGTTCCTCTACGACCGACTCGGCCGACGAACGACGACGGTTTACCCTGACGAGACGCCTGGTGATTCTAGCGACAATCCGCGTACACGGACGGCGTACGACGCCGCTGGCCGCGTAATTGCCGAGTTCGACGAACTTGGCAACGCCACCCGCTTCGAATACGACGCCGTCGGTCAGCTCACGACGACGATCCTCGCTGACGGCACGCCGGCCAACCTCGCCGACAACCCGCGGCTTGTCGACCAGTACGATGCGGCGGGACGGCGGGTTGCCTCAACCGATCCTTTGGGTCGCGTGACGCAATTCCTCTACGACACGACCGGTCGGCTCACGGAAACTCTGTTGGCCAACGGCGGGAAGACGATTTCCACGTTTGATGCTTCCGGTCGGCTCGTGGCGCGAACCGATCAGGAGAATCGAACGACGCAGTACGAGTACGACGCTCTGCGGCGGCTGACCGCCGTCGTCGACGCACTCGGCAATCGCACGGAATACGCCTACGACGAAGCAGGGAATTCCATTTCGCAGAGCGACGCGAATGCCCACGTCACCCGGTACGAATACGACGGTCTCCGCCGCCGAGTCGCGACGGTGCTTCCCCTTGGGCAGCGGTCGACAAGCCAGTACGACCCGCTTGGGAACGTCATCAGCACGACGGATTTCAACGGCGATACCATTACCTACGAGTATGACCCTCGTGGTCGACTCGTCGCAAAAAGGTACCCAGACCTTACGAGCGTCACGTTCGCTTACACGCCGACTGGCCAGCGATCCTCCGTCGTCGATGCGCGCGGCGAAACCAAATACGAGTACGACGCCCGCGATCGACTCCTCTCTCGCACCGATCCCGATGGCAAGGCAATCGCCTACCAGTACGACCCGGCCGGTAACCGGACCGCGATCGTTCTCGCCTCCGGCACGACGTCTTATGAATTCGACGTCCAGAATCGCCTGACCGAAGTCACTGACGCCGACGCCGGCGTGACCCGTTATCAGTACGATGCGGCAGGCGCCCTCATCCGCACCGAGCTCCCCAACGGCACATTTGAAGACCGCAGCTACGATCAGGTCGGACGGCTAAAAGCGCTGGAGAACCGAAGCTCGGCGGGGTTAATTAATCGGTTCGACTACACGGTGGACAAGACGGGAAATCGTACCCGCGTGGTCGAGACTCATGGAGCCGACGTCCGTCAGGTCAATTACGCCTACGACGCCGTCTATCGGCTGCTAGGTGAGACGATAACCGACAGCGCGAACGGCAATCGTGCGATCACCTACGCTTATGACCCCGTCGGCAATCGCCGTTCGCGGTCCGACTCGGTTGAGGGGATCACAACGTACAGCTACGACGACAACGACCGGCTGCTGGCGGAGACGCTCGCCGGCCAGACGACCCAGTACCTGTACGACGCTAATGGCAACACGCTTTCCAAGGTCACGAGCGCTACTGACCGCGCATTCTACGACTGGGACTACGACAACCGACTCGCAGCGGCCGACGTCACCAAGCCCGACGGCACGAAGCGGATCGAGAATCTCTACGACGCCGCCGGCGTTCGCGTAGAGCAGACGGTTGCCGGCGAGACTACGCGATACCTAATTGATACAGTCCAGCCCTACGCCCAGGTCGTTGAAGAGTACACGCCGGGGGGCGTGATCCTCGCGAAGTTTGTTTATGGAAACGACCTCATTTCGCAAAACTGCACTAGCGACGTCGGGGGCAAGAGCTACTTCCACGTCGATGGATTGGGCAGCACCCGCGCGCTCACCGATCAATCAGGAGCCGTTACCGACCACTACTACTACGAAGCGTTTGGGCGAATGCTCAGCCAGACGGGCGGCACGGCAAATAGCTACCTCTTCGCCGGCGAGCAACGCGATAACGGGTTGGGGCTGGACTACTTGCGGGCAAGATACCGCAGCTTAGGAACAGGAAATTTTATAAGTCGTGACAGCTTTCCCGGCTCGCTGCGTGATCCGCTAAGTCTTCATCGCTATCTGTATGCCAACAACAACCCTGCAAACAACGTTGACCCGACAGGGTTGTTCTCGCTAGGGGAGTTAACGGCGGTGCAGAGTATTAGCAATGTCTTGACGACCGCATCACGACTGTACTACGGAACACAACAATTGGGCGCCGTTATAAAGGGCGTAGGGGCATTCATGTCGTTTGTAAATTTCGGGGTAGCCGTCTATTCAGTGTATGGATTCCCCGAATCAAATAGCTCCATCGGATATGGAGGGGTCTTTCACAAAGACCATTCGACTTTTTCTCCAGTGAAAGCCCTTAGTTTTGAGCCCTCCTACGAGGTTAAAAATGGAGAGTCTTTCTATTTGTTCAAGGTTGGAGCAAAATTACGGGTAGATGGAGATAGCAATTCTGTTAATGAGTATAGCTTTACCTTAGGTTGGGATGTTCAACGACAATCAATTGATTCAAAGAGGTCTAAACTCGGGGTTGGAGGGAGTCGCACCCTGCTAAGATATCCGCCCGCATCAGTCGGCAAAAACTTCAACGACATCCCAGCAATCTTTTCTTTAGACTTAAATGCCGGCGTCTCTGGCGGATTTACAAACTTAGGAACTAAATTAGGCTTCGATGCCTCAGTTAGTCTGCCTCGGGCAAGCGTTGGCCTTGAGCTGACCGCGGATACATCATCAGGATTTAGCTGGCAGATTAGATACGGCTTTCACGGTTTCAAGGCGTCGAATGGTCCGTCCCAATAGGGTATTTTGCTTCGATGGACTCGGTTGAAGTTATGGCTTTTACAGGCCGATCTACCACACTTCCGCTAGCCGCCACCCCGCCTGACACGCTCTGAGTGTCGCCATCTGCCGCCGGTCTCAAGTTACTCCGGCGACACGGTGACCACGGGCATCGACTCGGCGTGGCCTTCTACGACAGCCCGCACGGGCGCCAGTATCTCGTTCGCGTAAACGACCTTCGCCGATGCGATCCGGCTTTCTTCGAGGCAGTCGAGCGGGTCAGGGCAATCGCATCTAATCGATCGAAGTTGATTATCGCTTCGTAGAGCTGGGAGTGAAGCGTCCCGTGGGGATCGGGGCGGCGGCAGCATTCCTAGCACGGAGGTGGACGCATGGCCCTTACAAGGACGCCTGTAATTC
>JBGSJY010000269.1:0-11990 GCA_041741515.1 Pirellulales bacterium | reverse complement strand
CGAGACGACGCGTCGCGGCAACGCCATCCCCAAGTACGCGGCGCCCCCCCCCATGCCGAGGAAGAAGACCGCGTCGGCGAAGTCGCGGACATCGCCGAACCAGAGGGTGGCTGCGCGGAGGAGGCAGAACGCCGAAACCAGCCACGCGAGGGCCGCGGACGCCCTGACGGCCGGCGGGGCGACGATCGACGCCGACTGGTGTCGCTTGCTGGACGACCTTTGCGGCGGGTGGGTCGATGGCGATTCGGGCATCGGACTTGTCCTCAGGGGCAGGTGGAGTCGGGCAGTCGTAGCGAACTTGACGGTCGGGGCGGCAAGGACAATCGGAAGTCGATGGAATGCGGAACAGCCGGGCCCAAAGGTTTGACCCCCACGAGCCGCGCCTGAGAATGAACGGGGAAGACTCCCGACGATTTCGAGGCCTCGTTTTGCTACGTGGGGCCAGCGCGCCTGCAAACTTTATGGCCCATCTGAAACGTACCTTGCGTTTTGACCTCGTGCCGGCGGGGTCGGCAATTTGGCGATTTTGCCTCGCCGGTTTCGCCTGTCTTCCCTTCGCCGTCGCCAGCCCGGCGGCGACCATCCAGCTCAAGGACGGCCGCATCCTCGTCGGCGAACTGGGCGAGACCAGCGGCGTCGCCGAGGACCCGCTCGCCCCGAATGTGGCGGCGGGGGGGACGAACCCGAAGTCGATCCTCGTTGTGGAGGACGGGCTGAGACGGACCTACCTGCACAAGACGGCGGTTCGCGAGGTGCTCGACCAGCGAGAGGAGCCCACCGTCAAGATCCGCGTCTGGCAGCCCGAGGCGAAGCGGGGCGCGTCGCTGGGCGTGATCGGCGCGCCGTCTAGGATCACCCCGTTCGACGACTACGGCCGGCGGATCATCGATCTGCCGAGCGACAAGGGCGGCATCTCGGTCGTCCAGGGGGTGACCGAAGTGACCCCCGTCTACACACGCGTCCAGGGTCTGCGGGCCGAGCCCCGCAGTTTCCTCTGGGACATGCGTCTAGCGACCAGCAGCCTGCCGCGCGAAACGCTCAGCCGGATCCTCGACAGCGGCATCGCGAAGGAGGACTTCGACCAGCGGATGCAGGTCGTGCGGCTTTATCTCCAAGCCGAGCGCTACCGTGACGCGGCCCGCGAACTTGAAACCATCCGGGACGACTTTGCCGGGCGGGCGGGCATCGAGACATCCGACATCGACGACAACCTGCGGCGGCTGCGTGATCTCGCGTCGCGGACGCTGCTCGAGGAGATCGAACTGCGCCAGTCGGCCGGACAGCACGGGCTTGCTCGGGCGCTGCTCGAGCGATTCCCTGCCGAGGGGGTCGCGGGGGACACGCTGCAACGCGTGCGTGAACTGCTTGACAACGACGACCTGACGCGCGACCTGCGCGCCGACCTGATCGATCGCCTCGAAAGAACCGTCGCGGGGCTCCAGGAGCCCGCCGCCCAAAGGGTTGCCGAGCGCATCGTCACCGAGATCAAGCAGCGTCTCAGCTCGGCGAGCGAGGACCGCTTGACCGCTTTTCAGCAGCTGGCGACCGGCAACGCCCTGGGCGCCGAGGAATTGGCGGCGGTGGCGATCAGCGGCTGGCTCTTGGGATCTAATAGTGCGATCGATTCGCTGCCCGCAGCTCTGCAGCTGGTGCGGATCCGCGACAACGTGCGGCGTTATTTGGCGACAGGCGATGCGAAGGTTCGCGACTCGGTCTTTTTAGCGCTGCAAGACGCCGAGGGCGCCGAGGTGTCAAAAATCGCCGAGCTGATCGCCCGGATGGAGCCGCCGCTGCCGCTGATCGACCCGGTCGAATCCGAAACGCAGGCCGAGGCGCCAGCTGACGCCGTGCAGGGCTTCTACGAGAGGACGGTCCAGCTAGGTGACCGCGAAGTCCATTGGGTGGTTCAACTTCCGCCGGAGTACGACCCGCTCCGCAGCTATCCCACCATCGTTACGCTCGGTGACCTGGGGGTATCGCCCGAACGTCAACTGGACTTCTGGGCGGGCGACGCGCGCAAGGGAGTAGGTCGCGTCGGTCAGGCGACGCGTCGCGGTTACGTCGTCGTCGCCGTCGAGTGGGCCCAGCGCGATCAACTGCGTTACGGCTACACCGTCGAGGAACACGCCGCGGTGCTGGCCTCGCTCCGCGACGCGATGCGGCGGATCTCGATCGACCCCGACCGCGTTTTCATCACCGGGCACGGAGCCGGCGGGGACCTGGCGTGGGACCTTACGCTGTCGCACCCCGACTTGTGGGCGGGCGTTCTGCCGTTTCTGGGCGTCGCCGACCGCTATTGCGATTGGTACTGGAAAAACGCCGAGTACGTCCCGTGGCGCGTCGTCATGGGCGAGCTCGACGGCGACAAAGTCGCCCGCAACGCCCGCGAACTCGACCACTATCTGAGGCTCCGCTTCGACGCCACAGTCGTCGAGTACCGCGGCCGCGGCTACGACCCGCTGTCGGACGACATCCAACTCGCCTTCGAATGGATGGATCGCAAACGCCGCGGCGCGCCGCCCGAAGAGTTCGAGTGCTTCACGATGCGGCCTTGGGACAATTTCTTCTGGTGGATCGAGGCGACCGGACTCCCCGAAAAGTCGATGACGGCCCCCGCTCAGTGGCCCCCCGCGCGCGGCGTGCGTGCGGCGTCCATCCGCGGCCGCAAGTACAGCGGCAATAAGCTGGGAGTCTTCAGCGGCGCCGAAAAGGTGACCGTCTGGCTATCTCCCGAGCTGGTCAATTTCGCCGAGCCGCTAGAGGTTGAGCACAACGGCAAACGCCTCGTTCCACGCGGCGACCTGGTCACGCCCAACCTGCAGACGCTACTAGAAGACGTCCGGACCCGGGCCGACCGCAAACGGCCGTACTGGGCGAAAGTCAGTAGTCCGTAGCCGTAGCCCGTAGTCAGTGCTCAGGATATATGGAAGCACTAAGGAGGGAGTGAAGAAGTTCCCTCGCTTTAGTCCCTGATTCTGATCCCTGATTACGGACTAAGGGCGCCGGTCGCCTCAGCGGTCGTTCCGCGCGACCGACGCGGCGGGGCGGTCACTTTCGGGGGCCTTGCTGAGGATCACGCCACTGATGAGCCAGCCGTCGTCCTCGCTGCGGACGCTCCGGGCCGCGGGGCCGAAGTAGCGTCGGGCGAGCTCAAAGGAAGGCAGCCTTTCGCCGTGCACCTTCTGCTCACGCTCGGCGCCGATTTCCCGTTGCTCTTCGGTCGTCATCATTCGGTTAAGGAGGCGGCCAAAGAACGTCTGCGATTTGGGCATCTTGCCTTCCCGCACCAGCTCGTAGGTGGGGCGGAACGCCTCGTCGCTGCGGGTGAAGGTCCAGACGCTTCGCTGGCCGGGGGCGATGTCGGCCAGCGCGCTGATGGTGGCCCGCATGTCGGGGCTGCTGACAAGAGACTCGCCAGGGCTGACGCCGAAAAGGGCTTGTCGCAGGAAGTCGGCGTCCGATGCTATCGCGAGCCGGCCATCGTGCAAGCAGACCGCGGCGCGTTGCAAGACGCGTTCATCCCGCTCGCCCTGCGCGGGACGCGCCGTCTCGCCGAGCGGCGCCAGCGGATCGAGGTCGTCGTGACCGAGCGCCTCGCCCTCGGGGATCATCTCCCAGTACGCGACACCGTTGAGCTCTTTGAGCTCGGCGCCATCGCTCTTTAGCCACTTGTCGATCGGCGTGCGGAGCGCCGCCTCGTCCTTAACATCGAGGACGATGAGGTAGCGTTCACACTCGGTCGAGATGGGCAAGGTGTAATCGGTCATGACGACCGCTCGCGTCCCGAGGTGGGGAAGAATGTCCCTCTTGACGTTGATTTTCGGGCCGTAGGGGTCCTTTTCTAGCCCGGCAAGCACGTTATGGAAGGCGCCCTTGTAGCCGGCAAAGGCGTCGAAGGTCGAAGGGAGGTGTTCGAAGACGTTTTCGATGTCCACGTGCATGCTCTTATAGGTGGCTACCTGCCGCGGCGCCCACGTTTCCACCGGGGGGTTATCGGCCGACAGGCGTTCCGCCGCGTTGGGCAGCTCGAGCATCCGCATGCCACCCTCGTACCGCTGGGCGGCCGGCTTGCCAGCGGTCCCCGGCTTGGGAGGGGCGAAAACAAAGGTGTGGTGAACAAAGTCGCGGTGGGGCGTCGCCGCGACGCTCACTAGCCCGCCGACGCCGGTTATCGCGTCGAAGCCCTGCTCGGCGAGGATCGCCAAGGCGTCCTTCTTGTCGGGCAGGACCCCCTCAGTAATGGCGTCGCGGGTGGCGGCTTGGTACTCGAACGGCGCGAGGTACCAGCTCAAATGCGTCTCCGAGCGGCCGGCGGCCTTGCGGGCGCGGGCCTGGGTTTCTTTGTAGGCAGCGACGTCGGCGAGCACTTTGCCCGCTCTTTGGCCGCGGAGCCGCGATAGCAAGTCCGACGCTACTTGCGGGTCTTCGGCGACGCCGAGGTAGCCCTCCTCGTGGAAGACAGCGGCGGTCCGTTCAACCAGCTTGGCCTTCTCATCGGGGGGCAGCACGTAGACCGTGAGAACACCTGTGGCCGTGCGCTTGGCGCCACACCGGGTAAGACGCTGGTCGATCTTCGCCAGCAGCGCGTCCGCCTCGGCGTCGCGGCCCGAAGCGTCAACCAGGGCGGCGAGGGCGCCGCGTTGGTTCTTCACGCTGGACTTCACGACGCCAATGGCGACCTCACCCGTAGCCGCGTTGCGGAAGTCGTCAATCGTTACGCCGAGACGCTGCTCCAACGACCCCAGTTGACCGCTCATGCGCCGCCGGACCTGATCGACAAACGGCTTCATCGTCGGGTCGGAGGTGAATTGGCCCGCCTGCGTGCGCTCCCACCGTTCGGCAAGGTCCGTGGCGTCGTCCGCTGCTGCGAAGCCGACCGTCTCCGCAGGAAAAACCTCAGCAGCCTTCGGCGCAGCCTCAGCGACAGCGGCCAAGGCCGACAGCGCAACGGTCAGTGCGGCCAAGTTTAGGGCGGCCCGATTCAGGACGGTCAAGTTCGGGGTAATCAGCAAAGCAAGGCGCATGTGAACAGCGACTCCGGGGGGAGAGGCGTCAGTGGGGAACGACTCAAAGGGGAACAACAAGGTTGAACGTCTGCTTCTGTATCGGCTGCGTCCGCTAGCGTATTGTGATCGCATTGCGTCGTCTCGGGGTTCCGCAGCAGTCTCTGCGCACGGCTCCGACGACTTTGCCAGGCCTTTCGACAGCGGGGCCACGGCCGGTTGGATAGAGTTTACCGCCCCTTCTCCCGAGTGACTAAGGCCGAATTAGCGGGTCAGCCTAGCACTTCTCGGCGGCGAGAAACGTAATCCCAGACCACGTAGCGGTCCAAATCGAGGCCCGCCGTGAAGAAAACCCGCCCGCGCGTGGACTCGGCAAGCCGGTACGCGAACCGCACATCCTCTTCGGTTTGCGACCAGCTGGGGAGCAGGAAGAGGTTGATCGTGATCCCCTCTCGCGCGCAGAGCATCCCCTCCCGCAGGGTGGCCGCCTCGGTGCGAGGGTCGGGCGGGTAGAGCAGGTAGAGCGTCTCCCCCTCAAAGTGGGCCGTCGGTAAGCCGTCGGTAATCAACACGATTTGCCGATTGGGCGTGTCCTGGACCGCGAGCTGCCGACGGGCGATCGACAACCCGTGCTGCAGGTTCGTGAAGTGGGGCGGCACCATCTGCTCAGAAATGTCGTCGCGACTCATGTCGGCGCGGAGCTGCACCACCGGGTTGTTGATCGTCACCGGCTTGGGCATCAGCGAGAGCAACTTGCCCGGCTCAACGGGCTTGCCGAACGAGTAGCACTCGACAAACGACAAGAAGTCGCCTGGGAACTCCGTCCTCAATAACCCCTGCAGCGCGAGGGCCATCCGTTTGACGTTTACGTACTGCCCGTCGTACCGCATCGACCCCGACATATCCATGACGACGGAGGTCGCCGCCTTGGGCGTGTTGCGCGTATGGTGGACGACGATGTCGTCGGAACGGAGGCGGAAGGGCGAAGGCGGAAGGGGTACGTTATTGCCGCTCGAGTCGGACTCGTTGGGTTCCGACTTCCCACTTCCCACCTCCGACTTGGCGCTACGCTCGACGTGGCTCCTCAGAATGGCGTTCGTAAAGCTCGACACGACGTCCATGTTCGCCACCGAGTCGCCGAACTCGTACGGCCTGGTGCGTTGCGTTTCGACAGCCCCTTCGCCGGTGAGGTTAGCTTGATGGCGGCCGGTGCGGCTCGCCTCGAGGTCGCTGAACAGGCGTTGGAGCAGCTTGTTCTGGAAGATGCGGTGGGCTTTGGGCGTGAGCTTGAAGGCCCCGCCTTGCTTGGATTGCTCCAGTCCCTGCCGCTCCGCGACTTCCCGCAGATAGTCCTGGACCTGCTGCTGGAGCGCCGAGAGGCCATCGACATCGCCCGGCTCGGCGAATTCGCTCAGCAGGTCCATGTCGATCAGGCCGATCTGGGCGGTTTTCGCGGCCTCTTCGAGCTGCTTCAGTAGCTCGTCGATCTTCTCGAGCTCTTCCTTTACCTCGAGGGCCTGAGGTACGGTCATCGACTCGACGCCGGTGAAGTCGTACTTGGCGATCAGCTCCTCGACCTCGTACTTGTCGCCCATCCGCTCCAGCAGTTGGATGAGCTGGCGCGCGAAGGGTGAGCTATCGTCGCCCGTGGCGTACCAAAGCCGCTCGAGGTCTCGGAGTTGCTCGGTCTTGATCGCCTGGCGGAACCGGTCAGCGTGCTCCCTGGGCGGCTTCACCTCGGCGGCTGCGCCGTGCAGGGCTTTGTGAGCGCGCTTTCGCGCTTTGCGGGTCTCGAACCGCTCGAGAATCTTCCGCTTACGCTCCTCCAGCATCGCCCGCAGGGCGTCGATGCTCGGGCCGAGGCCGGCGATTTGTGAGGGATCGAGCCGGATCGCCCTGGCCATCTCTTCCTCGGAGAGCTCGCGGCGCTCGCCGAACATCAGGGCGTGCTCGAATGCCGCGGAAACCATGTCGGGCCCCTCGCCGGCGTCGCGCGGCGGCGGGAACCGCATTGGGTCGTACTTCTGGTACGTATGGATGACGCCGCCGAGGGTGTCGCGTGTAGCCATTCCCCTGCCCTTCCCGTGGTCCGTTATTGCCGTGGGGCATTCTACGTCTAGGAGAGCAAGCGGGTAGCAGATTCGACGAGGACCCGTCGCCACGCTGTATCGGCAACGCGACGCCTCGCAGAGAATCAGCCACCCCCGCGGCGGCCGCTGAGAACGTGACAGAGCAGGCCTTGTTAGGGCGGGACTGCGCGCGGCGAGAATCGATTCGCAGCGAGTCCCCCCAATTGGATACTATGAGCCGCGACACTCAACCTCTGCCGGCCGAGCGACAGCCTCTCTTCTGCTTTTCCCACGCAATCAGCCCCTCGCCCGCGATGCTCCATCGACCGTTCCTGCTCACGCTCGCCCTAATCGCCCTCGCCGCGGGCGTTGTGGACGCTCGAGCCGAGGAGCGACGCCTGCCGCTCGAGGTCTACATCGACAAGATGAAAGCCGGCTGGATCGGTCAGATGGCGGGGGTCGGCTGGGGCTTTCTCACCGAGTTCCGCTTCAACGGCAAGATCATTCCGGTCGCCGAGATGCCCCCGTGGACGCCGGAGACCATTAATCAGTACGACCAAGACGACCTCTACGTCGAGATGACGTTCCTCCGCACGCTCGAGCAGCACGGACTGGGCTGTTCGATCCGCCAGGCGGGCATCGACTTCGCCAACAGCGGTTATCCCCTCTGGCACGCCAACGACGCCGGCCGCACGAACCTCCGCCGTGGCCTGGCGCCCCCCGCCTCGGGGAGCCCGCCGTACAGCGAGCACTGCGACGACATCGACTACCAGATCGAGGCCGACTACAGCGGCCTCATTGCGCCGGGGCTGCCGCAATCGGCTATCGATCTCGGTGAGAAGTTCGGCCGGATGATGAACTACGGCGACGGAGTCTACGGGGGCCAGTTCGTCGGCGCGATGTACTCCGAAGCGTTCTTCGAAAGCGACCCGCAGCGAATCGTTGCCGCCGCGCTGCGCAGCATCCCCGCCGAGAGCCAGTACGCCGAGATGGTGCGCGACGTTGTCGCCTGGCGCGAAGCGAACCCCGATGATTGGGAAGCCGTTTGGAGGCTGGTCGAGGCCAAGTACCACGCCAGCCCGGGCTATGTTCACGGCCTCTGCTGCGGGCCCGGCGGCGAGGGCCACTTTTGCATCGACGTCAAGCTCAACGGCGCCTACATCCTCATAGGGATGCTGTACGGAGATCGCGACCCCGACCAAACGATCACCATCGCCACGCGCTGCGGCCAGGATTCTGACTGCAACCCGTCCAACGCAGCGGGCGTGCTGTTCACAACGATGGGATACGCGGCAATCCCCGAGCGGTTCACCTCCGCCCTGCGGACCGACAAGCGCTTCAGCCACACTCCCTACACGTTCGACGATCTTGTGCGGGTGTCAGAGAAGCTCGCCAAGGAAACGGTGCTTAAGTACGGCGGCAAAATCGAGGTCAACGCCGACGGCAAGGAGGTCTTGGTGATCCCCGTCTCGGCGCCGCGGCCAAGTGCGCGCGTCGCGAGCCATACGGCCGAACCGGTCGCCGAAGAGCGGTTCACCGCCGACGAGATGTCGCAGATTAAGTCGGCCGAGGCGGCCGAGGAGAAGGCCGCGCCTCTCGTCGAGAGCGGCGAGTTTGTGAAGATCTACGACCCGGGCGTCGGCGAGGACGAGGCATGGTACGTAAATGACCACTGCTTCATCCAGGACCATGACGGTCTTTGGCATCTCTTCGGCATCACGCACGAGGAGCCGCTCGACCCTGCCGACGAAAACAATTTCGCCCACGCCACCGCTAACATGCTCTTGCAGCAGCCTTGGGAAAAGCAGCCGTTCGCACTCACCGTCGCCTCCGAGGCGCCTTGGCGTGAGGAGCACCTCTGGGCGCCGCACGTCGTTGAGCATGGGGGCGTCTACTACCTGTTCTACTGCGCCGGCGACGCCGACCACTCAAAGTACAAGATCCACCTGGCGACCTCGCCCGACATGAAAAAATGGACGCGCCACCCGGAAAACCCGATGGTCATCGACGGCTACGACGCCCGCGACCCCTTCGTCCTGCGGCACGACGGCAAGTGGCTGATGTACTACACGGCCAACGCTAAGCCCGAGGGCGGCAACCACCTCGTCGCTTGCGTCGAAAGCAACGATCTCCTTCACTGGAGCAAGCGGCGCGTCGTCTATACCGACCCGGCTAGCGGAACTTTTGGCGGGCCGACCGAGTCGCCGTTCGTCGTCCGGCGTGGCGACAAGTTCTATCTCTTGATTGGCCCGCGTGGTGGCTACGACGGCACGGATGTGTTCGTCAGCGACTCGCCGTACGAGTGGAAGATTGAGAATCTCGTCGGTCATTTCCCTGCCCACGCCGCTGAGGTCGTTCGCGACAACAAGGGCGATTGGTGGGTCAGCCGCGCGGGTTGGGACCGCGGCGGCGTTTACTTGGCGCCGCTCACCTGGCGTGACGGGCTCGGCGATGCGGACACAAGTCTTCCCGTCACCAAGTAGGATGGCGACCTCCTCTAAAACCCGCCGTCTTGGCCCTTCCCGTGGAAGCGGCATGACCCCTGTGAGAAACATGCCCGATCGCTTCCTCCTTGCATCGACTTTGCTGGCCTTCTCCGCCAGCCTCTCAGCCGCCCAAACGATGACCACAGCGACCCTCTTGCGTGAGATGGTCGACTTCGAGCGGCTCTGCGAGACGCCCGAGCATGCCTACAAGACGATCCAGTTCACTTCACACGACCGGCGGAGCAGCGTCCCGGGAGGGCCGGATTGGTTCGCGAACTCTGACGGCTTCGGCGGCGCGCCGATCCCACCGTTCGAAGAGGTGCTCGAAGAGCCCGGCGCCGACGGCGTCGGCAGGTATCTCGTGGCGGACATCGAGGGTCCCGGCGCGATCGTCCGCACCTGGACCGCCGACATCAATGGCGTGATCCGAGTCTACCTCGACGGCGCAGGAGCGCCCGTCTACGACGGCCCCGCCGAAGGCTTCTTCCATCGGCCCTACGAGGCGTTCCTGGCGGGCAGCGGCGTCGACCCCGAGACGCTTCGAGGAACGCTCTACCAGCGTGACGCGGCCTACTGCCCAATGCCTTTCGCCAAGCGCTGCCGTATCGAGTGGATCGGCGACCCGAAGCAGTTGCACTTTTACTACGTGCAAATCCGCAAGTACCTGGAGGCGGATGTCAAAGTCGCAACTTTCCGGCCGGGCGACCTGAGAACGCACGCCGAAACGATCAAAGAAGTGTGCCGGCTGCTCGCTAATCCAGATAAGACCGCCTTGGCGGCCGACACCACGCCGCATGAGTTTGACCTCAAGCTCGCGCCGGGAGAGCGGAGCGAACCCCTGCGCGTCGAAGGGCCGGGCGCGCTCGAGCGACTACGGCTCCTCGTCGAGGGCGCCGATGAGCGCGCCGCGCTGCGGCAGACGGTGATGAACGTCACTTGTGACGGCTGGTCGAAGGCCCAAGTACAGTCGCCTGTCGGCGATTTTTTTGCGGCGGCGCCCGACGTGAACCCTTACGTGTCGCTGCCGTTCACGGTGAAGAACGACGGGGGGATGACAAGCCGCTTTCTGATGCCCTTCAAAGAATCCTTGGTTGTCGAGTTCCACAACTTTGGCGACCAAACGGTACGCGTGAAAGGCGAGGCGTCGATCAAGCCGCGTGAGTGGGACGACAAGCGGTCCATGCACTTCTATGCCCGCTGGCGCGTGACGCATAGCGTCGCGACGCCGCCGGCGCTGGACATCCCGTTCCTCGTCGCCGGCGGGACGGGTCGCTACGTCGGCACGACGTCACTGATCATGAACACGGCTGTCGGCACGCATCAGGGGGGCACCTGGTGGGGCGAAGGCGATGAGAAGGTTTTTGTCGATGACGACAAGACGCCGTCGTGGTTCGGCACCGGGTCGGAGGACTATTACAACTACGCCTGGAGCTCCGAGGACATCTTCGCGTATCCGTATTGTGGCCAGCCCCGCAACGACGGGCCGGGCAACCGCGGATTTGTCGCCAACTACCGATTTCACTTCCTCGACGACCAGCCGTTCAACGACCACCTCGCGTTCTACCTCGAGTTGCTCTCCAACCACCCCGTGGAGGAGTTTAGCTACGCCCGTCAGGCGTACCACTACGGCAGGCCCGGGATCTATGACGACCACGTCACGATCACGGCCGAGGACGTCCGTCGCCCGCGTCTGCCCGGGCCGTGGGCGCCGGTCGCCCACCATGCCTCGGCGGGGGCGACGTACTTCGAACCCGAGACGCTCACCTCCCAGGTTCACCAAATCGAAGAAGGTGAACTCTGGTCCCGCGGCAAGCTAATGGTTTGGCGCCCTGCGAAGGGCGGCGACGCGTTGCGGCTGACGATCCCCGTTGAAAAGGCGGGCAAGTACGAGGTGCGCATCGGCCTGGCGCTCGACGACAAGTCGGGTAAGGCCAGCGCGACGCTCGACGGCAAGCCCTTCGGCTTCGGCGGAGCCGGGGGCGCGATGGATCTGCACGCCGTCCGGCGCGCCATGCTCCGGGCGTCCGAGTCGCAATTAATCGAACTAAGCAAGGGACCGCATGTGGTCGAACTCAAGCTGGACGACCTGGGTTGCGAAGACGTCCGGCTCGGCGTCGATTTCATCTGGCTCCAGCCCCGCTAGTTCGATCATGCCACGGCTGTTGGCGGGACGCGGCACCCACCGAAGAGTCGCTCAGCTCGACAACTCGAGGTCGTCCAACTTCCGTTTGAGCGTCGTGCGATGCATTCCCAGCGCCCTCGCCGCTGGCGCGCATTCGTTGCCAAATCGCGCCATGGCGCGCTCAAAGAGGGGCCGTTCCACCTCGGCCAGCAGCCGGTCGTAGACCGCCGCCTCGCTGTCGGGACCATCGACCAGCTCGTCGAGCAACTCGTCGGCCCGGCGTGCGGCGACGGCAGCGAACTCGGAGGTC